>PSMW01000005.1:99392-138839 GCA_040290295.1 Ignavibacteria bacterium
TCAGCCGGTCGTATTCCTCATCGGAGATGGTCGGCTCGGCAAGGACGTAGTAACGGTAGTCGTGTTCGTGAAGCTCTTTGCGCAGCTTCTCGACGCGTGCAATGATCGTATCGGGAACCGTTGCCATAGGTTATCGCAAGGATGAACGATCGAGTGTCACGTTGCGTGTCACGTACCCGCGGCGAAACGGGATGGACACGGGTTTGTTATCGAGCGTGAAGGAGATGGCTGTGGGATTACCGACGGTCAGCAGCGTGAAGCGTGTCTTCGCCTTCCATTGCCTCGAGGTGTTGGGATAGAGAAAGTGCTGCGACCGCAGAGAGTCGTCCACAATCATCTCCATCCATACGCTATCGGTGGTGGTGGCTGCAAGGGTCAGGCTGTCGCCCACCGAGGCCGGCAGTGCGCCGAGCGCGTTGGTGCGCGTGGTATCGCGGTGCGCCCCGCGCGATTCTACCTCCTTCACCACCTCACGAAACGGCACCTCCCTCACCTGTTGTGTCGGTTCCTTGTGCAGGGCGTCCCACACCACGATATCTAAGAGCACGAGAAAGACGACGGCGATGATAATCTTCCATGCAGCGGGAATGTGTGAAACAACAGCAGGCAAGGTTTCGCTCACCGCTTTGCGTTCAGGGGGTGGTGCCTCGCGTCCCCTCGTCGGCTCGGGAGGCGCCTGTTGTGCGAGCCACGCGTCATAGCGCCGCATGGTCTCGTGCGGATCCAGTCCGATCGTTGAGGCATACTCACGGATGAACGCGCGAATGTACGCTTGCGGCAGCGCATCCACTTCCCCTCGTTCGAGCGCTTCCAACATTTTCAAATTGATCAACGTCTGATCAGAAATTTCTTCGAGAGGAATGCCGCTTGCTTCACGCGCTTGTTTCAGGAAGGTGAAGAACGGATCCATAGCTTCTGCACCAGTTACGAGGTCATCGCCGGTTGCCGACGGTTGTCGAGCACGGAACGCACTTTCGTGGCAAGGTCTTCCAGTTGGAAAGGCTTTGGGAGATAGCCGCTGATCGCCGATGACCATGACGCTTCCTCGATGCTGGCGCGCCCGTGCCCGGTGAGGATCACAATCGGGAGATCGGGATTGATGGCTTTCAACTGATGAAACGTTTCGCGTCCGCCCATCAGCGGCATATTCATATTCATCAACACCAAATCGATCGACGCACGCCGTGTGCGGTACAATGCGACGCCCGCCTTGCCGTCGTGTGCTGCGGTGACGGTGTAGCCGAGATTCGAAAGCATGTCCCGCGCAATTTCACAGACACTCACCTCATCATCGATGATCAAGATATGTTCGCTGCCGCGCGGCAAGCGCATGCGCCGTTGTTCGGCGGCAACACGCACCTGTACATCCGAACTGGGTAGAAAGATGGTAAAGGACGTCCCCTTGCCCACCTCGCTTTCCAGATTGACGAATCCGCCGTGACTCTGCACCACGCCATAGACCACAGATAAGCCCAGTCCTGTACCGAACTCCTTTGTGGTGAACCACGGTTCGAATACGCGCAGCTTGTTTTTCTCGTCGATGCCGATACCGGTATCGGTGATCGTGATGGCAACGAAGCGTCCCGGCTTCACCGATGCATAGTGCGTCACGGTATGCGCATCCACATTCACATGCGCCGTGCTGATGGTGACGCGCCGTTCGGCATGGCGTCGCGAGCGTTCAGCAACACATTGAGCAGCGCTTGCTGAATCTGTCCCTCGTCGCCGTTCACCTGTAATGCCTCGGGAGTAAAATGCTTCTCAACAATGATCTCTTTGCTCACGCTTCGCTCGAACAAAATGAGCGTTGCATTGATCAAGCGATGCACATCCACCGGCTTGACGATATTCTCGGTCTTGCGTGCAAACGTCAGCAATTGGCGCGTGAGCGACGAACCGCGGTGCGCAGCGTCTTCGATGATGTGCACGTACTTCGCAACGTCATGGTCTTTGGGCATGTGCCGCCGCATGATGGTGGCGGAGCCGAGGATCGCCGCAAGGATGTTGTTGAAATCGTGAGCAATGCCGCCGGCAAGGTTGCCGATGCTGTCGATCTTCTGGGCATGCAGAAGCGCGGCTTCCATCCGCTTGCGTTCGGTAATGTCGCGCGCAACAATCCTTGCATGGATCGTGGACCCATCCTCGGCAAAGACGAGCGATGAGTTGATGTTGACGTAGAACCCCGTCCCGTCCTTGCGCACCATCCGTTCCTCCAGATTGCTGATGCCGCGCCCCTCCAAAAACATGCGGATGAGCAACTCGTCGAGTGCTTGCTGCCGTTCGGGTTCGAACAGGTGTTCGAACCGGCGTCCGAGCAGCGCGCTCTTGTCGTACCCGAGCATGCGTGCGCCCGTGAGATTGCACCCGGTGATCATGCGATCACGATTCACGCTGATGTAGATATCGGGCGAATGTTCGAACAGATCGGAATACAGGCGCTCGGATCGCTTCACGCGATCGAACAGTTGTGCGTTGTTCAATGCCACGCTGATCTGATTGCCGAACGCTTCCATCAGGTCGGCTTGCTTGGCGGAAAACATATCGAACGCCGTTCCCGCAACAACCAACACACCCAACACGCTGTCGATCGAGCGCAACGGAACCGAAGCCCAGAATTGGATCCCCAACGTTTTCAGTTCCGGGTCGATCTTGCCGATGCTGTCCACCAAACGCTCACGCTCGACACGCGGTTGATGCAGCCAGGCCGACGGAGGAATGTGTGCATGCGTTGGAAGGCGGAGAAAATCTTTCGAGGTGCCTTTCGCACTCTTCCATGCCATCTGCTCACCATCCAGGAGATAGATCCAGCCGTAAGGTGTATCGAGCAATTGCGTCGCCTTGTCCAACGCCGTTTGCAACACGTGCTCCACCTCGACCGACCTGTTGACGGCTTCAGCAATGGTACTGATGGCGAGCAACTGGCGCCGCTGTTCATCGAGCTGGCGCGCGTACTGGAGTGAGAACAGCACGCTGAAAAAGCCGATGAGTCCCACCGCCAACACACTGATGAAGTCCGTCCATCGCAGCGTCTCGCCCGTCAAAAGGATGGCGGCAAGGATGGTTGCCATCGTTACGATGACGGCGGTCGAGGCAACGACCTGCGCCTGTTCCACCAGTCCGAAGCCCTCGACGTACGAACGTATTGCACGAATTGGGTTGCGCATTGCGTGTGCAATGTACGAAAGTTGGCAGGGACAGGCAATAAGTCTCGATCGCGATAGAGAACCTTCCACGAAGGCGCGAAGAGGCAAAGGACGAAAGCCCACTTTCAAAGATCGCCATCCTTCTCTTCCTCATGTCCGATCAGGACGGTGGCGTGGCTTGAAACGGGAGTCAAAACATTTTCATCCTCTTCGCGCTCGTGCATCGTTGCGTGCACCACTCACGGATGTTAGAAAAGAAAGCATCCGCATCGATCCTCAAAGAGGAAAAACACTCGCGTTGATTTTCGGAGGTGATTTCGGTTAATTGATGCACAAGCATTGTGCAACTGCTGTACGCTCAGGTACGAACCAAGCCATGTCCACACCTCTCATGAAACAGTACGCTGCCGTCAAGGCGAAGTATCCCCACACGATACTGCTGTTTCGTATGGGTGATTTCTTCGAGACGTTCGAGGAAGACGCCAAGATCACCTCGAAGGTGCTCGGCATTACGCTGACCAAGCGCGGCAACGGCGCCGCGGGCGATGTCCCGCTGGCTGGGTTTCCTCATCATGCGCTCGAATCGTATCTCCCAAAACTCCTCAAGGCCGGGTACCGCGTCGCTGTGTGCGAGCAGCTCGAAGACCCACGGTTTGCCAAGGGCATCGTCAAGCGCGACGTGATCGAGGTGGTCACACCCGGCGTTGCGTTCAGCGACAAGGTGCTCGATCAGAAGCGCAACAACTATCTCGCTGCCGTCGCGCTGCCGACGGCGGTGGCTGCCGCGAGCGACCCGGTCGGGTTTTCGTTTGTGGATGTTTCGACGGGGGAATTCCACGTCGCCGAGTTTCCCCTCAAGCACTTAGCGGAACAACTTGCCACCGTCGCGCCGTCCGAACTGCTTGTCCAGAAGCGCGACGCCGCGTCGTTGCAGGAGATGGTGCGCAACGCATACGGCGGCATCTTCACCAAAGTGGACGATTGGGTGTTCACGTTCGATTACGCTTACGAGCAGCTCATCACACAATTCCATACCCAATCGCTCAAGGGGTTCGGTGTGGAAGAATTGCGGCTGGGCATCGTTTCGGCTGGGGCTGCCATGCACTACCTGCGCGAGACACAGAAAGCCCATCTCCCCCACATTACCTCTCTGCGCCGCTACGACGTGGGCGAGTACATCGTTCTCGATCCCTCGACAAAACGCAATCTCGAAATTCTCTCGTCGCTCTCCGGATCGAGCGAGGGGACGCTCTTTGCTGTGCTGGATAAGACCGAAACACCAATGGGCGGGAGAATGCTGAAGCGGTGGATCAACCAGCCGCTCAACGCTCTCGAACCGATTCAGCGAAGACTTGCGGCCGTCGAGGAACTTGTGCAGAAGACCGACGTTCGAGACCGGATCGTGTCGCTCCTGCAACGCATCGGCGATCTGGAGCGCCTGAACGCCAAAATCTGTACGGGGCGTGCAGTACCGCGCGAGGTGGTGGCGATGAAGGTCATGTTGAAAGAAATTGCCGCCATCAAACAGCAGACGGCAACACTCCAGGGCGATGTGCTGAAGTCGATCCACGAACGGCTTCAGCCTCTTCCCGAGATCGTTGCACGCATCGAGGCCGCGCTGGAACCCGACGCGCCGGCAACACTCGCCGATGGCGGCGTCATCCGCCGAGGCTACAACGCGGAGTTGGATAGTCTTCGCACGCTGACATTGGACGGCAAACGCTGGATTGCTGAATTGCAAAAAACCGAGCGAGAGCGCACAGGCATCGGCTCGCTCAAGGTGGGCTTCAATAATGTGTTCGGGTATTACATCGAGGTCACCAACACGCACAAGGACAAGATACCCGAAAACTACATCCGTAAACAGACGCTGGCGAATGCTGAACGCTATATCACGCCGGAGTTGAAGGAATACGAAGAGAAGATCCTTCATGCAGAGGAAAAGATCCTCGCACTCGAAACCCAGTTGTTCGACGAACTGCGCATGACCATCGCCGAGCATGCCGCAGCGATACAAACCGACGCGCAGATGATCGCAGCACTCGATTGCCTTGCCGCGCTCGCCCGCTCGGCCGTCGCATATGGATATGTGCGCCCCGAGGTCAACGACTCCACACTCATCCACATTGTCGGCGGGCGCCACCCCGTCATCGAACGCCTGCTGCCACCGGGCGATACCTACACTCCCAACGACGTGAAGGTCGATACGGCATCCGATCAAATTCTCATCATCACCGGACCGAACATGAGCGGCAAGTCGAGTTACCTGCGAATGACCGGCTTGATCGTTTTGCTGGCGCAGATCGGGAGCTTCGTCCCGGCACAACGAGCAACCATCGGATTAGTGGACAAGATTTATACGCGCGTGGGAGCAAGTGACAATATCGCGTCGGGCGAAAGCACCTTTCTCGTCGAGATGCACGAAGCAGCCCACATCGTCAACACCGCCACCCAACGCAGCTTGGTGCTGCTCGACGAAGTCGGACGCGGCACCAGCACCTTCGACGGCATCAGCATCGCGTGGGCACTGACGGAGTACCTGCACGAACGGGTCGGCGCACGAACACTCTTTGCTACCCACTATCATGAACTGAACGAGCTTGCCGCGCTCTTTCCACGCATCAAGAACTACAAGGTGGAGGTGCGAGAGTACGGCGAGAAGGTCGTCTTCCTGCACAAAGTGACCCCCGGTTCTGCCGATCATTCATACGGCATTCAAGTAGCGCAGATGGCGGGCATGCCGGAAGAAATCACCGAGCGAGCAAAGACCATCCTCAACAACTTGGAGAAAGAGGAATTGAGCATTCACGACGATGCCGAGCGCGCGAGGACACAGGCAGCGAGCAACAAACGTCGGGGACGAGTTACTCCCAACGTACAGATGACGCTCTTCGAAATGAAAGACGACGCGCTGCGGGAAGAACTGCGGAAGATCGATGTAAATGCACTGACGCCGCTCGCCGCGCTCCAGAAACTTGCCGAGCTGGTGGCGCAAGCCAACCGTTAGCACACAAGCAGATTGCACATCCCGTGTCGAATACGTATTTTGAAGCAGGTTCAGCCCCAGCGATCCTCGAACACCACCTCGACCTCTTTACATGTCCGTGTTGAAGGCATTCATTGCCGAAGTCAACGTACGCAATGTCCGCAAGACGATGACGATCTACATAAGCACGGCGTTGACAACCATCGGCATCGTGCGGCTGTTCACGGACGTGTACGGGTTGCCGGCATGGCTCTTCCCGATGGCCGTGACGCTGTTGACATGCGGCTTGGCAAGTGCATTCGTGTTCGCATGGTATCACGGCTCTCCTGGATCGCAACGGGTGAGAGCGAAAGAGGGCATCCTGCACGCGTTGATCTTCGTCGTTGCCGTCGGAGTTTCGCTTGCTGTTGCCCGGTCGCCGCGTTCGCCCCTCCCGGCGCGTGTCGGCAAATCGATCGCCGTTCTACCGTTCAAGAATATGAGTGCATCTCCACAAGACGACTACTTCACCGACGGTATCATGGAAGATATTCTCACACAACTGTCGAAGATAGGCGAGTTGCGCGTGATCGCGCGATCGTCGGTCATGAAGTATCGGGGGCAAGAAACGTTGGATGTGCACGCTATCGGCGAGGAGTTGGGCGTCGCGGCGCTTCTCGAGGGAAGCGTACGGCGAGAAGACAAGCGCGTCCGCATCCGCGGAGTCTTGATCAACACTGCGGACGGCGAACAACTGTGGTCGGAACAGTACGATAGAGAATTGCGTGATGTCTTCGCCATTCAAACTGATGTCGCACAGCGCATCGCAGCAGCGTTGAAGACGCAACTCTCGCCGGAAGAGACCGAACGGATCGAGAAGCGCCCAACGGGCAGTTTGGAGGCGTACGGATTCTTCCTTCGCGGACGCGACTATTACAACCGTTACACCAAAGAGGATAACGAACGCGCGATCGCAATGTTCAAGCAGGCGATCAGTCTGGACCCACACTACGCGCTCGCTTACGCGGGACTCGCCGATGCCTACAGCCAGCGCGTGCAACGATTCGATTTTCCTCAAACATGGGCGGACTCCTCACTAGCTCTGAGCCATCGCGCCATCGAACTCGATCCCGACATCGCCGAGCCATACAAGGCATTGGGTCTCGCGTACGCTCAGCGCGGAGCCTACACCAAAGCCATGGCAGAATACCAAAAGGCGCTACGCATCAATCCCAACTTCGCGTCGGTAGCGTACAATATCGCCTTCACATACTCAGCATGGGGGCGATACGATGACGCGATGCCTTTGTATGTCAAAGCGATCCAGCTTACACCCGGACGTGCAACCTACTACGTCGGCTTAGGTGAAGCGTATTTAGGCGCAGCGAGCGACAGTCTCGCCGAGCAGTATTTCCGCCGAGCACTCCAACTCGATCCTGAGCAACCGGATGCGTATGCCAACCTCATTCAACTGCGCTTTCTCAACGGGCGTTATGAGGAGGCGTTCGCCCTTGCCGACAGCGCCGTCGCACGGATTCCCGATGCAGTGTACCTACTTGCCATGGCTGCAGAGGCTCGGTTGTTCGCCCAAGAGTATGGAGCCGCGGAGCCACACTTCGAGCGTTGGCGAGCGCTCGTCGGCGAACAAGGCGCTCCTTTCACACAATTAGGTTTCCTGGCGCTGCGACGCGGCAACACTGCTCGCGGCAACGCACTACTGGAGAAAGCGATCAGCCTTGCCTCGCAGCAGTTGAAGGAATGGGGAAAAGAGAGTGGTCCCGCCTACGATCTCTGTCGAGCGTACGTTGCGACAGGCAACAGGCAACGCGCTGTGAACGCTCTCCACGAGGTGCTCGCCCGCGGACTGGCGTGGTGGCGTTGGATCGAAAATGATCCCGTTCTTGCTTCGTTACGTCAAATGCCGGAAGCTGCCTCGCTCCTTGCCGCAATGCGCACTCGTGTGGAGCACCTACGAGCACGCGCGGCGGTATCGCCCGAGCATCCCAGACTGGAGGTCAGCCCGTAAATGCTTACCGCTTTGCTCCTTGGGATACTCTTAGGTTTCTCGCTCTCCATTCCTCCGGGCCCGTTGGCGCTTGCTTTCATGAAGAAGGCGGTGAGTAAGGAATATAAAGCCGCCATGCTCGTCGGATCGGGAGCCGCCGTGATGGACATCTTCTACAATCTCTTGGCGGCGTTTGCTTCTTCCAATCTCGTCCAGTTGTTGAGTAATTACTTTTCTGCAAATCGGTGGCTCTCGCTTGGTTTCCAACTCCTCTGCTTCGCGATTCTCCTGGCGCTCGGGGTTCACTACATCTTGGACAAGCACAACCCCGAAACCGAACGCGCCATCGCCGAGCGCGAGCGCAAGCAAGAAGAACGCGCCCGCAAGATGGGACACGGCTCGCCGTTCTTCCTGGGAACACTCATTGCCATCACCAATCTTGCCACGCCGAGCTTTCTCCCGTCGATGATCGCGGCGATCGGCTACCTTCAAGCACAACACATTCTCGAGAGGACATTCAGCGCAAGTATCTTCTACGCAGTCGGCTTCGGCATCGGGACGTTGCTCTGGTTCGCTGTCATGATCCGCTTCATCATGAAACATCATGCAAAGCTCACCCCTTCGTTCATCACCTACATTTTTCGCTTTGCCGGCAGCGCGTTTCTGCTCTTCGCTATCATCTTGATGTACAATATCATCACCATGACTCGCTAACGATCATCGGAGGCTTTCATGACCTTGCAGGAGATCAAAACTTTACATGCCTACAACGCGTGGGCAAACAACCGCATCTTCGACACCGTTGCCCTTCTCCCGCTTGAACACTACAAGCAGGAGATGAAGAGTAGCCACGGCAGCATCCACGATACGCTCACGCACATCGTCGGGGCTGAGAAAGTGTGGCTCGAGCGTTTCCTTGGAAATCCCCAGCCATTCCTGAAAGCCGAGAACTTCGCAACGGCCGCAGAGCTTCGTGCCATCTGGAAACAGGTTGGGCACGATACTGCGCAGTGGATCGCCACCATGACCGACAAGAAGTTACAGGACGTCTTTGAAATGCAAACGCTTAAAGGCGACGCGTACCGACACGTGTATTGGCAAGCGTTCCAACACGTCGTCAACCATTCGAGCTATCATCGAGGGCAGATCGTCACCATGCTACGGCAACTGGGAGCTCAACCGGTGAGCACCGACTTGATCGTGTTCTACCGCGACACGAAACGGTAGCACACAGCGGGCACCGACGCGTGATGGCAAACAGAGAAGTCTGATCAACGCATCTGTGTACATTGCCGACGCACCGTACAGAAACCTCAAGCGCATACATGAAGGACTTGTGCACGATGGGCACATTCTTCTCCCGGAGCATTGGGATGCAGCAGCGCCGTTGGCAACCGCAGTTCGTTGGGTAGGATCGGCAGCAGCACTCGCGGGCGTGTCGTTGATGGTGCTGACGGTCGTTCGCAGTTTCATGAGGAAAGAAGACGCAACCGTGCGTTCCGTTCCCTCGAACACGCATGCTCATTCGTAGAAACAACACGAACGTGAACTTCAAAGACTTCACACGCTCTCTCTTACAATCACCGACGCTCGTGGTGCTCACCGCTATAGCCGGTGCCACTACCTTGGGAGTGTTGGACTACATCACCGGGCCGAAGATCGGCGTAACGGTTTTCTATCTCATTCCCGTCATGTTCGCGACCTGGTACGCTCGATGGTTCGGCGGCATCACGCTGAGCCTCATCTCCGGCTTGGCGTGGTTCACCGCCAATGCCCTCACGCAGATGGAAGAGGGAGTGATTCCGGGCTACATCTTCTGGAATGCCGGCATGAGGACGGTGATGTACTTCGTGGTAGCGGTCCTTCTCTTCAAATTCAAGAATCTGAAAGACGATCTGGAACGGATCATCATCGAACGCACGGCGATCTTACGCGAGGAACTTGCACGAGAGCTGGCACTGGAGAAAGCACTTTCAGCATCGGAGAAAGTGTACAAAGACTTGGTCGAGAACGCTGCGGTAGGCGTTTTCAAAAGTAACGTCTGGGGCGAGCTGCTGTACGTGAATCCCGCGATGGTCCAGATGTTCGAGTTCGATTCACAGGAGGAGATGTTGACGCGCAGCGCGTTAATGCATTACGAGAACGTCGCAGACCGAGAACGTTTCCTCGAAGAGTTGAAGCGCTACGGTAAGGTCACCAACTTCGAGCTCCAGTTGCTGACCAAGCACCACCATGAACGCACGGTGCTGGTCAGTGCATCGCTCGACAACAACATCATCTCCGGTATGCTTCGCGATGTCACGACTCAGAAAGCGTTGGAAAAACACCTGACGGAAATCCAGCGCTGGGAAAGTTTGGGTACGCTCGCGGGCGGCATCGCACATGACTTTAACAACATCCTTGGCATCATCTTGGGCCATGCGGCGACGGTTCAGCGCTTCATCCATGATCCGCACCGTGTCAAACGCGGGATGGAAGCGATCATCAGCGCATCGCAGCGCGGGTCGGGACTCGTTCGCCAACTCCTCACCTTCGCCCGGAAAGCAGAGGTCCAACTCGAAACCGCGCACCTCAACACCATCGTCGCCGACGTCGCTCGTCTGCTCAGCGAAACATTTCCGAAAACGATCACCATCCAGACCAAACTCGGAGGAGGACTACCGCTGATCACCGCCGACGTCAACCAAATGCACCAAGTCTTGATCAATCTCTGCGTGAACGCACGCGATGCAATGCCGAACGGCGGAAGACTCACGTTGGCGACTCGTATTGCAACAGCCGAGGAGATGGACGCAAAGTTCCCCGGCGCGCTCTCGCAGCACTATGTGGTTGCAGAAGTCCATGATACAGGGACCGGCATGTCGGAAGAGGTGCGACGCCGTGTGTTTGAACCGTTCTTTACGACCAAGGAACGGGGCAAAGGCACAGGACTGGGCTTGGCGGTTGTGTACGGCATCGTCGAGGGACACGCAGGCTATATCGACGTGGTCAGCACTCCCGGTGAAGGTTCGACCTTCACGGTGTACCTTCCTGCAAAAGCAAAAGGTGAAGGAACGCAACCTACACGCGCCGAATTTTCGGAGGCGCTCGCCTCAGGAACGAAAACCATCCTCATCGTCGAAGACGAGGCACCACTGCTCGAACTTGCTCAAGCCGTTCTCGAAACACACGGCTACACTGTTATCACCTCCACCGATGGTGAACACACCGTTGCGACATACCGCGAACGCTGGCAAACGATCGATCTTGTCATCTCCGATCTCGGCTTGCCCAAACTCAACGGCATCGATGTGTTTCAACAGTTGTTGGAGATCAACCCGCAGGTGCGTTTCATACTCACCAGCGGCTACATCGATCCCGAACAGAAGGCACAGGTGCTCCCACTTGGTGCCAAGCACGTTCTGCAAAAACCCTACACGCCGAATGACCTGCAGCTGAAGGTACGAACCGCGCTCGATGCTTGAGTGCCGTTCATCCCCTTCTGCTCTCAAGCTTCTGCCGGTGTTCGCGCCACTTGACCAATTTCCTAAGAAAACTGCCCATTTTTTTTGCCGAAGACCACCCTTGGATTTTCACCTCTTGTTGTCTATTTTCCTCCACTTGCCAAGAAGACCGCGGATGGGCAAGTATGTGAAGCAAGGTTTTTTTCAACTCGACATGTATGAGCCTGTACCCTCAACCAAATAAATGGCAATGCGGACCGTTCGCCTTGAAGCATGCACTCATCATGCTGGGTGAATTCGTGAACGAAAAGGAATTGAGCGCCATCGCCGGCTCCACCTGGTGGTACGGCACCGACGAGATTCAGCTCGGCAAAGCCGCGAAGGCATTTCACTGCGAGATGAAAGTGGTGCGAGAGAAGAACGCTCTCCGTGCGAAACGCGAACTCCTTCTCACACTCAAACGCGGCTATCCTGCGTTGCTGTGCGTCGATGGCTGGGGGCATTGGATCACCGTCGTCGGCGCAGAGAAAGGACGATTCATCTATCTCGACAGCAGCAAAGCTCCCGTGGTGTACGTCGCCACGTGGCGGCAATTGAAGAAGCGGTGGGTGTACAAAGAGATGGACGAAGCCGACCCTTCCATCACGCAAACGTTGTACGACTTGCATCCGGTGGTGCCTCGTTTTCGCGTGCGCACCAAAGCGCGCTTTTCGCTCGAACGTGCTCGCTACTTACGCCGGCCGGAGAATCACACCTTCGCGACACACTGGGACGAGTACTTCGAGGACTTGTGTCAGATTTGCGCGCCTCGCACGCCGCTCAGCCAAAAGGTGTTCCCCATGGGTGAGTTGCTCCGACGTCACGGCGAAATGATCAAGGCGCAGGTCGCCTACTGGCACGGCGCGGTCAAGAAAGAGCAGGTTGGAAAGATTCTGCGCAACATGAAGTTCGTCGCCGACACGTACGACCTCGTCGTGCGGAAGGATGCCGAAAAACATGCGATCGCCGCACTGTGCACCAATCTCGCCTTGTGGGCGGCGGGCAGGTACGGCGTCGAGGAAATCTACGGCGGATAAGCTGCCTACTCGTGGAGTTTCTCCAGCATCTCCTTCACTAATTTTTCCACCGCTTCGCGCAGCGCTTTGGCATTCGGCGAGTTGTCGGCATTGTTGTCCGCGCTCAAGCTCCCCCAGCGCGTCGAAACATCCGCACCGACCGAGGCATCGGTGTTGCTGCCTTCCACACGGAAACTCTCGATGAGCTTCCCCTCTTTCACCGAGAGCAAATCGCCTTGCAGGGTGATCGTTGCCGAGACCGTCCGCACATTCGACCCCACCGACTGACCGAACACGCGAATGCCGCCGAGGCCCGTCGAACTACTGCTGGCTTCTGCTTCGAGTATCGTTCCGATCACCACATAGTCCACGCCGTTCTTCTTCCCAAGAGCGAACGCTTGATCGACATCCACTGCCATCGGCTCGCCTTCGGCAGGCTTGTATGGAATGAACTTGGGCGTGACGTTCTTATTCTTCAAGAACTCTGAGCGAATGAACTTCGCAACGTTCTCGCCGAACTGAGGACCGACACCCGACGCGTCTTCGAACGGCAGCACGCCAATCTTCTGCGCGAGGAGCGACGTCGGAACGAAAAGAAGAAGAAACGCCACAACACGAAATCGCATAGAGCATCCTCCCTATTGAATGTGGAAAGATAGTGTTGATGATGTGTACGATGGATTGCCGCTCAGTGATTCTGCAATTCTCTCAGCCAACGTTCGGCCTCAACGCGACCAGCCTGCACCACGTCGCGACCAGCGCGATAGCACATCTTCCAGTTGCCCGATCGCTGTTCATACGCAGCATCGGCGAAGACCATCTTCCCCCTGTTCATCTTGTCTGAGCTTCGCGGCGAAATCGACATCGCGCGACTCCTCGAGGAACTGCGTCAGCCATTTCTTGATCATCGGGTTGGGCGATGGAGGATATGCTCGCTCCCACTCTTGCATACGCTTGGCGTACTCTGTCAACTCCATCTCGTATGATTGCTTGCTGTACTTATCCATCTCGGCAGAATACATAGCATTGTTCGGGTTGTCGATTTCCTTCACCTGCTGTTTCATCAGGCTGAGTGTCTGTTCGAAGACGGGCTTTTGATCGGCTGGGGCCTGTTTCATGTTCGCTTCCATTTCCCGAAGACTCTTCTGCAACTCCGCTTTGTCGGTGCGGCGGCGCTGCTCTGCTGTTGGGGGAGGAGCAGGCTTTTCGGGTTTTTGGTCTTCGCGAAATTGCTGATACTTCTGCCGAAATTCTTCGGACCGCGTATAGTGTTTAGCAAACTCTGCAATCTCGCGCACGACTGCCGCACGATCTCCGGCAGCGACCTTTTTCAGCTTCTCCACGCTCGGATAGGAGAAGTACCTGCCGCTGAAGCTCGACCACATACAGTCTTTGACGAACGCATTCGGGATGCCGACGAGTTCGAGAGAACGAACGACACGCGTTTGTACCTCGATGAATCCGATCGCAGCGAGAGCCGCAACGAAGGTAGTGACGACGACAAGAAGCTTTGTCATGGCGATGACCATGGATTGTGTGTGAGAGAAGAAGTGCATCGACGACTGGAAGATACACCTTCGGGTTGCTGAATTCAAGCCTCCGGCGCGGGAGGATTCTTTTTGCTTGTCAAACTGGTGCTCCGTATCTTGACGTGCAGCCATTGTACGGAACATTCCTCCTTTTTCACTATGCGAATGGATCAAACCGCGTTTCTCGCTTTCATCGTTCTCAGCTCGGCAACACTGGTCGGGTGCAGCAAGCAAACCCGACCGACGCTCTCAGCAGAGGATAGTCTCGCGATCGTTCGTGACAACGAACGACATCGCGCCGCCATGGACGAGTTTTTCCGCAACGATCCTGAATCGCCCTTCCGGCGCGATACCAGCGTTCGCTACGAGGGTCTCACGTGGTATCCTATCGACCCGCAGTACTGCGGCAAGTCCGTCCTGCACCGCTACGAGCATCCGGAGACAGTGATTGTGTTCGGGACCAAAGGTGAGGAACGACGCAATCTGCGGTATGGATATTTCGAGTTCGACGTTCCCGACGAGAACGGATCGATGAAGAGGATTCGGCTGAACGTGTACAAGTTCACGCCCTACGATGCGAAACGCTATGCGTTGTATCGCAACGTATTGAGCGTCTGGTTCACCGACAAGACCACCGGGACGGAAACATACCACGTGGGGCGGTACGTCGAGATCGGCGAAGAGCATCCCGATCCCGGGCATGTATACACGATCGACCTGAACAAGGCTTACACTCCGTACTGTGCGTACAGCGATCTCTATTCCTGCGCCATCCCACGAAAGGAAGATCATCTGGATGTGGCCATACGCGCAGGCGAAAAGACCTATCACCACTAACCATCTTCCTCCAGACGTCCGACGCATGAACCAGCATCGACTCTATCGAACGATCGAGAGTTTCAGCAGCAAGAAGTTTCGAACCGACGAGCAATTGCTTCGCCACGTCCTCGAAAGCATCATTCGCAACGAAGAGATCCCTATCCGCGGGGGGCGCATTTGGAAACTCGAGCCGCTGCAGGGAACCTACCGCCTGATCTACCAGTCGGGCGAGGTCGAGTCGATTCGAAAGAATTTTCGCTTGCGCATCCTGAGCTACCCGATGTTTGTGCAACTGGGCCGCAAGCGCACGATCGTAGCAACCGAAACCGACAAGTACTTGCGCCAGCGCGGCATTCGCTTGTACTCCGCAACGGGTGTCGGCGATCCGGTGCGGTGGAAGGGATACAGCCTTTACCCGTACGTCATCGGATTCAACGCCGAGTACATGAAAGAGGATGAAGCGTACGCGTTGAATATCATCAGCACAGTACTGACGACGGCGTTGCGTAATCGGCGGATCGAATCGAAAGCCGCAGAACTTGAAAAGGACCTCGACAAGGCGCGCGAAATTCAACGCAGCATCCTGCCCGAACATGAGCTGAAATTCTCTCATTACGAAATGTACGGCGTCTCGCTCCCCGAACGCATCGTCGGCGGCGACTTCTTCGACTACTTGCAAGCCTCGGGCGACAAGGAACGCATCGGTGTGGTGGTGGGCGATGCGGCGAGCAAAGGGCTTTCTGCTGCGGCGCAAGCCCTCTATGTCTCCGGTGCGTTGCGCATGGGCATCGAGTATCAAACCAAAATGGATGCCCTCATCAGTCGCATCAACCAGCTGCTCAACCGGACATTCTCCGCCGAACAATTTCTCTCGATGGTGTACATCGAGCTGACGACCAACAAAAAGGGATTGCTTTTCTACGTCAATGCCGGACACAGCAACCCGATTCTGCTCCACTGCAAGAGCGACGAGGTCGAGCTCCTTCCCGCGACCGGACAAATCCTCGGCCCATTTCCCGACGAGCGCTATCGTACCGACTTCACGATCATGAGAAAAGGAGACATCCTCCTGCTCTATACCGACGGAATCACCGAAGCCACCAATAGCGAGGGAGAGATGTACGGAGAGAAACGGCTGATTCAGCATTTGAAACTCCATCGTCACCGCCCACCGAAAGAAATCTGCCAGCTCATCCTCGAGAATGTCCAACTCCACAACCGCATGGTCGAGTACTCGGACGACAAGACGGTCTTAGTCATCAAGCGTGTGAAATGAGCAAGGGCGAACCGCTCCTTCGCCCTCGCCGTTGTGCACTCACCCGTTGATGCAGCACCTGTGAATACTACTTGGTGATGACCATCTTCCGCGTCTCGACGAACCCCGGGGCTTGAATCCGATAGAAGTAGATGCCGGTCGGCAGTTCGTCCTTACTGAAGGTCACTTCGTATGTTCCCGCACTCTGTACGCCTTCAAAGATCTTTGCTACTTCCTCTCCCAACAAATTGAACACGGAGAGGCGAACGTACCCTCCCTTCGGGAGGGTGTATTGGATGGTGGTCGTGGGATTGAACGGATTGGGAAAGTTCTGCTCGAGCGCGGCTTGGTTGTTCGTTTCGCTTGCTTTCGACTTTTGCTTGATCTCCGGTGCCGATGTAATAATGGTGATGCGGAAGCGACGGACTTCTGCACTGGGAACAAGGACTTGGCCGTCGGATGCGAGCACACGCCAGTAGTAAGCACGATTGAGACGCGGGAGTTGCACGCTTAACGAGAGATGGATGCCGGCAGAAGTGTCGCGCAACGCCGGACTATCGAACGTACTCACCGTATCGAGTTGCACTCGATAGCGCACTGTATCGAGGTCGGGATCGAACGCTTGTGTCCACGAGCAGAAAACGTTCGGCGTACCGCTGCAAACGAGAGTCGTGTCGTGCGGCGGTGCCAGCAGGTGGAACGTTTCGGGTGGATCGTTGATGTTCGCCACGGAGATGATAAAGGATTGATCGACGAACCCAGCGCCGTTTTCTGCACGTAGCGTCACGGTGTGCGCACCTTGAAGCGCTTGTGCGTTCGTGGGCCTCCACCGAATCGACCACGTCGTCGAGTCGACGCGCATTCCATCGGGGGCTGTAACGAGCGAAAGCCCCGGCGGCGTACCGCTGAACGTCGGCGTGTAGATGTAGAGCGAGTCCTGTGTCGCATCCGTCGGCGGCATCGACGTGAACACCGGGGCGATGGGCCGCAGCCGCAACAGCCGGTTCGCAGAATACGGTCCGTTGGTCAGGTAGATATTCCCGTCGGGTCCCACTTCCACATCGGCGAAGCCGGTTGAGTACGTCAAGAGCGTCGCGAATGAGCCTGGAACAATCGTATCGCCGTTCTCGGTCAGCGTCAACGTCCACAGGGTAGGAGAGCTGTTGCCCGTGAAGAGCAACTTCCCGCGCAAGCGGGGAAACGCCGTTGCACGATACACCACGATGCCCGTCAGAGCAGGCAGCGGCGAACTGGGGAAGTAGTAGAGCGGACGAACGTACGCAGGATTGTTGGTGTACGTACAGTTGCCCTCGATGGGCCATCCCATGTTCCCACGTGGCGGTACGCGATTGACTTCGTCGTCGCACGACGGTCCGTTCTCCGTACAGTACATGATCCCGGTACGGGTGTCGAACGTGAAATCGAAACTGTTGCGATGACCGATC
Source organism: Ignavibacteria bacterium (assembly GCA_040290295.1). Classification (GTDB taxonomy): domain Bacteria; phylum Bacteroidota; class Ignavibacteria; order UBA10030; family UBA6906; genus CAADGV01. The sequence continues at coordinate 117,052 of PSMW01000005.1, forward strand.
GACCAGAAGGGCGTGCCGGGAAACGGATTGTCGGGGGGGATCGATCCGTCGGGGTTGAGACGCAAGATTTTCCCGCGCAAGTTGGTCGCACTCGAATCTTGCGCGTTCGATGACGCCGCGTTGTCGCCGAACGAGACGTAGAGTTTTCCGTCGGGACCGAAGTGGCAGTTGCCGCCGTTATGATTGGTCGCAGTGTTGATGCGTGTACAGACAACAAGGGTCCGCGGATCGACACCGAGGCCGCTTGAATCCCGCACCCGCACCACAACATTCGCCCGGTCACCGCTGCGCGTGTACTGAACATACACATACGGCGAATCGGGATATTGCGGGTGCAGGGCAATGCCCAACAATCCCTGCTCGCCGCTCGACGTTACGCTAAACGTTGCAAACGGAGTGGACCGGACTCTGCCGTTTTCGAAAATCTTTACCATGCCCGTGTTCTTCTCCGTGAAGAAAAACCGCGGCGTCGCATCCCGTGTAAATGCCATGCACACAGGCAGCGCAACTGTAGGACTTTGCGCGAGCGTGTCCACTCGGTAGTGCTGAGCGGCGACATGTTGAAAAGGAACAAGGATGCCGACCAAAACAAAAACAACCAATGTCTTCATTGCCATCCTGGAGATATGAGCAAGTTCTCGATACGCGAAAAACCTCCTAAACACCGTTGGGGAAATTCAACGAATCACCATTATCCTTCGTGTCTCTCGATAGAGTTTCTCTGCCGCAGCAGGCGCGTTCCCGATGATGAGTCGCGCGAAGTACACGCCGCTTGCCGTTCTCGTTGCGTCGAACAGTTCTTTCCGTTCGCCCGCAGCTTGCCGTGCTGCAACCAGGGTGGTCACGTGCCGACCGAGCGCATCGAAGACCGCCAAATGCACAAACGCTTCGAACGGAAGTGCGTACGAGATCGTCGCGACATCGTTGAAGGGATGCGGATAAATATTCTGTAGGTGCGCTGTACTCGGCAGCGGCAACGAACCCGAAAGCGACTTCTGCGCAAACTGCTCTGCTGCTTCACGCAGGCGACGGCAAACCAATGCATCATCCGAACAGCGGAAGCCGTAACCTTGACGGTCGGTGCGCGTGCCTTCCAACAGTTGCCACACCAATGCACCAGCCGCACCGTCGTAGAGCGCGGTCGTTAACCAGCTTTCATAGCTCGCTGCTTGATGCTCACGCACGCCGAACTCTCCAAGAATCATCGGTTTCCCAACAGCACGTGCCAGCGCTGCATGGTCTCGTATCCAAACGCCGCCGGCATTCTTCGAGAGATTCCACGCCTCAGGATACAAATGGCAACTGCCAAAGTCAATAGAGGGCATCACGCAATGGGCTTTGAACGCGACACCGGCCGTTCCATTGAACAGCCAGTGCTGATTGTTGTACGAACTGGTCGAGTAGCCTGCCGGCGAGACGTCGAACCCCTCCTCTCCCGTCCCGACCAAATGGTTCGGGTCGAGCGACTTGATGTACGCCGACATCTCTTCAACCCACCTGCGCACAGTCTCTCCCGACCGATCGGATGAACGCGGCTCATTTGCCAATTCCCAACCAAAAACGAAAGGGTCGGCATTGTAGGCAACGCCCGTATAAACATTGACGCGCAGAAGAAGCGTGGCGATATACGACGTGAACCACCCTTTGATGATGGGATCGGTGTAGAAATCGTCGTGCCCGAATTGGGTGGAGAGGGCATAGCGATAGCTGCGTCCAGCTCCACCCTCTACCGTCCTTTGGAGATCGGAAGAGCTGTATCGGGAAGAGGATGGTGCTCCGGCTGTGCCCGCTGCAATGCGCCATCGAACGTATTGGTTCATTCCTCCATACTCATCCCAATTATTCACCAGCGGAATCAGAAGGCGCATGCCGTGCAGTCGAGCTTGCAGCAGAACGTAGTCTAACGCCTGCAGCGCTCGCTCGTTGAACGCACCGGGCCGGTATTGAATGACGGCAGGATTGAGACTGTCGGCCGAATCATTGAAGCCCCACGTCCGAATGACGGTCATGCCGAGGCGTGAGGCAGTGCGAAACAGATCGCGGACGGTGTGGGAATCTCCACGTGCAGTTTGTTCGAGAAGGTAATACGCGTTCGCCCCGACAAAATAGAACGGACGATCGCGCAGTTTCAGCGTATCGCGGGATCGAGTGACGAACTCAGCGGCCTGAAACGAAAAACAGGGAACGGCAAAGAAGAAGAACACCGCGAGACCAAGGACCGAACGCCAACGCCTCACACGGCATGGATAGGAATGTGCACTACGGTGGCGTTCAGCGTTTGTATAAGTACGCGGCGTCGAGCAACCGCGCAGAGGTTCCGTCGTGCAGTGCAAACTTACTGCCGCTGTACAGTGCTGCGGCGCCATACTCACCCCGCTTATTGATCGCGTAGAAGTTGACATTGAACGATGGCTTGCCGTTGTCGTCTTGCAGGCGCCGCATGCGGTTATGTTCGACGATGCGCTTGCACGCATCAAGACACGCTTGCTCGGGCGATTTGCCTTGCCGCATGAATTCCACTACCATCACGCTGCTGCAGTTGATGAGATTGGCTTCTCCCCGACCCGTGGAGCCGGCAGCGCCCACCTCGTTGTCGCAATACAGACCTGCACCGATGATCGGCGAATCGCCGACACGCCCCGGAATCTTAAACGCAAGTCCGCTCGTGGTCGTCACGCAGGAGATGTTTCCCTTTTGATCGATGGCGCTGCAGTGAATCGTGCCGGTATGACGGAAGAACGGCTCGAACAAACTGCCGATGTCCTTGTCATCGGGTGTGTGGGGAGGCAGCCAGTCGTCTTTCGTCGAGAGATTCTCTTTCCATCGCAGCCATTCCTCACGAGCGCGATCAGTAAGAAGGTTTTCTTCGATGAAGCCATGAGCGCGTGCGAAGCGTAGAGCACCTTCGCCCACAAGCAGAACGTGATCGGTACGCTCCATAACCACACGCGCGACTTTTGACGGGTGCTTGATGTTACGGAGTGCAGCAACAGCTCCCGCGCGATGCGTGGGACCATGCATCACCGCCGCGTCGAGTTCAACAACGCCTTCCTCATTCGGCAAGCCTCCGTATCCGACGCTCGTATCGTTCGGGTCGGCTTCGACAATGTTTACTCCCGCAATCACCGCATCGAGTGCGTCGGCGCCGGCAAGCAGCAATTCCATTGCTTTCGTAACTGCAGGAATGCCGTTGCCGCTCGACATGGCAATCACCTTCACCGGTGGAGGTGCACTGAAAACAGAAACGGAGAGTGCATTCGCAGCAAGCGCACCAGCGCTGACAGCAGAAGCACGCTTCAAAAATTCGCGTCGTGTCGTGGGCATGAATCCTCGTCGGCTGTGGTGGCAGAAAAGTAGAGAATCACGCATTGAGAAGCAATTGCCGTTACAGACTTATGGCTTCGGCGGTGTCGGGGGAACCGGCGGCGGTGCATCTTCATCGGGATAGAGTGTGATGCCCCAGTACTCCGCATCTTCCGGCGGGGCGGAGTTCCAGTCGCCATACGCGTGGCTGTCGTCGGTAGCGTAGTGCAGCGTGTACTCGCCTTTATCCAGCACGATCGTCGTGTTCACGAGACGATTTTTGCGTGCCCCTCCGGCGTGCATCGTCATCGAGTACGTCATCTCCCAGATGGTCGCACCGGTTTTGTTGTCGGTAATCCAGCCGTAGTCGGTCATCTCTCGATTGACTCCTTCGCCCAGAGCATAGATGCGGACACGTGTGGTCTTCTCGAGTTTGAACGATGTCTGCCGCTCCTCACTGCTGCCGACACGAATCAATTGCGCGATGGCAAACCTCTCGCGCTGGTTCTCCACTTTCGCCACGATGGATGGATCGAACCCTTCACTTGCTCCATACAACGTGATGCCGTAGTGTTCCGGATCGAAGGGCGGGTCGGCGTTCCAATCACCGTAGGCATGCGAATCGTCCGTTACGTACTGCACCACGTACGTCCCATGTGGGAGTGTGACGACCTCGTCGATGAGGCGGTTCTTCGATGCGCCGCCGGCATGAGCAGTGCGGTCCACATCCATCGTCCACACTTTGGTGCGCGTGCGTGCATCGAGGATCACCCCGTAGTCGGCCATCGAACGGCGCTGATTGCTCCTCTCGCCGATGGCATAGACGCGCACCGATGCATCCTTGTGAAGCACGAAGCTTTGGTTGCGAGTTTCGTTGTTGTGCATCGGCGTCAAGCTCAGGATGACGGGTCCGTCTTTGGTGGTGGGAAGAAGGGCGAAGCGCGCTTGTTCGTGCTCGGCGACGGCACAGAGGGTAATGCCGTAATTCAACGGGTCAGCAGGCGGTGCGCAATTCCAATCGGCTGCAGAGTGACTGTTGTCCGTAACATAGAACAGTGTGTACTCGCCGCGCGGCAAAAGCACCGTGCCATCGAACTTGATGTTCTTCGATGCACCACCTGCATGAAGCGAATTCTTCCACTTCATCTCCCACACACGTGACCGGTTGGCGGACTGTATGATCCATGCATAATCGGCAAGATCGTATTCGCCGCGCAGACCTTCGCCGAGTGCGTACACACGCACCGTCATCGGCTCACGCACGGCGAATGATTGTCGGATGTGAACATTCTCCCCCACGCCGGTCGCTTTGAACAGCACGGCGCGAAATTCTTTCGGGGGACGAAACAGCGAGACAGCAGACGCGTTGGCTTCATCCACAGCAATGTCGATTCCCCATTCAGGAGACCGCTTGGTCCATTCCTCTCGCAAGTCATCGCCCAACCAACGGTTGATCAACTTCTCGAACCATCCGAACGCTCGGTTGCCCGAATAGATGCCGGCGTTGAACAGTCCAGATTCCCGGTGGTCGATGTTCATGCTGAAGTTCTTGAACGTGGAGCTGTACGTGAACGTGGCTGCAGCGAAGTACACTTCGTACGCACCTTTCGGCAACGTGATTTCGCCATCGAACGTACGGTCATCGCGTGAGCGCGACGTGTTCGATCGATCCATCTTCCACACAACCTCACGACGTTCGGCATCGAGAATCCATCCGTACGCGAACATATCATCGGCACCTTGTCGCTCGCTGTCGCACCTGCTCCCGCCTGCACCGCGTGCACGGATGTGCACCGTCATCGTTCGCTGCAATTCAATTCCTGCGTACTTCACTTCAGTCGTACTGAAGTCGCGCAGCGAAACGATCGTTTTCTCTCCTCCCAGAGCTGCCGCTGAGAGGAGACACGTGATGGAGACAAGCATGAATCGATTCATGGAACCCGAAGCGTTGTCAGAGAAAAACCCTGCTACCTCATACGCCGTGTGCCGGGACTTAGTTGCAGCGAGTCCACCACAGCACGAAGCGGCTCCTCCGCCTCCCTCTGGCTAGAGCGCGTCATTTTCCTTTACTTACTTCATCTCGACCGACTCAGTGATATGACGTATCCTGCCATCGAAATAAAAGATATGGCAAAAATGTACAAGACAAAATCTCGCCACCCCGTACGAGCGCTCGACGGCGTTTCGCTCACGGTACGAGAAGGTGAGATCTTCGGCTTGTTGGGAAGGAACGGTGCGGGAAAGACAACTCTTCTCCGTATTCTGACCACCTTGATACCACCCACGAGCGGTTCCGCCTCCGTGTTGGGGTACGATGTTCAACGGCAAGGACTCGCCGTTCGCAAACATATCTGTGCTGTTCTGCAAGAGAACGCTTTGGAGCTGTATCTCTCGGTGAAGGACAACCTGCATACATACGCGCGCTTTCACGCCGTTCCCTCACACCAACGAGAGAAGCGCGTGCTGGAGACCATGGAGCAGTTCGGGCTGACGGACCATGCGCATGTGAAGGCGATGGATCTGAGCGGCGGATTGAAGAGACGGCTGCAGGTTGCGAAAGTCTTCATGGTGGACAAGCCGGTCGTGTTGCTAGACGAGGCAACAACCGGGATGGATCCCATCAACAAGCGCACAGTGCTGCAGGCGATTCGAGAGCAGGCGCACAAAGGGCGAACAATTCTCCTCACCACGCACATCCTTCATGCAGCAGAGGAACTCTGTGATACCATTGTTATGATTCACCATGGGCGTATTGTCGCTACGGGTGACCTCCCCTCGATCAAACGGCTCGCGTCCAACGTGTTCGAGATCAGTGTCACGTTCGAATCGTTGACCGACCCCATCATGGCAGCGCTCGAGATGCTGGCGCCGCTTCGCTTGCACCGAACCAGGAACACTGTCGAGTTGTGTGTGAATGGTGTCGAGACCGAACTGCTGGAAACTCTCACGCAGCTTTCGAAGCAAACTCGCCTCTCGCATGTCGAAATCACGAGCGGCACATTGGAAGATGCCTTCGTCGAAATCCTCGGAGGGCCGGAAGCATGACGATGATCTTCGCGCTTCTGTATCGTGAGTATCGCATCCGCATTACGAGCTTGGTGTGGATGTTCTTCGATCTGTTCATGCCGCTGTTCTATCTATTGATGTTCGGCATCGGCTTGGACAAGGCATTTGCCGAAGGGATCGTCATTGAAGGGACTGCGATTCGCTATCAGACGTTTTTGCTTCCGGGCGTGCTCGCGATGGCTTCGTTCGGCATCGCCATCAATACGTCGTACGGTTTTTTTGTGGATCGCGATAACGGGATCTTCTACGAGTTCCTGACGTACCCCATGACGCGCGGACAGTTTCTTGTCGGGAAGATCGTGTTCAACTGTTTGCTTGCTCTCATCCAATCGTTCATAACGGTTGCCACGGGCGTGCTCGTCTTGGGTATCCCCCTTCAGTGGTCGTCGCTCGGATTGTTGGTCATCGCGACCGTGATCGGCACAGTGGGATGGTTTTTCTTTCTTTCGATTCTTGCACTGCGCATTCATCGCAGCGATCTGTTCAACACCGTTCTGAACGTCGCCTACTTCATGCTGATGTTTGCGAGCAGTATGTTTTATCCTTTGGACACCATGCCGGCGTGGCTGAGAACATTGTCGCACGGCAATCCGCTGACGTGGCATACCGATGTGCTGCGTTTCGCGACCATCGGCGTCGGCAATCCTGAACGCGTGTTGATCGAGTCGGTTGCCTTCGTGGTGTTTCTGCTGGTTTCGTTCGCCGGAGCCGTCGGGACGCTTCGCACGGCGGTCGTGAAGTAGCATTGCTTCTCAGATGGCGACTTCCTAACTTTACGCACAACCATCATCACATCCACACATCTCCTGTCGCTCATGCAAGAATATCTCGATCTCGTTCAGCGTGTGCTCACAAAGGGCACGTACAAGAAAAACCGCACGGGCATCGACACCATCTCGTCCTTTGCTGAGCACTATATGGTCGATCTCAGAAAAGGCTTTCCTCTTCTCACCACGAAAAGGGTGAATTTCAAAGCGATGCTTCACGAGGTGTTGTGGTATCTTTCGGGCGAGGACCACATTCGCAATCTACGCCAACACACAAAAATTTGGGATGCCTGGGCTGACGAGAACGGGAATCTCGACACGGCGTACGGTCGGTACTGGCGCCGTTTCCCCAGTGCTCACTTCAACCGCGAGACGGGCACATACGAAGTGGTGGAGATCGATCAGATCGGAAGAATTATCGAGTTGCTTAAGATCGATCCGAACTCACGGCGGATGGTGGTGACCGCATGGGAACCGGGCAACGCGTTGAGCAGTAAGCTTCCTCCCTGTCACTACACGTTCGCGTTCAACGTTCAGGGGAGAAAGCTCAACTGCCATCTCACGCAGCGCTCGGGCGATATCGCCCTCGGTGTGCCGTTCAATCTCGCCGCGTATGCTCTCCTCACACACATTCTCGCGCAGGAGTGCGGATTCGAGCTGGGCTTCTTCAGCCACACCATTGTGGATGCGCACATCTACGTGAATCATATCGAAGGATTGAAAGAACAACTCACCCGAAAGCCCCTACCGTTGCCTCGATTGGAAATTGCGCGCAAGCCGATCGACGAACTGCGCTTCGAGGACTTCACCCTCATCGGCTACCAGTGCCATGAGCCTATCAAGTTCGAGGTAGCAGTGTGATTCTCGCCGTCATCGCTGCTATCGGGAACAATCGCGTTATCGGCAACGCAGGCAAACTCCCCTGGCATATCAGCGAAGACTTGAAGCGCTTCAAGCGCCTGACAACGGGTCACGCCGTCGTCATGGGAAGACGGACGTTCGAATCGCTCGGCAAGCCGTTGTCCCATCGTCGTAACGTCGTCATTACGTCGCGCAGCATTCCGGGGGTCGAAACGTATCCATCCGTCGAGCGCGCGCTCGAAGCACTCGCTGCGGAGCAGCGTGTGTTCGTGATCGGTGGAGCGCAGGTGTACGAACAGGTAATCGATCGCGCCGACGAGTTCTACCTCACGTTCATTGACGGCGATTATGAGGGCGACACATTCTTCCCACCCTACCGCCATTTGCTTGCAACACAGTTTCGCCTTGTGCACGAGGAACGGCACGAAGGATACACATTCGCCGACTACGTCCGGATCGCTTGAGGACACGCGCGGCAACGCGTGTTGCCTTCCTTCTTCGATTTGAATACATTGATGCGGGCGAATTCTCTCTCGTTCTTTTTCCCTTCATGCACGCACTGCAAATCAACAACATCTCATTCAGCTATCGACGCGGGGTACCGACACTGCGGAATGTTTCATTCATCGTGCAGAAGGACGAGTTCCTCACGCTGGTGGGTCCCAACGGTTCGGGAAAGACGACGTTGTTGCGTCTTCTCGATCGTATGCTCCTGCCCGATCAGGGGACAATTCTTCTCGACGACAAGCCTCTCGGAAGCATTCCGCGGCAGCTCTTGGCACGCCGCATCGCATTCATTCCTCAAGACGGCGGCGTGTTGTTCCCTTTCACCGTCCTTGAGGTCGTCCTCATGGGGCGCTCTCCTCATACGCGAGGCAGGATGTTCGAGAGCGACAGCGACCGGCAGATTGCGTGGGAGATGTTGAGGATGACCCACATCGAACATCTCGCGCATCAGCCCGTCACCACACTCTCCGGCGGCGAGCGACAGCGGGTCTTCATTGCTCGTGCGCTGGCACAACAGCCGGAAATTCTCTTGATGGACGAGCCGAATGCTCATCTCGATATCGCTCATCAACTCGATGCGTTCAGTCTCATCAAGAAAAGGAACATCGAGCGTTCCCTCACCGTCGTTTGTGTCTCCCACGATCTCAATCTTGCCGCTTCCTTCAGCGACCGCATCGGCCTGCTCGTGTGTGGATCGCTGACCGCGCTGGGAACGCCCAACGAGGTGCTGACCGAACAGACGATCCGCGATGCATTCCGAACGCACGTGATCGTCGACCGTCATCCGGCGAAGGATACGCCGCGCATTTCGCTCCTTCCGACAATGTGAGAATTGGCCATGGCTCTCTTCCAACAGCTTCAGCAGCACGAGCATGAACAGGTGGTGTACTGCTCCGACATTCCGTCGGGTCTGAAAGCGATCATCGCAATCCACAACACCAATCTCGGCCCGGCGCTTGGCGGTACGCGCATGTGGACGTACGCGACCGACAACGAGGCGTTGATCGATGTGCTGCGTCTCTCCCGCGGCATGACGTACAAAGCTGCTGTTGCCGGATTGAATCTCGGTGGCGGCAAAGCCGTTATCATCGGTGATCCCAACACGGATAAGACCGAGGCAATGTTCAGAGCGTTCGGACGATTTGTCGAGGGACTGGCCGGACGCTACATCACTGCAGAGGATGTCGGGACGGACGTGCGGGACATGGAGTTCGTGCGAATGGAGACGAAGTATGTCACCGGCATCGACCGGGCGCTGGGCGGCAGCGGCAACCCTTCGCCTGTGACCGCCTTCGGTGTGTATGTGGGGATGAAGGCAAGCATGAAGGAACTGACCGGCAGCGACTCGCTCGTAGGGAAGAAAGTGGCTGTGCAGGGCGCGGGCCCCGTCGCTCAGTACGTATGCGAACATCTCGCCAAGGAAGGCGCGAAGATCGTTATCAGCGATATTTTCCCCGAGAAAGCTCAACGCGTCGCACAACACGTCAAGGCGGAGGTCGTCGAGCCACGTCGCATCTACGAAGTGGACGCCGACATTTTTTGTCCTTGTCCCCTCGGGGCGATCGTCAACGACGAGACCATCCCAAAATTTCAGTTCGAGATTATCGCCGGCGGTGCCAACAATCAACTCGCCGACGAGCAGAAGCATGGTCGCATGTTGATGGACCGTGGCATCCTCTACGCACCAGATTATGCCATCAATGCCGGCGGCCTCATCAACGTATCGAACGAATTGGAAGGCTACTCGCAGGAACGTGCATTGAAACAAGCCGAAGGCATTTACGACACGATGCTCAAGATTGTTGCCATCTCCAAACAGCAAGGCATCCCGACATTCGAGGCATCGAATCAACTTGCCGAACAACGCATCAAAGCCATCGGCCGTATCAAGTCCATTTACGCGGGCAAGTCACAATTCGTCGGTCGGTTAGGCGAATACGATTTCGGCAAGCGGTAGCAATGAGCAAGAGCATTCGACGGCGGGTTGTTCGGGAAAAGGTGATGCAGGCGCTGTACGCGCACGAGATTTCCAAGGATCCACCCGAGCATGTCATCGAACATATTCTTGCCGGGTTGGAACGCAACAAGGATGCGCACGCCTTTGCCAAGCAACTCGTGCTGACCACCATCGAGCACACGGCAGAGATTGACAAGATCATTCGGTCCAAAGTTACCAACTGGGATTTCCGCCGCATTGCGTTGGTCGACCGACTCATTCTGCGGATGGGAATCTGCGAGCTTCTGTACTTTCAAGACATCCCTCCGAAAGTTTCGATGAACGAAGCGATCGAACTCGCCAAGTTGTTCAGTACCGAGAAGAGCGGGCAATTTGTCAACGGCATTCTCGATGCGGTGTTGGACGATGTGAAGAAGTCCGGCGAGCTGGCCAAAGCGGGCCGTGGCTTGTTCGACGGTGCCGGACCTCGCGTCAACAAAGGCAAATCGCCAAAGGCATAGCACCGGCTCATCCCACACACGGGCTTCACTGCCGATGAGCAAACGTCTCCATACCCTTCTGCAGCACCTCGGCTTGCATCGCTCCGAGCTGCGCGCATGGGCGATGTACGATTGGGCAAACTCTGCGTTCGTGCTCGTCATCGCCACTGCGGTCTTTCCTATCTACTTCAAGAACGTCGCCGCGCAAGGTCTCGACGACACTTCGGCAACGGAGCGTTACGGTTGGGCAACGACGCTTGCCCTTTCCTTCGCTGCCGCACTCTCTCCCATCCTTGGTGCGCTGGCGGACTTCCGTGCCGCGCGAAAGCGCTTGCTGGCGCTCTCGCTCTTGCTCGGCGTGCCGACGACCGGCTGCATGTACTTCGTCGGCTACGGCGACTGGCAGCTTGCCCTCGCTCTCTTCGTCATGAGTAACATCGGACTTTCGTTAAGCTTCGTCTTCTACGATTCGCTCCTGCCGCATATTGCCACGTACCAAGAAGTCGATCGCGTATCTGCCGCCGGTTACGCACTCGGCTATCTCGGCAGCGGCGTATTGCTCGCGCTGAACCTTGCGTGGATACAGATGCCCCACCTCTTCGGCATTGCCGATGCTTCAACTGCCACACGGCTGACGTTCCTCAGCGTCGCAGTATGGTGGGGAGTTTTCTCGATTCCCTTGTTCACCACCGTGAGGGAGCCGCCGCGCCGCATCGAAGCAGATGAGACGAACACGACGAGCGCCGTCAAGATCACGTTCAGGCGGCTCTTCGAAACGTTGCACGACTTGCGCGGGTTGTACCATCAAGCCTTCCTGGCATTGCTTGCGATGTTCGTGTACAACGACGGCATCGGTACGATCATTCGCATGGCAGCACTGTACGCCGCGACGATCGGCGTACCGCAGCAGCACGTTATCTTCGCCATTCTGCTGGTGCAGTTCGTCGGCATTCCGTTTTCGTTTTTGTTCGGCGTGCTGGCGGGAAGAATCGGTGCGAAGTGGTCCATCATGATAGGCCTCGCCGTGTACTGCGCCATCAGCATCGTCGCGTATTCGATGACTTCGACTGCTGAGTTTTACATTCTCGCGTTGTTGGTCGCGACCGTTCAAGGGGGAACGCAGGCGCTCAGCCGTTCGCTATTCGCCTCCATGATTCCGAAACACAAAACGTCCGAGATGTTCGGCTTCTTCTCGGTATTCGAAAAAATTTCCGGCATTCTCGGTCCGCTCTTGTTCAGCGCCGCGATCGCCGCTACCGGCTCCACGCGCGCCGCCATTCTTTCCGTGATCGCGTTCTTTGTCGCGGGGGCTGCACTCCTCAGCTTCGTGAACGTTGCCGAAGGCAGACGGGAAGCACAAGAAGCCGAAGAACGCTTGCTTACGGATGCGCCGCTGGAGGATCGACGGTGATGCAGAGTTTACTTTTCACCGACACTTCCGTACCTTGCACATGGAATGATAATGCCGGCGACCCGTGACAAGCACAGACGTACCGTCAAGCACTCGAGAGCGCAGTGGACTCACCTCCGACATGGCGGCGTATTTCATATCTGACGTGCACCTTGGACTCGGCTCGCGTGATGAAGAGAAGGCGAAAGAGAATCGTTTGCTCGCCTTCTTCCGAGCCATTGCGCCGAGCACGGAGGTGTTGTTCATTGTTGGAGATTTGTTCGATTTTTGGTTCGAGTACAAAACCGTCATCCCGAAGGGATTTCACCGCACGTTGGCGATGCTGCAGGAATTTACCGATGCGAGCAAGCCCATCCATTATCTTGCGGGCAATCATGATTTTTGGATGAACAACTATTTTGCAGACGAGTTGGGGATGACACTCCACTTCGAGCCGTTCGAGGTCAGTCTGCAGGGAAAGCGCATTTTCCTCCATCACGGCGATGGGCTGGCGCAAAACGACTTGGGCTATCGCCTCATCAAACCTATTCTTCGCCACCCCTTCAACATCCAATTGTATCGCTGGCTGCATCCCGACATCGGCGTGCGATTGGCGCGCGGTTCGTCACGCACAAGCCGCGCCTATACTTCGGCGAAAGATTATGGTGAGGAAGAAGGAATGCTGCGCGAGGCAGAGCGACACATTCGTCGCGGGTGTGATATTGTTGTGATGGGACATCGGCATAAACCAAGCATGGTGCCGATCGAGCCGGGAGTGTACATCAATCTCGGAGATTGGATCACCCATCACACCTACGCCGAACTTTCGAACGGCGCCATAGCGTTGAAAACGTGGCAACCGTAGCAGAGCCTTATGACAGAATACACCAACGAAGAATTAGAGCGACTCTTCAACGACCCAGAATATCGTAGGAAGCAATTGAAACGGCAGCGCATCAAACTGACACTGCGCCAGATAATGATCGTCGGAGCAGTGTTCCTCGTCGTAGCCGTCGCCTTTGGGTTCTACCTCGCTTCTGGTTTACCGTCGCTCGAGAAGATCGAGAATCCGAAGCCTGAACTCGCAACAAAGGTCTTCTCCATCGACGGGGAAGTGCTGGACAACTTCTATATCAAGAACCGCTCGCAGGTTTCGCTCAACGAGATCCCCAAGTCCGTCATCAACGCGCTGATCGCGACAGAGGACAAAGACTTCTACAGTCATTGGGGCGTTGATTTGATGCGCTTCGCGAAGGCGATGGTCAAGAATCTCTTTTCGATGCGCCTGAAGGAAGGAGCGAGCACCATCACGCAACAGCTCGCGCGCAATCTCTACTTGGGCAAGAGTGATCGTAACGCGTTCGATAAGGCGGTGCGGAAGATGCGCGAGTTCATCACCTCCGTACAACTCGAACGCCGCTTCACGAAAGACGAAATCCTCGAATTCTATTTCAACGTTGTGTACTTCGGACGGGGAGCATACGGCATCTCCTCCGCATCGCAAGTCTTCTTCGGCAAGACACCCTCGGAGTTGACACTGAGCCAAACCGCCACGCTGATCGCTTTGCTGAAGGGACCGAACTATTACGATCCGATTGCTCACCCCAATCGCGCCATCGCACGTCGCAACACCGTCCTCTCGCAGATGGAAAAGTACGGATTCATCACACCGGAGGAGGGGCAACGTGCACGAGCGGAAAAGTTAGAGATCGAATCGGAAGAGGACATTCTCACCACAGGCATTGCGCCGCACTTCGTGGAGTACGTCCGCCAGCAGATGATGCAGAAAGCGGAGAAGTATGGCTTCGACATGTACCGCGACGGTCTGAGCGTCTATACCACGCTGCATGCGCGCATGCAGCGGTATGCAAACCAAGCGGTGGAAGAGCACCTTTCCCAATACCAGAAGATGTTCGACAAAGCATGGGACTGGAAAAAGCATCCCGACGTGGAGCAATCCGTCATCGAGCATGCAGTGGTAACCTCGCCGGAGTATCGCGCAGCAACGAGCAGTCGTGAGCGCGACAGTATTGCGCGGGCATTCCGAGCCGATGTTCACTGGGTCGATTCAATGCTGCAGATTGCAAAACGCCTCGAGGTGGGCTTCGTCGTCCTCAGTCCGCAAGAGGGCAGCATTCTCGCGATGGTAGGAGGATCGAACTTCAAACGATTCAAGTACGGACTGAATCACGTCACACAAATCAAGCGGCAAGCTGGCTCAGCCTTCAAACCGTTCGTCTATACCGTCGCCATCGATAACGGCTACCCGCCGACGTTCGAATTGCTCAACCAACCCGTCACGCTCATCATGGCTGACGGAAAGCGGTGGACACCGGAGAACGACAATCGAGAGTTTGGGGGGAAGATGACGATCCGGGAGGCATTGAGAAAGAGCGTCAATCTGATTGCTGTTCGCGCCATCATGGAGATCGCACCGTCGTCGCAGGTGATTCAGTATGCACGACGCATGGGCATCAAATCGAAACTCCAACCGTACGAGTCGTTAGCACTGGGCGCTGCGGAAGTCAGCCCGTTGGAGATGACCACTGCCTTCGGCGTGTTTGCCAACAATGGAGTGCTCGTCGAACCGATTTCCATCTTGAGGATCGAAGACAAGAACGGTAACGTGATCGAAGAGAACACACCGACGAAGCGCGAAGTGCTGAGCGACGAGACGGCTTTCATCATGACTTCGATGCTCCAAGGAGTCGTCGATGAAGGAACGGCGATGCGAGTCCGAAACTTCTTCCATCTTCCCGCTGCCGGCAAGACGGGCACCACGAATGAGTATGCCGATGCCTGGTTTATCGGCTACACACCGCATCTTGTAGCAGGCGTGTGGGTCGGCTTCGATAACAAGAGCGTCCACTTCAATAACGCCGACGGGCAAGGAGGCCGCGCAGCGGCGCCGATTTGGGGGCGATTCATGAAATACGTATACGCCGATAAAAGCATCGGGTTCCCGTTGGAATATTTTGCGCGTCCGGCAGGCGTGATGCAGGATTCGATCTGCGTGCTGACCAAGCAACTTGCTCGGGAGTTCTGTCCTCAAAAATCAGTCGAGTACTTCACGGAGAAGATGCGGCCCGATAGCTGCGCTGTGCATCTCAGTCCGCACTGGAAGGAATCCGACGAAACGTCGGGCACGATTCGCTACTGACGTTCTCCCTCCGAAAAACACAAATGCCCACCTCATGAGGCAAGCATTTGCGTCACCCTCACCACGATCACCCACCGCAGGTCAATCTACTCTCAGTTCACGCTCGAAGATATCGTCATCGTCATTGTTCGAGACCGAAACGGCGGCTCGCCTCTTTCGTTCTATCAGCAACAACGGAACCGATGCGAGCGCAAGCAAGGCGATGTACTTGAAGAGCTTCATGAATCCCACCCATGTTGAGTTATGATTGTCTGCTTGTGGTTCAAACATACAACGTCCACTTGCGCGATTCCGTGACATTCAACACAGAGCGACGCGAGCGACACGAGAAAGACAGAATCGCCGCCAGCCTTTGGTAACAAACCTCCACTCTTCGAGGAAACAATGGATTATTGGGTAATTTTGGTGAGAAACGCTTGGTCGCGTCTCAATACCGCAAGGTCGAGGTCCAGCAGTTGCTCAGGGACGAACCGCCGATAGACCGCCTGAGCGAGATTCGCGTAGGTCTCGGGCACAGGCCCCTTTTGCAATGCCAGCACTTTAGCGACGTCGTACAAGGTTTCGTAACTCTTGGGGGCAAGTGCAACCGCACGTGTCGCGAAATCCATTCCTTCCTTGAAGTGACCCATCCGCGTCTCGATCAATGCAAGTGATGCGAGTAGTCGAGCCTGCGTCGGCTTCTGCTTGAGTTGCTGGAGAACAAGGGCACGAGCGCGACCCAGTGCTTCATCCCATAAGCGTTTCGGTTTCCCCGCCAGTTGATACATGCGCCCCAAATCATAGAGCGCCGCAATGTCCTCCGGATTCTCGCTCGCTCGTTTTTTCACGATGTCGAGCGCCAACTCATGTTGATTGTTCTCGACAAGTGCCGCAACGAACAGTGCGGGATCTTTGCGCTTTTGAGCGGAGGTAAGATCGAATTCGGCCTGAAACTCGCGCAACGCCGTCTCCTCATCACCAAGCAACAAACTGAATGTGCCCAGTAAGGAGCGCGACGTCGGATTGCTGGGGTCGTATTGCACCACACGCCGTGCCGCGTCCATCGCCTTTTCAACGCGCCCGACACGGAACAACGCGAGCGCCAATCGGCGCTGAGCTTCTGCATCGCTTGGTGCGACTTGGCTTGCTTCCGACAATCGTTCTAACGCCTCACGATAGCGTGCATGGTAGTAATGAATCATGCCCCATAACGCAAGCGTTTCGGACGACCGAACTCCAAGTCCGACACCACGTTGCAAGTCCGATTGCATCTCTTGAAGCCCAGTCGATGATGTGTCGCGAGAAGCTTCGTAGCAGAGCAGTCGTATCCATCCAGACAGCACGTACGCGGGAGCGAACAATGAATCGCTTTGTAGCGCACGGTGCACAAAACGAGCTGCCGAATCAAGGGCTGCGGTATCGGCGTCGAAGAGCCATCCGCGAGCAGAGAGATATAGCCGATAGACACTATCGGCCGGTGAATGGAGAATGGGCTTCTTGTCCGAGTCGATGGGGTGAATGTCCAACACCTGGAGAATGGTCTTCGCTGCTGCGATAGGAGCAAGGCTGAGAGCAGAATGCTCTGTACGTTGCAGAACGGTTGAACCCGAACCGACTTCGACCAGTGACCAACGGACGGTCGAGGCTTCCGCCCCTTCGCTGACATCGAGGGACAGAAGATACTCTGCACCAAGCTCACTCGCCAGTCGCTGCCTATCGGCATAATCCCCATCATGCGTTCGTAACGACGTCGGCGCGGCAAAGATATCGACGTGTGGCATGTGTGCAAGATGAGCGATGAACTCCGCTGTCATGCCTGCAGTCACTCGCTTTGCTGCCGGTGAAGCCGAGTTCCATGATGCCGGAACGACGAGAATCGTCGAGCGCCGAGGGAAAACCGTCGTCCGCAGCTTGAGATAGAGAACGGACGCAGTTTGCAAACCGAGGAACAACAGTACTCCCCCTGCAACGAGCGACCATTTGTACGTCGAAAGCCAAGATGCAACAGTCCGGACCCACGAGCGGCTTTGTCCGGGTTCATCGCGCTCTTCCGTCTCGGCAGCAGTCTCAGGGAAACCCTGCTGGCGTGCAGCAGCCGAACCCTCTGGCTCTCGAGCCGAACTCGCCTTCGGTGCCGGTTCTGGTGCGAGAACCGGCTTTTGCTCGACGTCTTCTGCTTCGTCGTTCTTCTGTTTCTCCTCTTCAGCGGTGAGGCGATCGGCGAGGTCCTTTGCCTTGAGGATGCTTCGACGCAGTTCGTGTGCTTCGACGTTCTCCGGCTCCAGTGCAAGCAACGGTTCGACAAAACGCAGAGCATCGTCATACCGCTCCTGCTGATATGCCTCGTTCGCTCTTGCAAAGAGTTCCATCAGTTCGGCTTTGCGCGCCGAAGCGACAGGCGAGCGAGCCGAGGCGCTCGATAAACGTTCGCGCAACTTCCCTATTTCGACTTCACACTGCGCAATCAAAGGGTCATCCGGAAGCAGTGCGGAGAGTTCGGCATGGAGGGCTGTGGCACGGTCGAGATCCTCGTTCACCAACGCCGCTGCCAATTCTCCGCGCAGATCGATGACCTCGGATGAGAGGGCGCCATCCGATGGAGAGGACTCACGGGCCGACGATGTATGAACAGGCGACTCAAGGGCGAGTCGTAACTCTTCCGCTTCGATACGAGCCAACTCGGCTGCCTCGGCACGTTTACGAATTTCTTCCAGAAGCTGCACGCGAGCATGCTCGCTCGACTTCTCATCTTTCGACATACTTCCTCGCGGATTCCAAACTCTGCTTCGACACATACGTTCTGGGCGCACCACGAAAAAGGATGTGCAAGCCATTTGCCAAAGCGGTAGGCCCTCCCATGGTATATATCGGCAGAAAGGAAACGCTTATTGAGCGTGCTGCTCCGCAAGGAGAACAAGGATGTCTTCTTCCAGCGAGTTCCGCGGCGCTTCGACGATCCGGCCTACTTCTCGCCCATCTTTGAAGAAAAGAAATGTCGGTACTCTCTCGATCCGATACCGATCGGGAACACCATCTGCGCTCTTCTTGCTACGATCCACACCGTAAAAGCGGATGCGATCGTCCAAAATGCCGGCACGATCGGCAATTTTCAGAAACCGTGGTACATGCGTCTTGCTGTCGCTGCACCACGTACCGAGCACAACCACCACTTCCACACCCGCCTGCAGTTCACGAATCATCTCGATGAACTGATCCTCAATCTGTGCGGAATCATACACTTCTTGAAAGCGCGGGAACGTCGCGTTCATGAAATCGCTCCGCTGAATCCATCCCAACGCCATGGGTTCCGCAGATTGTGAAGCCTTCTCCATGCCGGTGCTTGCACCACATCCGCCCACGAACAAGAGCAAGATCGCAGCAGCACACCTCAAGAGACCTTTCATGGGTTCCTCCATTGATTTTATTTTCCACCCGAATGAGCTATATTGAATGCAACAACAAGGTAGCAACCGAGAACAAGAAACACAACGAGGAGGTATTGATCGATGCCCGAACCACTTGATAGGCGTTACGATGTAGAAGATGTCTCGCGCATCGATGTGCAGGCGCTGGAGACGATTCGCTACGAATATCCGGGCAAGGACATCGTCGTCAACATTACGACCGACGAGTTCACCGCTGTGTGTCCATGGTCGGGATTGCCGGATTTCGGGACGGTGAAGATTGATTACGTCCCGAGGACGCTGCTCATCGAACTCCGGTCGCTCAAGTACTATCTCCTGTCGTACCGCAATGTTGGCATCTATCAGGAGCACGCCGTCAATCGGATCGCGGAAGACCTGGTGCGCTGCGCCAAACCGAAATGGATGAAGGTAGTGCTCGACTACAAAGTTCGCGGGGGGATTCACACCGTCGCCAGCCGTGAGTTCCGGGCGCCACGCCGCAAGCGGTAATACATATGGGAGCGACAATCCTGATAGCGCTGTATGTTGCGTGCGAGTTAATCGCCAACGTCACCGCATCGAAACCGATTGCCGTGCTGGGATTTGTCGCTCCGGGAGGCGTGTTCATCTACGCGTTGACATTCACGCTCATCGACCTCATCAACGAATCGATGGGAAAGGTGGGCGCTCGCCGGGTCGTCTATGCTGCGTTTGTTGCCAACGTGCTTCTTGCCCTCTATGCCGGTCTGATGGTTACACTCCCAGCACCAGCATATTACATCGGACAAGCATCATACGCCGCGGTCCTCGGATCAACGCCACGAATCGTCCTGGCAAGTCTTACAGCCTATGTTGTAAGTTCGTTGATGGACGTCGAGATATTCGCATGGTGGAAGGAGCGCGTGGGTCGGTATCGTTGGGCACGGGTCATGGTCAGCAATGCCGTTTCCACGTTCGTGGATAGCGTTGTATTTGTGGGGATTGCCTTCGCCGGTGTACTGCCGCTACTTCCTCTCATCGCCGGACAGTACGTGATCAAAATGACCATCACCGTCGTAAGCATTCCTCTCATCTACTTGGCAAGGAACACGCTTCGCGAACCTGCCTCACACCCACCTACGTGATTCCCTTGATCTGTTTCAACACTGCCTTGAGGAAGATCGCATCTTGGAGATTGGAGTGAAGCGTGCGCGCGTGGGAGAGCTTTGCGAGATCAAGCTCGCAGACGGAGAGGAGCGACGCTTGGCTTGGGGGAGAGAGAAAGAGTTTCTCACCGAGAGGATCGAATGCATACGAACGTCCTCCCTCGATATCGCGCGCATTGCAACCGAGAACGAATATCTGGTTCTCGATCGCTCGAGCAAGCAAGAGGGTTCGCCAAGCAAGGTCCCGTTCGGCGGGCCAGCGAGCGGGCACAAAGAGCACCTGCATCCCTTTCGATGCCATGACGCGAACAAGTTCCGGGAAACGCAAGTCGTAACAGATCACGACGCCGGCGCGTAGCGTTCCCGCACGAGTGGCAAGCTTGAACGTGCGAGCCACCGGCTTACCGGAACGAAAGAACACATGATCGTCTGTGGGTTTGAAGAGATGAATTTTGTCGTAGCGGTGGATCAGCTTCCCGCGAGAGAACACGAGCGTCGTATTGGTGGGGGAATCTGTGCCGTCATGATAGTACACCGTGCCGGCGATGATCGTGCAGGGAAACCTCTCCGAGGCTTCCCTGATGATCGTGAGAAGGGGGTCGTTGGGCGTGTGCGGCGATAGACCTCGCTTCAACGCGGCGTATCCGCCATCAAGCAGTTCAGGAAAAACCAGCGCATCGAGCTCCGAAAGCGCTTTCGTGTATTCCTGATGTCGCACGATGCTGACGGAGTAGCCGAAGCCAATCCGCACCGTATGCATCGCACTTACTTTCGTGAGATATTGATCGCTCGTTTCCCCTTTTGTTCGTTCTTCACTTCGAAGGTGACCAGATCTCCCTGACGCAGTTGGTCGCGGAAGCCGGTCTGCTTCACGTTACTTTGATGGAAGAAGATGTCTTCGCCCCCTTCGACCGTGATGAAGCCAAACCCCTTAGTTGCATTGAAAAACTTAACGGTACCTTCCATAGTACAGATTCCTTACTGAATGATGAGAGAGAATAGAAAGCCCCAGCCCGACCTATGTCGGGACCGGGGCTGTACTGCCAACGGTAGTCGTCGTCAGATTTTGCTTACGTTCGAAGCTTGCAAACCCTTCGGCCCCTTTTCAACATCGAACTGCACTTTGTCGCCTTCGTTCAGGGTCTTGTAGCCGTCGCCGACAATTGCCTTGTAGTGGACGAACACGTCCTCACCACTTGTGCGTTGAATGAAGCCGAAGCCTTTGGCTCCGTTGAACCACTTGACTGTTCCTGTTTCCATCGGAACAAATCCTTTCAAAGAAGTTGTACATTTTGTACGGCAGAGCCGCCCGTGGTCGGGCACCAGATTGCCTCTTAATAGCTAACAGCTCTGGTAGCGGGTGTCCACACTCGACTATCACCGCTGTTGTGCCGTCCGCCGAACGTTCATACGAACTTCTCTGCGGGCACGGAACCATTAAAAGTGCAAAAACGGTGTACTGTCATTTGCCTCGTCAAGATAGCTCTTTTGAAGTCGAATAGCAAGCACCGGCGAAATGAAGGAAAAAAATGGGCAGAACGGTACACGTCGTTCTGCCCATGTCACGATCGGGCTGGCCCCTTCCCACCAAAGGGAACAGCGCCCCGTGCCCGATTCATTCGGTGATGAAATCGTTCACGTCGTAAAGGAGATTCACATCGGGTCGGTGCGGGGTCGATTGCAGCGGAATCGCCTGCAGCGTTTGCCACCTGCGTGCGAAAATCAGCGGCACCGCAACCAGCACGCCAATAATTGTGGTAATGGCTAAGG
>PSMW01000005.1:138849-161790 GCA_040290295.1 Ignavibacteria bacterium
ATCGCCTTTGCCTCGGTTACTGAATGCACATGAACACTTCGTCGCTCAGAACGCTGCTATACGTGATGGCGTACCATGCCTGAACGTCGATCTCTTCCATCAAGATCATTTCCAAAAACTCTCGCTCATTCTTCGATAGCTCATGGAAGCGATACAGCTTTTTCATACGGTCCCCCGCCTGTGTTTTGGTGAATTCTCCTTTCACCCACCTCTAAGTACGAATTGTATGCCAGAAAAGATTCTTTCCCTTGCATTATATCTGCTGTGGCTCGCGGACACATTTGTGAACGAAGATTGTACTTTTTGCCTATTCGACCACACGCGAGAGAAGATTCTACACCTGATATGAACCGCACGTCACTGCTAAGCAGTCTCTTTTTATTCAATGAGATTTTTCCTATGTTGAGGCAGAACCTGTTCGCCTTCTCCCCTGTGGCGCCGATTTTTCAATTCGGCAAGTCATTTCATCTGTTCAAACCATCGTAGGAGATGTATCCATGCTCAACGACATCGAACACTTGTTAGGTGCTGATGCGAAAAATCTCTTGGAGCATCAATGCAAGACCATCCCCAAGGAGTTACTCCACCTTCCGGGACCCGATTTCGTCGATCGGGTGTGGGTGGGGAGCGACCGGAAGCCCGGTGTGCTTCGCAGCCTGCAACAACTCTTCAATCACGGACGACTTGCCGGTACGGGCTACCTTTCCATCCTTCCGGTGGACCAAGGCATCGAGCATTCGGCGGGGGCTTCATTCGCCCCGAATCCGTTGTACTTCGATCCGGAAAACATCGTCAAGCTTGCCATCGAAGGTGGATGCAATGCCGTCGCATCCACGCTGGGTGTGCTTGGTTCGGTTGCAAGGAAATATGCACACAAAATTCCGTTCATCCTGAAATTCAACCACAACGAATTCATCTCCTATCCCAACACCTACGACCAGATCATCTTCGCGAGTATCGATCAGGCGTTCGATATGGGGTGCGTTGCGGTCGGTGCTACGATCTACTACGGGTCGGAAGAATCAAAGCGCCAGATTCAAGAAGTGACCGAGGCGTTTCGCTATGCTCACGAACTGGGCATGGCAACCGTGCTCTGGTGTTACCTGCGCAATCCTGCCTTCAAAACGAAGGGAAAAGACTACCACGTGTCCGCAGACCTGACTGGGCAGGCAAACCACCTTGGCGTCACGATCGAAGCAGACATCATCAAACAAAAACTTCCCGAAAACAACGGCGGCTACACAGCCCTGAACTTCGGCAAGACCCACAAGAAGGTCTATAGCGATCTGACGACCGATCATCCCATCGACCTGACACGCTACCAAGTAGCCAATTGCTACATGGGTCGTGCTGGGTTGATCAATTCCGGCGGAGCTTCCTCCGGCGAAAGCGATTTGGCAGAGGCCGCGCGTACCGCCGTGATCAACAAGCGTGCGGGTGGGATGGGGTTGATTTCGGGCCGCAAGGCCTTTCAGCGGCCAATGGCTGAAGGCATCAAGATACTCAACACGATTCAGGACGTGTACCTGACCAAAGAGATTAGTGTAGCATAACAGCATTGGGCGGGCGTTCTCTTCGATCTCTACGAAGGGAACGTCCGTTCCTCCTGCGATGAGAAACCTATCAGGATTGCATCGCACGCCACATCACCACCCAACCAAGAGAAGAGGATGCCATGGCAAAGTCTCCATCAACCACACAACGATCTGCCAAGCCATCCTCGCTCGATCCGCTGATCAAAAAACTCAACGCCTTCTCTGCCGACAACTACTGGGATCTCGGAAAGTTTCTCGTCGAGAGAGTCATCCCCACAGCGTTGAAGGGAGGCATTTTCGGCGATCAGATTCTCAAGCGGATGGCGGACGTCCCCGGGTTCAAGTTTCCCTACCACATGCTGAAGCAGTGCCAGATGTTCTATACCTACTATCCCGACGTCGAGAAGCGGCCGCTGCCGGAAATCTTCTACTTCGAACTTGCCACAAAGGTGGATGACAGCAAGAGGCGAGCGGACTACGAGAAGCTGGCTCTGGCGAACAAATGGACGATCTCCGATCTTCAGCGGAAGATTCGAGAAGACGAAGCAGCTCGACGAGAAGATGAGAAGAGACGATTCGGTTTTGATTTGAAGGAAAGAAACATCTGGTCGTTTGAGAATCCCGACCCGCGGTTCGGCAAGCCGGGCTACAAAGGAAGGCTTGCGGGCCAAATCGTTGCAAACGCGCTGTGCTACTACACGGAGCCGGGTTGGTTTGTCGTCGATCCCATGGCGGGCAGCGGCACAACCGGCGATGTGATCGCGGGCGTTCCCTATTTTTCATCCCTGCGCTGCGCCATGTACGACATCGAGCCGAGCGACGACAGGATTCAACGTGCCAACGTGTTGCAAACAGGCATCCCTGAGCAATCCGGTACTGTGGATTACGTGTTTCTCGACCCGCCGTCTGACTTTTTCCCGAAAGCCGACCACCCCGAATTCTCTCCCGCCGCAGCAAAAGCGGAAACGTTGATGAAACTGAAAACGCTTTTGCGCGAAGGTGTGCGCGTGCTACGATCGGGTGGAAGGCTTTCGATCATCGTCGAAGCCACGATAGGAGCGTTCGGCTTCATCGACTTCCCCTACGAGGTCGCTTTGGTGATGCGGGAATTGGCGATGATACCGTTCGGCAAGGTGTACCTCCCGCGTCGGGGCGAAACAACACGGAGCCGAGCACACATCGCGGCAGCCGGTGTACGCCCGATGGCAAGCGAGTGTCGTGAACTTCTCACATTTCAAAAACCCTGAGGTGGGATATGGCAGAACGCAAGAAGCTCAACGAAGAGGAAATCCGATCGGCACTGGCGGGGCTCGAAGGATGGAGCATCCAGCAGGGGAAGCTCCATAAGGAATTTCGCTTTCTGGATTTCAACGAAGCGTTCGGTTTTATGGCGCGTATAGCGCTGATCGCCGAACGAATGAATCACCATCCGGAATGGTTCAACGTGTACAACAAGGTCGTCATCGACCTCACAACTCATGATGTGGGCGGCATCAGTTCGTTCGATGTCGAGTTCGCAACGCGCGTGGACCTTGTTGCTGGAGCTTAAGCTTTGCTTCTTAGCGCGGGGAAACGGCGCGCAACGACGCGACAAGCGAATCGAAATCGCGTTCTGCGGCACCTATGGTCTTTGCCGGGCCGGTCAGCTTGAAGAAAACCGAGCCTTCCGGCGCCGCAACAATTGCCCCGAGCAGGCGGTAGTTCTCGTGTTTGCCTGTGGCTTGCATCATGGGTCCGCCGGGAGCGAGATACGTACCGGCAATCTTCACCATCACGACGTTGAGCCCGTTGACTGCTTTGGTCGTCCGTTCAGGTCCTCGCGGATTCTCGAACTGCTGCGCCCAACGATCGATATTCATTTGCACGTCCCCGCCTTGCCCACTGCCGAAATAAAACACACCGCACTCGCCGCCTTCTGCATCCCCTTCTGCTGCAGGAACAACGTACGTGGCAACACGCATCGTGCGAGCAGGACCTTCCGTCCATCGCGCGGGCTTTGTCCACTGCACACCGGCAACCGATGTGATGCCGAGACCCGGGTGCCCTTCGGGCATTGCCGATGGGGGTGGCGTTTGCAGTTCTTTGGGCGGCTCTGTTTCCTTCTTGGTGTTGCATGCGGGAAGAATCAGACCGATGAGGGCAACGAGGATCGCTAACTGCTTCATGATGGAAGACCATTCTAAATTATGAATCAAATGTCGGTGAACGAATTCATAATACACGATTTGGATCGGGCAAGCAAGGTACGCCGCGCGACGCACAGGTCACTCTTCGCCCATCTCTCTGAGCCTCCGTTCGGCATCGGCTCGATTCTGGATGTCGCGCAACGTGATGGGAGGAAACGTTGTGGAACGCATAAGCAGTTCTCGCGCAAGCTCAGGCTTGTCCCACTCCGTGTAGAGCAAGCCCAGCTCGTAATAATGGCGAGGAGCGGTAGGGTGCAGTTCGATCGCCTTCTTCAGCGCACGCTCGCCGTCCTCATATGAACCTTCCGGTATGCTGCCGAGGAGCAACGTAGCCAGTCGGCGTTCGAGCCAACTCAGGCTTCCCAATGCTCGATAGAACGAGCCGAGAATCGAGTATGCGATGTCGTTGGAAGGATCGAGCGCAATGGCGCGGTGCAGTTCGCGAAGAATGTCGTGCGTGAGTTTCACTTTGGTCTTGCCACCGACGTGCAATGCCACACTCCCCAACGCCGCAGCGTACCACGTGTGTGCATCTGCGGAGAGCGAGTCGAGCTGCACGGCACGTTCGGCAAACGTTTCCGCCTCGCGGTACAACTGCTCACTCCGATCGCCTTGCTCGACGTCACCCATACAAATGAACACGCGCGCAAGGCGCCAGAGCACGCCCGCAGAATCTGCATCGAGAAGCAATGCCTCTCGGTTACTGCTCGACCGCCGACGGATAGTTCAACGCGAGAAAAGCAGAATCGCCGCGCGCCACTGCTTCCGCCGCACGCGGCGAATGCAAAAGCGCGACGGTCAGTACGAACGCTGTCATCACAACGCTATTTCATCGCCAGACGCTTTGCGTCGGTTTCGACCGCCGGCGGTGTTGACCTGCCGAACGGGCGGAACGCAAAAACGAATTGTTTGAAATATCCTTCGGGGACGTACGTCTTCAATCCATACTCTTGTGCCTTTTCTTGCGGCAACCACGCTGTGCCGAAGATCCAATCCCAGATCGCCAACTTTGTCGCAAAGTTTCGGTTTCGGCCCTTGCTCGGCGTGTGATGCAAACGGTGCATTTCGGGTCCGTTGATGATGTGCTGTAGCTTTCCGGTGTGCACGTCGAGATTGGAATGGATATACATCCCCCACACAGCGCTGATGATGCCCTTGTAGGAGACAACTTCGGGAGAGGCACTCAGCAACACGATCGGCATGAACTCCACGGTTTGGTTGATGAGAATCTCGAAGGCATGCGACCGAGAGCCAGAGAGCCAATCCACTTTCTTGGGCGAGTGATGCGCCTCGTGAATACGCCAAAGGAATTTGTTGTTGTGCTGCCAACGGTGCATCCAGTAAATGTAAAAATCGTGGGTCACCGTGAAGAGAACAAGCTGCGCCCACACGGGCCAGCCGGAAAGCAACTGCAATTGCGACAAGCCCGTCCACTCATCCACCGCCCGACTGATGTAGTTGAAGATGATGATGCCAAGAATGTAGCTCTGCGCGATCGTATAGAGCGCGAGGTCGTCGAAGAACCCCTCGCGCAGCACTTCTTGCCCCGGATTGTAGGGGAAGTTCCGCTCTAACACTACGAACATCACCGCCGCTGAGGCAATGACGATAATGGATGTCAACTCCGCATGCGACATGCCTGCGAAGTAATCGACGATGATCTGCGTGAGATCATGCAGCATAGTGTATCACCTCTCGTATCGTTTCAAACACCAAGGACGTCGGCTGAGCGCACCCGCATACTCATTGCGACTTCACACTCCGAGGCATTCCGGTACACCTGGTTTCACTCGCCGAAGTTTCTCCCGCTGTTTCAACTCTTCGGGATAGACCTGCTTGATACCATCGCCCATCGCCTTTTCGATGTCGCGGATATTGGCAACCAGTCTCATCAATCCGCCGATCTCGACGGATGCCGCCTGATCGCTTCCCCACATGGCGCGGTCGAGCGTGATGTGCCGCTCGACGAATGTCGCTCCGAGCGACACCGCCGCCCAAGTCGGCGATAGGCCCACTTCGTGTCCCGAATACCCGATGGGACATTCTGGATACCGTTGCTTCAGCACGGGAATCAACCGTAAGTTCAACTGCTCGGGCGGACAAGGATACGTCGAGGTGGTGTGGGCGATGAGAAGATTCTTCTTACCGAGCACCTGTACCGCTCGATCGATCTCCTCCATTGTTGACATACCTGTCGAGAGGATCAGCGGTTTTCCCGTCGCTCGATGCTCAAGCAGCAGATCGATGTCGGTGACGGCGGCGGAAGCGATCTTGTAGCAAGGAGGATTGAACTGTTCCATGAACGCGACCGAATCCTCATCCCAACATGATGCGAACCAGAGAATCCCTCGCTCGTTGCAGTGACGGTCGATGGCTTCGTACTCCCGTTGCCCGAACTCGACCTTGTACCGATAGTCGATATACGTCATGCGTCCCCACGGCGTGTCACGTTCGATGGACCACTGATCTTTCGGGACACACTTTTCGGGATTTCGTTTTTGGAACTTGACGGCATCGCAGCCCGCGAGGACGGCGCCGTCGATCAACTTCTTGGCGATCTCCAACGATCCGTTATGATTGATGCCGATTTCCGCGATCACAAACACCGGCTGACCGTCGCCAACCATTCTGTTGCCGATTCGAACGACTGCGTTTTCCATGCTTCTTCCTGGATAATGTGAACACTACGTACGCTGTTTCAGCAACCATTCAGCAAAGTCCCTGAATGCGCCATGTCCCCCATTGCATTTGCAACGATAATGTGCCACACGCCGAACGATCGGCATACCATCTTTCGGCGTGGCGGTAAGTCCTTCCTGTGCGAGCGCCTGCATGATCTGGAGATCGTTGACATCATCTCCGATGTAGGCGAGGTTCTCGATCTGAAGGCGTGTTTCCTCAAGAATGTGTGGAAGGTGTTGTGCCTTATCCTGAACACCGATATAGAGGTACGGC
Organism: Ignavibacteria bacterium; assembly: GCA_040290295.1. Taxonomy (GTDB): domain Bacteria; phylum Bacteroidota; class Ignavibacteria; order UBA10030; family UBA6906; genus CAADGV01. Next base: position 145,526 of record PSMW01000005.1, read on the forward strand.
ATATGAAGCTTCTCCGCGCGCTTCTTCACACTCGGTGAGGTTTCGCTGGTAATGATGGCCGTTTCGATACCGGCTCGACGCAACAACTCCACTCCCATACCGTCGCGAATCGAAAACCGTTTGAACAGTTCACCTGTTTCGCCATAGTACACCCCGGTATCGGTCAGCACCCCGTCGTTGTCCGTCAGAACAAGACGAATGTTGCGTGCTCTTCGGCTCACCTCCTTGGTTGAAAGTTTCGGGATCAGGTTTGTCTGGTGCTTTGCCACGAGTGGTATCGTCGATGATGAAAGCGTTCGCGATGCATAGTTACCATACCGTCCATCCTCCATCAACCACCAAGTTTGCGCCGGTCATGTACGCCGAAGCATCGCCGGCGAGAAACACAATTGCGCCCTTGTAATCCGTTGGTGCTGCCATGCGTCCCAACGGGGTCCGCGCCGCATAGTTATGGACGAAGAACTCATCCTGCTGATTCTCGACACCGCCGGGTGACAGACAATTGACACGCACGCCGGCACGTCCCCAATATGCCGCGAGAAAGCGCGTGAACGCGATAATGGCCCCCTTGGTCGTCGGATAGGCAGCCGATTTGTAGAATGCCTGCGTCCCATCGGGACGTCGATACAACGATTGGTCGGGTGCGACGATGCCGTACGTCGATGCGATATTGATGATGCTTCCTTTGCCTGCCTTTGCCATAACACTCCCGATCACTTGCGAACACAGGAACGTGCCGGTGAGGTTGACATCCAACGACTTCTGCCACAACTCGAGCGGATAGTGCTCGAACTGTGAAAGTTCCAACGCCGCCTGCAGGCTCTCGAACTTGTCGTTCACCGCCGCATTGTTGACGAGAACGTCGATCCTGCCGAACTCTTTCACCACGCGCGAGCACAGCGCCTCGACCGACTGCTTCTTGGTGATGTCAACGCCGACGCCGAGTGCTGCGGGCGAGAGTGTCGCAGCAAAGGTGCGGCAGGAAGCTTCGTCTACATCTGCAACCACAACGTGTGCACCCGCCTCTGCAAGCGCCGAGCAGTGGTGCTTGCCGAGCAAGCCGGCGCCGCCCGTCACGATCGCTACCTTTCCGGTGAGTCGGAACAACTCGTTCACCATCATACAACGCTCATCATTGCTACCTGAAGTATCTGTGCACAACAACGGAGATCTTCTGCCGTCGATGTGACGAAGCGGGTTTGGGCACGTATCAACGTGAGCGATCCTTTACAGATGTTGAATGCGTTTGTTCGAAGAACTCTTCGCTAAGGTTTCACAGCGAGTTTCGGCTTCACGTTGAAGTTGCTCGTCTTGCGGAAGACGGGTTCGACGCACTCGCCGCGTAGATACGCACGCACGTTCTGCTCTTCCACCGCTTGCTTGAGGATCGGTAGAACATCCCGGTAGGCTTCGAGCGTGTACGCCACATCGTTTTCGGTGTGTGCATAGCACATTGTGTGAAACCCGCTCCAGAGGATGCCGCGCTTGAACAGCTCTTGTTGCACGAGGGATTTCATTTCCAGCGGATTGCCGGCAGCAGCATCGAACGTCACGATGGATCGGAATCCGAAGCCTGAACATTTGGTGTAACTCATCCCCAACTCGGCTGCAATCGCGTTGTAGCCGTCGCGCAGTGTGCTGCCGAGCGTGTCGAGATAGACGGTCACACGCTTGGAGCGGATTTCGTTGATCGTTGCTTTGACGGCTGCAAGCGACAACGCTTCGCCGCCAAAGGTGGTAAAGAAGAACACCTCTTTTTCGAACAACGACATCACGTCGCGCCTTCCGCAGAGAATGCCGATCGGCATTCCGTTGGCAACCGCCTTGGAGAACGTGGCGAGATCGGCTTTGACGCCGAAAAACTCTTGGGCGCCACCGAGGGCAATCCGAAATCCCGTCCACATCTCGTCGAAGATGAGGAGCGTGCCGTTGGCTTCGCACACTTCCTTGAGTTTGTGCAGGAAGTTCTCGCGCGGTGCCTCGAAGACCATCGGTTCGAGAATCACCGCAGCCGTATCGCTATCCAACGAGTCCACAACGGACTGGATGTCGTTGTAGTTAAATGTGAAGGTGAGGTCTTGCACCGCCTGTGGAATCCCCTTGTTACGATCGGTGACGCTGATATACCAATCGTGCCAGCCGTGGTAGCCGCAGCAAAGAATGTTATTCCGGCCCGTAAACGCACGCGCCACGCGCACCGCCGCGCTCGTCACGTCGGCGCCCGTTTTGCTGAAGCGAACGCTCTCGGCGTTCGGCACAACCTCGCGGAGCAACTCCGCCACTTCCACCTCGAGCGGATGCATCATCGAAAACGTAATCCCGTCGGCAAGTTGCTCTTTGATCGCGTTGTCCACCGCCTCATAGCAGTAGCCGAGGGAAATCGGTCCGATCGCCATGTTGTAGTCGATGTATTCATTCCCATCCACATCCCACACGTGCGCGCCTTTGCCGCGAACAAGGTACTTGGGAGCGACGCCGCGAACGTACTGACCCGGTCCTTTCGCCAGCGTTTGCGTGAGCGCGGGAATCAGACCGAGAGCACGGGCGTAGAGTGCATCGCTCTCGGTAATCGTCGGGTAGTGTTCATTGAAACGTATTGTGTTGGGCATTGTTCTCTCTTCTTTTGGAATTCGTCATTGATGGAGAAGACAACTCTGCGAGATACGGCGAGCGTTTGCACCATCGTCCAAACATCCTCGCCGGTTCTTCACGGTCGCCTTCATTGAGGCTCTTTCACCTTGCGCAACACGCGTTGTGCAAGGTGAGCGCCGGTAAACCTCTCGTATGTCAACACGTCCTCGAGCAGCGCGGGTTTGAACCAACGTTGCTCGAGAGCGATCGGGTGCACGTCGCAAACAGTGCGGTGCTTCGTCAACACCTCGCTAACGATCGTAAAGAGACCGCCGGTCAGGAAATGATCCTCGACCGTTACCACGAACCCTGTTTCGCGTGCTGCGGCAAGAATGGCTTCCTCATCCACCGGGGAGAGTGTCCGCAGGCTGATGACGCGTGCAGACACACCATCCTCCTCAAGAAGCTGCGCTGCTTTCAGCACTTCACGAACGAGGAATCCGTACGACAGCAGTGCAACATCCTCACCCTCTCGCAAGAGTTCTGCTTTGCCGATCTCGAATCGTGTGTGATGATCGAACGATCGAGCTACCGCGTTGAAGCGCATGTACGCCGGATGCGGATCGATCATCGCGGCGAGCGCTTCGGCTTGCTCCTCACTGTCGGTCGGGCACAAGACGCGCATGTTCGGAATGCCGCGAAGGATCGCTACGTCTTCGAGCGCCTGGTGTGTGGGACCGTTGGCTTCGGAAAGAAATCCCGCGACGGCGCCGACCAATTTGACCGGCAATCCGGAAATGCCGACGTCGGTACGGATGAACTCGAACGCACGGAGTGTGAGAAACGTTGCCAACGCATGACAAATCGGGATGCGCCCGCGTAGTGCGAGCCCCGCCGCTGTACCGATCATGGTTTGCTCCGCAATGCCGAAGTCGATAAAGCGCTTGCCGAGCAAACCGGTAATGTTTCGCATCGCCGCTCGGTTCTCCGCGGTCAACACGACGATGTCGTCGCGCTGTTCAACAAGGAGTTTCAGTTGGTCTTCGTACGTCATGTGCCTGGGTTGTCTGGAGTGGGTTCAAGGTTCAGCAATCCTCTTTTTCACCGAACGACTAACGTTTCCGACGTGAGTTGTGCGCGAGCTTCGCCATGGAGCTCCTTCAACGACTCTTCCACTTCCTCATGGGTAAAATTGACGAACCACCTGTTCGCCTGCTTCTCAATGCTCGGCAATCCTTTGCCACGCACCGTGTCGGCGATGACGATGCTTGGTTTACCCTCCATGAAAGGCAGGACGGAAAACGCTCGTTCCATCTCATCGAACGAATGTCCATCGATGCGTTTGACCGACCAGCCGAACGCTTCGAATTTTTGCTCGATCGGTTCCAACGGGATGAGTTCTTCGGTCCGCACATTCGCCTGAAACTCGTTGCGATCGACAATGGCAACCAGGTTGTCGAGTTTGTAGGCTGCCGCCACAAGACTCGCTTCCCAGATCGATCCCTCGTTCAGCTCGCCGTCGCCGAGGATGACGAAAACGCGATTCGAGCCGTTGCGCATCTTGATGTCGAACGCCACACCCATCGCAACGGCAAGCAGGTGTCCCAGCGAGCCGGAATAAAACTCTACGCCGGGTATGTTCCGGTTGGGATGCCAATAGATGAAGTCGTTGGTCTTCAGGTGGTTGCGGAGCCGTTCACGTTCGAAGAAGCCCAATTCGGCCAAGGTACCGTACAGGGCAGGCACGTCGTGTCCTTTCGAAAGGAAGAAGTAGTCTCTTGCAGGATCGTGGACGGTATCGGAAGAGATACGCAGCACCTGCTTGTAAAGATAGACGATCAGATCCGCGCACGAAAGCGACGCGCCGATGAAGCAGCCGCCATCGGTTGCCATGCGGATGATGTGCTCACGCACGGCGAGTGCACATGTTTCGAGTTCGTGTTTCTGGTGTTGTTCCATTCTGTATCTCTTGCCTCATGCCGCGCAGACGTCGGCTTGGCGATTGCAATGGTGTTCGAAGGATGAAGTCGTCCTTCGGCTGTGTCAGAGCATCCTGTACTCTCCCTCCGTCACGGTTCGTAACTCGCCGGCATGGTGACGATACCAGTTGATGCCTGCGTATCGTGCATTGATCGCGGCGATCTCCGGCTTCGCCTCCAACAAACGCAGAATATCCTGCATCGAAAAGATCTGCCTCTCCGGCGTCCAAAGCTCGTCGTACACGCGCGCGATAAACGTATAGTCTTCCGGATAGTCGATCGTCCAGCCCTGTTTCCCACACGACATTACCGATGCGAAAGCGTTCGGGCCGTTCCCAGATGAACGGTGTCGTATGCTCACGTTCAAAATTTCTTGCCGCTTCACGCCATGCGATGGAGAGCGTCTCCATCGTCATCACTTCGACATCATTCCCATCCGGATAGGTCGCGGGATGGAGGTTGCTCACGTAATCGTACTCATGGTGATGCTGGAGAAAGAATCCCAGCACACGATCGATCACCGCGGGATCGATCAGCGGGCAGTCGGAGGGGATCTTCACAACAATGTCCGCCCTTCGCTCCACTGCCGCGCGGTAGTGCCGGTCAAGCAAATCTGTGGGATGTCCGCTCGAGTAATCCACCTGAAGCGAGCGACACAGGTTGCGGACCGGGTCGTCTTCCGGTTCAGAGGTTGTCGCGACAACAAGGTCGAACGGCGTGGTTGCCGCCCGGACGCGTTCCAGCATCCGTTGCAGCAAGGGTTTGCCCTGAAGCGGCATCAAAATCTTTCGCGGCAGGCGACTCGAGCCGGTCCGTGCCTGTACCACCACGAGCATGCGCATCAACTCAGTCTCGCAAAGAAGTGAGCCAGCATGTTGCTATACCGTCGCTCCTTCGCCCCCCGGCGAACGCTCGGCAGTTTGGCTCTCCGACGTCGCTGTTCGCCCTCGGAGGAAAGGACGTGCCGGCACACATCAGCGATCCTTGCCGCCGATGTACCGTTGTTTTGCATAGGGGTCAGTTTCTTCAACTCCTCCATGTCGAAATCGGAATAACATTCCTTGCCGAGTGCCAAGCCGACATAGACCGTCGTGGAGTATCGCGTAATCAGCACGTCGCAGTTCGCGATCATGTGTTCGGTGTTGCCGCTGGTGAAAACCAGCGCTCCGGGGGCGTAGCGTTGAATTTCTCGAGTTGCCCGCTCGAAATTCTCGTTGGGGTGGAGTTTGAAGATAAGCCGCCGCCCGTTCGCGACGCGAAGCGCTCGTTGGATGAACTTTTTCCTGTTCTCGTATTTGTACGTCTCGCGCATATCGCTCGTGCACACGAGCACGTAGTGCTTGTAGGGGAAATCGTTGTTCTGATACTCGTGGCAGTTATCGAAGTTCGGAATGCCGGTCACGACGATCTTCGAGGGATCGACACCCTTGCGGATGAACAACTCGCGGTATCCTTCACTTGCAACGCAGAAGCGATCGTACATGCCGCTCAAACCTGTCGTTGCGGTGCTGGCAATCCATCGAGGAAGAAAGGGAAAGGTCTTCCAGAGATGATACGCGAAATTCTCCGGATCGGTCATCCCTTCCTGTACCAAGACCTTCTTCTTGTCGCGGATGTTCTTCGGCATCACAAGATCGGAACACGTCACCACCAAATCGTAATCGTTTCGCTTACCCTGAAAGTCAATCGGCAGATCGTACGCACGGAGATAATCCAGGCAACGCTTCATGAGTTTGTTGCCGAGAATGGACGATTCCAATAGATTCAGCTTTCGGAGGCGTTCAAGGAGTCCGTCACAGTAATAGGGTGTGAACCAATGGTCATGCTCCGGTAGGTGTTGCGCCACCTTGTGGAGTTGTTTGGTTTGATTGATGGAGCCGCAGATAAACAGAATTCTTGCTTTCATACTCAGCGGAGATGGTATGGAACGAATATGCTATGAGAATATACGAAACTTGTTGCTTCGCGGTCTTACCACCCAGTGAGAAAATTGTCAAGAAATTTCAAACGATGCGCGCCGGTTGCCAGTCTCAACATTCTCTCTACGTATCGCGTTCCCCTTGCTTTACCGAGCTGCAGCACAGACAAAAAATCCTGAGAATTTCAGAAAAGTGCAACCTGTTCAACGAACACGACATCACAGCAACGTTGCATCGCATGCTTGCATGGAACGAGCAGATGATTCGGCGATCGTTCATGCGTGCTCGGCACACATGAAGGTAATGTTAAAACGCGGAATTCCCAATCCTCCATGCGTACACCGTGCGTCCCACACGCGAAGGTCGAGAGACCATAAGAATGCGCCTGTTGTTTTTGCAGGAGTGATTCTGTACTTTGCTCCCGTTCGTAACCACATCCCCATGGAGGAACAATGGCAATAAAGACATCAACAGTGGAAGGCGGTATCGGATTGATCGAAGTGAAAGGAGCACTCATCGGCGGAGAGGAGACCGACGAACTGCGGCGCGCCGTCGCTGGATTCGTCGAACGTAACTACGACAAGCTCCTCATCGATCTCAGCGGTGTGACCTTCATGAACAGCACTGCCATCGGCGTGCTCGTCAGCGCACATACTACCTACAGCAAGAAAGGCTGGAAGATCAAACTGTGCGGTGTGGGTAAGAACATCGACAGCATATTTGTCATTACAAAACTTTCCCTGGTGTTCGACGTGTATGACACGCGCGAAGAGGCGTTGAAAAGTTTTCGCTGAGTCATTCCACTCAACGCTTTCCATGCACCATGCGCAGCCGTTTATCATTTCATCCAACCCTCAAATAAACCATTGCGTGCGAGCAGGCACTGTACTCGTCCTGCTTCTCCTTGCCGCTCAACCTGTTCTCCACGCTGGAGCGTTTGATGCTCACGTGCTTAGGGTTTCGACTGCGGCCGAGCTACATCGTCTCTTCCGCTCGCCCGTCGATACCCTCGTCGTACAGATTGCCCCGGGGGAATACCACTTAACCCCAACAGCGATCACCGACTCGACGTGCGGGAATTGCACCGATCCACACACGCGCGTCATGGCGACTGCCGGATTGCATTTACGCGGCAAACGCATCCATCTCGTCGGTCCAGCCGACAGCTCCGCTGTGTTGCACACACACGCAGGATTCGGCCTCTTCTTCGAGTGGTGTGCCGATGGACGTGTCGAGAATCTGACGATCACCGGCGGGACGCGCGACCCCGATGGCAACGCAACCGATGCGGCAATCGTCGTCAAGCACAGCCGCATCGTCGTCCGCAACAATCTTATCACGACCAACATCGGCGACACGGCAATCGTTCGTACAACGATCGTGGGTGTGATGGGCGTGAGCGGACGAGAGGGAGCGAAGCTCAGCATCACGGGCAATCGTATCATCAACAATTCGTGGGATGGGATTGCACTGTACCGCGACGCCGAAGCCCTTATCGAAGGCAACATCGCTCGCGGTGTGGAGAAAGCGCGAGGCGCTACCATCGGCGGCGGACGAGGCGTCGGGATCGGCCTGACGTGGAATGCTCGTGCGGCCATCCGCTCTAATCTGGTTACTCGCTACTGGAAGGGCATCGGGCTTTTTGTGGACGCGGTTGCGATCGTCGAGCAGAACCTTGTCGAGGACATTCTCACCTGGGGTATTGCGTACTGGGACGCCGACAAAGGGGCGCCGGTGGGCGTCATCGAGAACAATGTCATCTACAAGACGGGCGCGTGCGGCGCGTCGATAAGCCCTATGCGCCCGATCGCTTACTGAGAACACTCCGAGATGTGTTGGACAGCAGGAAGGATTGACAAGCCGTAGTTTCCCCTCCCTTGCGTGAGACTCCGCATCCCGGACAGCGATGAGTGCAAGAATCCCCACGGCAAGGAACAAAAAGGAAACAGAGGAGCTGAGTGCCATCGGGACAGTGGTCGTCTCATACAGCATCGGCGCATCGAAGGCGTAGCCGAGCGTGAAGAACAAGCCGGGGAGACCGGCAACGAATGCAAACATCCCTGCCATATTTTTCAAACCTCGACGTGATGAGCTCGCAAGCGCAAGCACCGCACTGCCGGTAAGCAGAAAATTCAGTGCAGCGAAGAACGACATCTCCCAAAGCGGAGCCGAGAGCTATCGTTCTGGATGGTTGGTTGAGCGCGAACCGAGTGTCGGGCACGAGTTCGAACCCTGCAAGAAGCTCTACGAGTCGTATCCCCGCAATGAGGAGGACCGCAGAGGAAAGAATCCCGCAGGCAACACAGCGGAATCGAGTCATTCGAATTTGGAGAAGCAACGAAGCGGAGAGCAGAACAAAGCACGCCGCACTGCTCGGTGCCATAGGAATGTACGAGGACCCCCCACGCGGAGAGGATGCGAATATCCCATCCCCAACCGACCAACGCGGCTATGGCGATAGCACATACGGCAGAGACACAGCTCAACGCCACGCGACGAATATGGAAGAGAGAGCGTCATGTGCACTTCACCCCTCTGTTGCAGTTCCTCCCCGGGGAACCTCATCTGGGGCATCGCGGTGAGTCGCTCGAGAGACCACGCGCGTACGCAGATGGATCGAGGCTGTTGACCAGTCGTGTGCAATCACGCATAAGAGATCGAGAGGAGACCGGACGTGAGTGCGGAAACAGTGTACACATCCATTCACGAAAAATCAAGGAAGCTTCGTAATGCCATGAAATTCCTCGCGCATTTAGGTAAGTTGAGTACGCCCTTCCACCTTCAGCCATGGCCGTTCATCAACATATCGCTAAGATCTTCATTGACCTGATACCGGACATGTGTTTCGTGGTGTCGAAGGACCGGCACGTTCTCGGCTACAACCAACGTGCACGGGAAGTGCTTGGAATGCCTGAAGTTCCGAACGAACCTATTTCGTTGTACGACCTGCTTGCGGACGACTCCGCTCGACCGCTGCTTGCCGTCATCATGGACAGCACACCCGATCGTGAGGCGGAGGTGCGTTTCAAGGGCGTGGACGGCGCCGTCGTCGAGGCAAACCTTTCGATCAAGAAAATTTCCGGTCCCGACACGGAGTTCCTCTACGTCATCGCTCGTGATGTATCGGAAGCGAAGAAGAAGGAACTCGACCTGCTGCGCTTCTCGAACGTTGTTCACTACACCGTCAACCCTATCCAGATTACCGACGCTCAAGGGCGTATGGTGTATGTGAACCCGGCATTCGAAAAGGCGACCGGCTATACGAAAGAAGAACTGATCGGCAAGAACCCGAACATCGTTTCCAGCGGAAAGTACAGCAAGGAGTTTTGGGCAAAGGTGTGGGCGAAAATCAGTTCGGGAAAGATTTGGCAAGGCGAGATCGAGAACAAGCGGAAAGACGGCACGCCGGTCTTCACACAAGTGATCATCTCGCCCATCGTGGACACCGACGGAAAGGTGGTGGGCTACTTTGGCACGCACCGCGATATCACCGAGCAGAAGCAACTCGAACAACAGTTGATGCACTCGCAAAAGATGGAGAGTATGGGAACACTCGCCGCAGGCATTGCTCATGAAGTGGGCAACCCGCTCGCTTCCATCTCCTCCATCGTCCAAGTGCTGATGTGAACTGTGAACGATGAGTTCGCGAAGGAGAAGCTTGGGTTGGTGCAATCGCAGGTGCATCGCATCACCAAGATCATCCGCGACCTGGTGGATTTCTCCCGTCCTTCTACCTATCAGCTCGTACTCCCCAACATCGTGAACAACGTGAAGGAAGCCGTCGAGATCGTCAAGATGGCGAAGAAAGCCCGCGGCGTTCAGTTCTCGGTCGAGGTGCGGAACGCCATTCCACTTCTGGCACTTGTGCCAGACCAAATCTCGCAGGTCTTCATCAACATTCTCCTCAACGCCGTCGATGCGTTGGAGGGCAGAAAAGACGGCCGCATCGAGGTGGTGACCGAGCGCGACGCCGAACATGTACGGGTCGGCATCTCTGACAACGGCTGCGGCATCGCCGAAGATCATCTGCCGAAAATCGGTGAACCGTTCTTCACCACCAAACCGGTAGGACAGGGAACGGGACTCGGTCTGTAGGTGAGTCAAGGCATCATAAAAAGTTTTCGCGGCGATCTCCGCTGGAAAAGCAAGCGCGGCGAAGGAACAACCTTTACCATCATCTTACCATTGAATCCAAAGGACTGAGTATGGCTGATTCGATTCTTGTTGTGGACGACGAAGAAATCATCCGTCAATCGCTTTCGTTCGTGCTGAAGAAAGAGGGCTACGCCGTCCAAGAAGCAGAAAACGGAAGGGTCGCCTTCGAGTTAGCAAAACAACGATCGTTCGATGTCGTGATCACCGATCTGGAAATGCCGGAGATGAAGGGCATCGAGCTGTTGGAGAACCTCACACGGATCAGTCCCGAAACACTCCTCATGATCATCACCGCCTACGGCTCGATCGAAACGGCGATTGCAGCATTGCGGAAAGGCGCGGTGGATTACATCCTCAAGCCGGTCGAGTTCGACGAGCTGTTGTTGAAGGTGCGGCGGCTGCTCTCTCACCGCAGACTGCAAACCGAGAACAAGATGTTGCGCGGCGAGTTGCACAAGCAGTACGACTTCTCCACCATCGTCGGGAAGAGCCCGACAATGCAGCGGGTGTTCGCCACTATCCAGAAGGTGGCACAGACCGACGGAACGGTGCTGATCACCGGCAAGAGTGGAACAGGCAAGGAGTTGGTTGCACGCGCCATTCACTACAACAGCCGTCGCGCCGACAAGCCGTTCGTCGCCGTCAACTGCGGCGCCATCGTCGAGAACCTGTTCGAGAGTGAATTGTTCGGCCACAAGAAGGGTGCGTTCACCGGCGCCACCATGGACCGTATCGGTTACTTCAAGGCGGCAGACGGCGGAAGCATTTTCCTCGACCAAGTAAGCGAAATCCCTTCCCACTTGCAGGTCAAACTGCTGCGCGCTATCGAAGAGAAGGTGATCACACCCGTCGGCACGACCCAGGCAATCCCTGTGGATATCCGTATTATCGCATCGACCAACAGAAACCTCGCGAAGCTGGTGGAGGAAGGGAAGTACCGCGAGGACTTGTTCTATCGCCTCAATGTGGTCGGCATCGAACTCCCCTTGCTCAGCGAGCGGACGGACGACATCCCACTGCTGGTTCAGCATTTCGTCTCGAAGTATGCGCGAGAGATGAACAAGGACGTCCGCGGTGCGGATAACGCCGCCATGAAGATGCTGCTTACGCACACGTGGAAAGGCGAGGTACGCGAGTTGGAGAACATCATCGAGCGGGCAGTGATTTTTGCTGAGGGCAATCTCATCACACCGAACGAACTGCCGCCGCTCCTGACCGATCGGGACGCGCCGTTCTCATTCGACGCGAAGAAACCGTTGAAGGAAGCCGTTGCAGATTTCGAACGCGAGTATATCTCCCGCATGATGCGCCTCTACAGCAACAAGGACGAGGTCGCTAAGGCGCTGAACATCAGCCTCTCCAGTCTCTATCGCAAGATCGAGGAGTTGAACATCACGCCACAACAATGAACGCCGACCTCGCCCTCCGTGCCGAGCTTAGCGCAAGTGGAACTTCTCACCTTCATGGTCAGCCAACACCGCAAGGTGAACCATGTGGCGATCGAATGAAAGCTGCATGCCGATCCATCCCTCTCTGCCGCTCCCCGAAGAGGCTGATGAAATCAGCAGTGGGTGAACTCCTCTCTACGGTAGAAGAGTAGAGTGTAATGCTTTCCCACACTTCATTCTGGTTTGCCATGTGCGCTCGGCGCTTGTGCAGGTTGTCCGTCACTTGCTCGGCCTTCATCTGTCGCATGAATGCGGGATAAACAAATGGCGCCGCGTTGAAGGTCGCGCTCGTTCGATGCCAACGCCCCGCTTCGACACAACTGACCGGGATGATCGTGGTGCTGTGAGGGGCAAGAAACGCCGACGTGTTCAGCACGCGATTCTGTTTTGCTCCTTCCAGCAAATCGCCCTCCATAAAAAACACATAGCGCTCTGAATGGTTGATCACCTTCAGGCGGTTGACGCTTCCCGCTTCGCTCACCTCCGTCACTTCAATGGCACGCTCGGCCATGGCTTTGCCCGCGCCGATGTACTCCAGCGTATTCTGTCCCGCCGTGGCTAACTGGAACACGCCCAGCCCTTCTTCGATTTGCGACCGTACGACTTGCGTAAACATAGTTCCTCCCCTATATGTCGTTTATGAATGATGAATGTGTTGGTGTCATCCTATTTCTCGCCAGCAACCGTTGGTACTCTCGCCGCCTACTCTATCACGAAGGAGAGCAACTCCCTTTGATGATCGCTCAACCTCGTGAGAAAACGATCTAAGGATCCTCGCACGCGTTGTTCCTCGGGAACGGCTCGGCGGAGCTTCTCCACCGACCTCGATCCATGCTCGGGAATCTCGCACGGCACCCTGAATGCCGCTCGCTGCTCTTCCCCAAAAAGGGGAATACCAAACGCTTCATCCGCCACTTCCATGCGTCTTCATGCAACTGATGGGCGCATTTCTACCTCATCAAGCACCGCAGCCCGAATTGTTTCCGCCTTGTGTCTGATCCTTCTCAAAATATCCCAACCCTGCTGCGGTGTTTTGCCGATGCGTCGAGCAGCTTCCGATACGGTCGCTCGCTCGGCTGTCGCCATCCATGCCAAGTACGCCGTGTAGAACGTTCGCTCTTCTTCCGGGTGGACGTTGAGGAGCTGTTGATGAATACGTTCGAGCATCGCCTGTTCCTCCTGGTCGTTGTCGTCTTCAAAGGGAATATCCCCTTCATCGTTGAGAGACTTCCGGAGATAATTGTACACCATATTCCTCAGAATGGTGCGAACAAAAGGCTCGAAGTCGCCTCGCGCTGGGTCGTAGCAATCAAGCCCCTTCATGAGCGCGTCGCTCGTCAGTTCCTCTGCCTCTTCGTATCGCACGCCCAACCTCCGGGCGCAGGCAACCAACCCGTTCCACAAGCGTTGCAGTTGTTCACTCTGAATGCTGATCGACATGGCTGTGATCCTTTCTACTTATTATACACATGAACATGTTGTTTTTGGCGCGGGGTGTAAAAAAAATTTAGGGGCATCCTAACGACGAAACGGCTTCAGAACTCGGAAAGGCAGCAACCCGTGTTACAGGAAAACGGTGAGGGTTCTATTGCCCCATGCGATGCTTGATGTACGCGAATGCCCCGAAGGCACGCACCGCTTCCGCCTGTGCGTGAACCGTCCCCACATCACCCACCCGATAGCCATCCTCCCCTCCAAGCGGATTCCAACCGTTACGTATGCCGTGGTCGCTCTCGCGGTGCAGCACCACCTTCGCTCTTCCGTGTGCGTTCGTCCACACATGCTCCAACATGCGCTCGATCTTTGCGGGAAGATCGGCGAGTTCATCGGGCGCGATGAGATAGGCGTCAATAAGAAAGTTCACGAACGCTCCGTTCCCATCCATGTGGAGTTGATAAAAGTCCACGGGATCGACCCAGCCCGTTGCAGGATCCATGATGCGCTTGGCAGTCGCAACCACAATGCGCTTGTACTTCTCCTCCTTTGTGACGCGATAAAGCGCAGCCCCGATCGCGCAATAGCCCGTTCCATGCCATGGTAATTCTTTCCCGAACGCCGCACGGCCGTGACGACCTTCCCAGCGTCCGTTGCCTTTGTACAACACCTTCTCGACGCCCGGAAACGACGCGTCGCCGTTCCACACCAGCAACGCGTCATCCAGATAGGTTTTCTGCCCCGTCGCTTCATAGAGCAAACACGCCACCGTAAGCATCTGGTTCATGTTCGTGTTGGTGAAAATGGGTTCGTGAACACGCGCACGCGGGGGCCAGTTGTACCACGACCAGTATCCTTCATGATTCGATAACCTGCCTTCGGCACGAGCTTGCGCGTAGCGGCGCTCCGCGCTGCGTACGAGTTCCGTATTCCAGCGTCCCGACACCTCCCACCACTTCAACTCGGCAAGGCATGCCCAGGCACGATCATCCACCCAATAGCCATTGTCGAGTCGCAACAGGCTCCGCTCGACGGTGTGAAAGCGGAGAAGCGACGAATCGCCTGTCGCCGCAAACATGAACGCGTTGCCGATGGCACCGTACGCTCCCTCCCAACCGGGCGTGTACACACGCTGATACAACGCATTGATAGCGTAGGCACGTTGCATCCACACCTCTCTCGGCTCGTAACGCGACGGCACCGCAGCACCCGATGTCGCACTGCGCATGGGAACCTGCGCTCGGCGCTCTTGCCAACTTGCCACCACAACAATGACCGCGACGGCAAGCAGAACCATAGCGCCCACGATGAACATGCGACGTGCTTTGTGCTTGCGGAACATTCCCCGACGCAGCGATGCGGTATCCTGGGAGCGAGATCTCGGTTTCATAGCTCGTTCTGGTAATGAAGGCGAATCTCGTGTCGTACGCGTAACGTAAGGATGCTCCGACCAAAACACAATCCCGGCGCTGTACTTTTTCTTCCTTTTCTCCTATCATAAACAGCCGTCATCACACAACAGGATGTTCATGCGCTTCATCGCTCTTCTCATGCTCGGTTTCGCCTCGCCGGTGCCGGCAATCGCTCAACCCGACTCCACCGAGCAACGATCCCTCGGCACCATGATCGAAGACGACCTCACCGTCTTTCTTCGCCTCACCGAGAGCGGACTTATCGCTCCTGTGCACTGGCATGCAACCGACTGGCGCAACGCGGGCACAACCGCGCTCGGAACACTGGCCCTCAGCACGCTCGACAACAATGCGTACGCTGCAGCGCATCGCTCACGCACTCCCACCAACGAACGCCTCGAACACATCTTCGAACCATATGGACGAGGCATCACCGGCGCGGCTGTCGCCGGCGCGCTTTACGGTGCCGGCATCGCCTTCGACAACCCATGGCTGCGCGGCACGGGCCTCACCATGGCAAGTGCGCTCACCATTGCCACCACATGTCAACTCACCATGAAGTTTCTCATCGGTCGCGCACGCCCCTACACCCGCCTCGGCAACGGCACGTTTCGACCCTTCTCAACTGCTGCCGACTTTCTTTCGCTTCCATCGGGTCACACCGTGGTTGCCTTCACCATATCGAGCGTTTTCGCGTTCCGCATCAAGAACAGCTACGCCTCCACTGCGCTCTTCACCGCAGCCGGCATCACCGCGCTCTCGCGCATTTACTCCGACAACCACTGGCTCTCCGACGTCGCTTTCAGCGCCGCGCTTGCCACATTCATCTCCGCCTACGTCGTCTCATCGTACGAACATCAACACCACACCGACCAAACCCCTATCCAACCCTTGCGTATCCGTCTCGGTAAAGCCGAACTCGTCCCCCTTCCCGATCGCCTCCTCCTGCGTTGGAGTCTGGACGGCTGACGCCTCCTCAAGCTCATTGAACATCCCGTCCATCGTTCCTCCTCACAACGCATGCAAAGCAACTTTGCAGTATGGGCGTTCCACTGCCTTCGTCCGCTTTCGTCCCGCCAACGGCGGACTGCGGCGGGACGCAGGCGGGGTCGGTGCCCTACGGGCTACGCTTGCGCTTCGGTGCCGCTGCGGCGAAAGGAGCGGCACTGGCGCTTGCAAAACAGCGCCACTTTCCGGGCACCTAACGCACGCAACCGCTGAGCTTCTAAAAACCATCCACGCTCATCCGTAACGACAGCGACTCGCAATGGGGGTTCACCCTGTTGGAGCTTGGAGCTTGACAATTCGAACTTCGCCTCAAGCGTTGTGGGTCGGGACGCCCGTCCC
>PSMW01000032.1:0-31769 GCA_040290295.1 Ignavibacteria bacterium
TGGCTGTCACAATCGATCACGTCGATTCACGTTTCGACTATCGATGTGTGATGATTCGTTATCCATTCACAACAGAGGAGGACGCTGTATGAACGATCGTTGCATCTGATCCATGTGATGAAAACAATATGTACAACATTTGGGAGGGAGTGCAACAGGCAAACAACCACATGTTTTCGACCGAAGCTTTCTTCTATCGAACAATTCACACTAAGAAAGGAACACACAATGCAGTACACTCTACGCTTCTTGAGTATAGTCTTGCTGACTCTCGTCGCGTTCTGCTTTGTTCGTGCGCAGAACCGGAGCGTCAACGACGTAATCGATCCGCTGGAAATGTAGCGTGAGCCGGTCCAACTTCCACCTGCCGTTCACCCGCCGCTCCAGCCTTTTGGAGCTGCTCTCATCTACGACAATGGTCCCTATGTGACACACCCGGGAGGTGGACCGAACGGCACACATGGAAGCGTGTTGCAGAACAGTACCTTCGGCATGACTATTCTTGGCTTTGGCGTTACGGGCACGAACCGTTTGGCAGACGACTTCGTTGTGCCACCCTCGGTTCAGTGGCGCATCGATTCCATTACCGTCAACGCCTACACGACAAATGCGGATACGACGGTGCCTCCGTCAGCGACTGCGATCAACTTCAGAATCTGGAGTGGTCCCCCGGACTCCGCCGGCAGCTCAGTGGTATTCGGAGACACAACCACGAACAGACTGCTGAGCACGTACTGGCGGCGGGAGGTTCGTTATACCCAGACGAGGGTAAATGTTTCGCGCGCAATCAAAATCGTCAATGCGAGTGCTGGGGTCACGCTTCCTCCCGGTCGCTATTGGCTCGATTGGAACATTACGGGATTGAATTATGCGCCCCCAATCACGATCACGGGAGATACAGTAACCGGCAATGCACGGCAGAGACTAACGTCCGGTTGGGTCAATCTCTTAGACGGGACGAAACCGCAAGGAATGCCTTTCCAACTGCACGGTCAGGTGCTTGGCGGTACCGATACGCTGCTGGTTATCCTGCACGACTCGACGGTTGGTACGTCCACCTTGAAACGCAAAGCCGACCGCGATACACTCCTGACCTATCTGCCGGGGTTGGTGAGCAATTATCGCCTGGTGTTTATCGACTCGAGCGCTGCTACGCTGCCGAATCTTTCGAACTACAACAAGATCCTCATTCAAGAAACAAGCTTTGATGCCGCGGTTGTGCGTTGGATCGGCGTGAACGGACGGCAGGCAATCAAGAATTGGCTCAACGGCGGAACGCCTTCGAATCGCCGCAAGTTCATCATGATCGGTGCAGATCTCGGGTGGAATTACAGCCGTAGCGCTTCGGACGGGCGAGATACAACGCTCGCACATCAACTCCTCAAGGTCACCTACATCATGGATAATGCCGCCACAAGCCAGAACTCGATCACGGGCGTTACGGTGAATGCGGGACAGGTGTTTGCCTATTCAACCAATCCGCCCGGTGGTGGCTTCTATCCCGATGGTTGCAGCCCGGGCACAGGCAGTGACGTGCTGTACATGTACACGGGTGGCAGTGCAACCGACACGGTTGCAGGCGTTGGTTACGCAGCGCCCGGATATATTGCCGCCAGTCTGTTCCAAGACCCGCGGTACTTTACAGGGACGTTCGGCTCAGTGCTGAGGAGTCTCCTGCAATATACCGGTATCCTTCCCACCAACGTGGAGGAGCAAAAGGGAGAAGTGCCGAGCGAGTTCGCATTGCTGCAGAACTACCCGAATCCCTTCAACCCGACGACCACTATCACGTACAAGTTGTCCGCTCCTGCGAGTGTGAACCTCAAAGTGTACAATGTGCTAGGTCAGGAGGTTGCCACGTTGATGGAGGGACAGCAAAACATCGGGACCTTCCAAACGGTGTGGGACGGGCGGAACTCAGCAGGCAGTCCTGTCGGTAGCGGCGTGTACTTCTATACACTTTCCGCGAAGCCGTTGAGCGGTGGCAACACATTCATCAGCACAAAGAAGATGGTGTTGCTGAAGTAGTTTCAAGCATCGGCGCTACGTTCGCAAGTATCGTGCGGCGCATATAGCTTGGCTCCGCCGAAGGCAATGAGAGCATTCGCTTCGAGTGCACTCTCGATGAACGAAGCGTTTCACACACAATCAACTCGCGAGGTGTTGCGCTTAAGTAGTGCAGCACCTCGTTTTCTTCTTATGGTCGACATGACCCAAATCTGCGTGCCAGGGAGAGAATCGAGAGGACGATCGCGTTCTGCCTGGGGCTTCGTCTGTACGCTCGGCTTTTGCCTGCTCATATTGGCATCCCCAAGCACCGGGCAACATCGCATCCGGTTTGCTCATCTCTCTTTGCAAGACGGACTTTCGCAAAGCGCGGTGAACTGCCTCTTGCAGGATCGCCAAGGCTTTCTGTGGTTCGGCACGCAAGATGGATTGAACCGCTACAACGGCACCTCGTTCACTGTTTTCAAACATCATCCGACGGATTCCGCCACGATCGACGACAACTTCATCGTTTCGCTGCATGAAGATGTTCACGGCGTGTTGTGGGTCGGTACGCTCAACAAGCCGGAAACGTTCAACCGCTTCGATGGTGCGACGGAGACGTTCTCGCGTGTTGCCAAAGATCGAGTTGACTTGAAAGGCGCTCGGCGTGCTGAAGTGTTTTCGACGTACGAAGATCAACTTGGCGTGCGATGGACCGGCTCCGTCGGTGGGGGCGTGACAAGACTCGACACCAGAACGGGAGTACAGAAAGAGTACAAATACAATCCGGACAATCCTACCGGTCTCAGCGACAATCGCGTGTATTCGGTGTACGGCGATCGTTCCGGCACCATCTGGATTGGGACGCGTGAGGGATTGGATCGGTACGATCCGATCTCCGACTCGTTCGTTCACTACCGTCATACCGACGACGACCCGCATTCGCTCAGCGACAACTGGGTGTGGCCCATCTTCGAGGATCGCAGCGGCGTCTTATGGATCGGAACGACACGCGGCGGACTGAATCGGTTCGACCGCGCTACAGGGCGGTTCACTTCTTACCGACACGATCCCACCGATCCCCGAAGTTTGAGCGACGATTTTGTTCTCTCAATTTATCAGGACCAATCGGGAATCGGGCTTGAGCTGGGTCGGGACGAATGGCGACGGCGTGAACTCCTTCCATCCTGAGTTGGGCGCTTTCTTGCACTTTGCCAACGATCCCCAAAATCCCAACTCGCTCCTCGACAACACTGTGCGCGCCTTGTCGGTGGACAGGGCAGGCACGGCATGAGTTGGTACGCCCATGGGTCTCTCCAGATACGATCCTGTTTCCGGGCGCTTTCACCATTATCGCCATGACCCCGCCAAGCCGACTTCGCTCGGTGAAATACCGAACGTCATTCTCGAGGATCGCTTCGGCACGTTGTGGATCGGTACGTTCAGCAATGGACTCGATCGCTTCGATCGTGCAACGGGTACGTTTACCCACTACCGACACGATGCCGCTCGACCCAATACACTGAGCGATCATCGCATCTACACCCTGGCGGAAGATCGCACAGGCACGTTGTGGGTGGGGACGTACGGCGGCGGGCTCAATCGGTTCGACCGCGCAACACAGTCGTTCAAAACCTACACGTTCGATCCGACGGGCAGAAGAGGACCGACGGGGCGCGGCGTGTGGGCGTTGTGTGTTGATCATCAAGGCGTCCTGTGGGTGGGCACATACGGTGGAGGCTTGAACCGCTTCGATCCCGCGACGCAATCCTTTGTCGCCTACAAACACGATCCTGCCGACACCACGACTATCAGTGACGATACGATCATTGCCCTGTACGAAGATCGATCGCATACCCTCTGGGTCGGGACAACCGGCGGTCTGAATCGCTTCGATCGCTCGTCAGGCCGATTCAAACGTTATCGTGAGCAAGAGGGTCTTCCGGTTGACCAAAGGGCTATTCACCTCCGACGCCGCTCGGCTCGACATCCGATCGTTCTTGAATCACAGCAGCGCCGCTCTTAAGAACATCAAAATGGGACGATTGCTGATGGCGCTGACGCTGCTCAAAATCGACGGTAAGCGTATCGCGGTTGCGACTGCGGGCATGCCCCCGGTGTTCATCTTCCGCAGGGCGAGTCGTACGGTGAATGAGGTGATGCTGAAAGGCATGCCATTAGGCGCAATGAAGAATTTTTCGTACGTTGTACACGAGGAAGAGCTTCGTGAAGGGGATCTGCTCCTGTTGATATCGGACGGGCTGCCCGAACAAAAGAACACTGCGGGAGAGATGTTCGATTACGCGCGCATCCATCACGTCATTCTCCAAACGCCTGAGGCGACGCACGAAACGCTCATTGCAGCATTGTGCAAGGCAGGCGAACACTGGATGGACGGCACCGCGCAAGAAGACGACATCACCATAATTGCCATTCAATTCAAACAGGAGAATCCCATGCTCGCCACACACACATGACAAACACCCTGACATTGAAAATCGAACTTCCGAAGGTGCCGGATATCATCGAACTGGTGGCGCTGGAGGGCCTCGAACGCTTGGGGCACTACATGGGAATCGATGGGGCGAAGATCGCCGAAGCGCGCGTGTTGGTGACCGAAGCGATCATCAATGCGTTGGAACATACCGGCGAGGAGCATCCCGTGGTGGAGGTGGCGTTCACCATGAACAAAGAAGAACTCACGATCTTCATACGCGACTATGGGAAGGGGTTCGACGCAACGAAGCTTCCGACGCCGGAGATCGAAAAAAAATGGGCGATGCGAACAAACGCGGATGGGGAGTCTATCTCATGAAGAGTATGTCAGATGATTTCCGCATCGAGCCACAAGCGACGGGCACGAAAATTACACTGATCAAGAAATTGCAGTAAAGGATCACGTATGGAACAGGAGTTCTCGCTGACAGCCGAGACACGCGGTGATTGTCTCGTCGTTGCCACGTCGGGATACGTCAACAACACAGGAGGACAAGCGATCGCAGAGGAGTTCAACAAACATTTCACAGGTGGGGTCAAGCGTGTGGTCATCGATCTTGCGCAGTCGAAGGTCGTTAATTCTATCGGTATGTCGTTTCTCATCGAGATCATCGAGCGGTTAGAGGAAGTGGGCGGCAAACTCGTGTTCACCAATCTCGATCCCGGCGTCGAAAAGATGCTCTCGATCATGGGATTGTTCAATTTTGCGGGAAAAGAAAAGTCCGTTGAGGACGCACTCCAATCGTTCGCCCAACAATGAGGAGCGCTCCTGCGATGGCATCGGTGTCGGAAGAACGGCTGGCGTTGCAGATGGGCTCGCTCGAAGAAAGTTTCGAGACGCTCACGCGGGCATCGCATCTCAAGGATCTTGCTCGTCGCTTCTTTCACATCCTGAGCGGTAATCTGGTCACGACGAACATCGGAGTGTACTACACGTCCACTCCACACTCTGTGTGGGAGAAGCTGTACGGTAAGGAAGGAGATGAGGACGAAGCATGTTTGGGCGATACACCAGAAGCTTTTGCGTTGAAGAGCTTCGGCGGCAAAACTCCCAAGGTCGCCGCAGTTCATCCGTTGAGCGATCGCTCGTCGATAGGCGTCGTCCTTGGTCGGCTGCTGGGTGGTGCGGCATACTCGTCGCTCGAAAAACTCTCCATCCACATCTTTCTCCAAATGTTTGCTGCTGCATACCATGTTCACCTGCAACAGCGGAAGGAGAAAGCGCTCATCTTCTCTCTCAATCATCGCCTGCTGCAACTCAATAGCTTGATCGACACCGGCATCGAGATGACCAGAGGCAAGAACCATATTGCGCCGCAGGCGCTTGCATTGGAGCGTGCACCGTCGTTGACGAACGCTTCGTGGGGGACGTTCAGGAAGAAGGTGGGAAAGACGGTTGCCGAGACGCTTGTCTTTCCCAACGCTCCACAACCTCGGAAGCCTTCGGAGAGCGCTCATCACATTCGGTCACGCTTTACGTTTCGCGGTTCGCCCTTCCTGTTCGATCTGTACGAGAAGGATAGCCGTACCGGGCCCGTTCCCTTCGACGAAACGGATCAACTTCTCCTCGATGCCGTTGCACAACAGGTGCATGCGGTTGTGGAAAGTGCATTCTTCCAGCAGCAGGAATTGGAACGCCAGAAGATCGAGCAGGATATTGCGCTTGCCGCGTCGATTCAGCAACGCATCCTGGCCACAGTGTTGCCTCGCATTGCGGGTTACGATATCTTTGGCGCCAACATTCCCACAAGAGCTGTTGGTGGGGATTATTACGATTGCATTCCTCTCGGCGATGGACGCATAGCAATGGTGATCGCCGATGTGGCGGGCAAAGGAATTCCTACAGCACTCTTGGTGAGTAGTTTTCACGCATACCTCACGGCGTTTTTGGAGCAAACCGGAACATTGGTAGAGATTGCCCAGCGTCTGCATCGAGCTATCCATCGTGCCTCGACCGCCGAGCGGTACATCACCGCGCTTGTCGGCATTCTCGATCATGCCAGCGGTACGCTGCGCACCATCAATGCAGGGCACAATCCCGCTTACGTATTGCGCAGCGACGGCACGCTGCTGGAATTGAGTAAGGGTGGTATCGCCTTCGGCATGATCGATATGGACTTCCCTTACGAACATGACACGCTCCAGCTCGACCATGGCGACAGGGTTCTGCTCTACACCGACGGGGTGACGGAAGCCATGAAGGGCACCGGCCAACTCTACGACCATGACAACGCGCTGAAGACATACTTCGTGAACGCCAAGCCCGCCCGCGCGGAGGAGTTTGTGCGCGGTTTGCTCGCCGATGTTGCACGCTTTACTGCTTCTGCACTACAGAGCGACGACATCACGGCGATGTATCTGCTTCGCCTGTAGCCCGCTCGCGCTCGTTAGCATCAGACCGTCAAAATGCGTATCATATGTTCGAAAGGGAGAACGACTTCGCGGTATGCTTTCGCCGAGGTCATTTTTGACACGATTCCATGAGTACAGCCGCAAACGGCGTCTCATGGAAGAACGTGAGCGAGTCATCGCTGCCGTCAGCGGCGGCGTGGATTCGATGGTCTTGCTCGATTTGCTTGCGAAGGAGCGTGAGGCGCTGGGGCTCTCGATCATCGTTGCGCATTTCAACTTCCAGCTCCGCGGCAAGGAGTCGGAGGAGGACGAACGATTTGTCGTCCAGCGAGCGCGCTCCTACGGCTTCGAGCCGTACGTCGATCGTGCCGACACTGCTGCATACGCACAACAGCACGCCATCGGCATTCAGGAAGCTGCGCGTCGATTACGCTATGAGTTCTTTGACAATCTTCTTCTCTCGAGCGGGTTCGATAAGATCGCAACCGCTCACAATGCGGACGATAATGCCGAGACCATGTTGCTGAACCTTTTCCGCGGTGCCGGGGTCGCCGGGCTGGCGGGCATTCCCGTGTACCGTGAGGATCGGCGCATCATCCGGCCGCTGTTGTTCGCGGAGCGGCGCGAGATCGAAGCTTATGCTGCGGCAGAAAAGCTGCCGTTCCGCAACGATTCGTCGAACGAGCAGGACTACTACACGCGCAACTACCTGCGCCACAACATCGTCCCGATTATCCGGCAGAACGTCAATCCCCATCTCGTTCAAACACTCAATCGTTCGGCGGAGGTCTTTCGCGAGCTTGAAGCATTTCTCACTGTGACGGCTCGCGAGCATTACGAGGCGGTGGTTACGCGCGACAGCACCACCGAGCTGCACGTCGCCATTCCTCGTTTGCGGACACTGCCACGCTTGCTCCAACAGTATCTGCTCATGCAGGTTGCACAAGCGTTCGCTAACCGGAAGCCGGAATTCGAACACATCGAACGCATGCTCGAATTGACGGAAGGGTTGACGGGGTCGTGGGTCCCGATCGGCAATGACTGTATGGTGTATCGGGACCGCGAGAGCTTGGTGTTCCGCCGAGAAGAGGAGACAACGAACTTTCGCGTGGTGGTCCTTCCCAACCGGCGCTATCACTTCGACCGGTTTACCTTCGCCTCGGAAGTGCTCGACGTGCAGAACATCGTCGTCAATGGAGAGCAAGCAGAGTACGTTGATGCCGAGAAGTTGCTGGCAAAGGACTTGGTCCTGCGGTCGTGGGCTGAAGGGGATTGGTTCGTTCCCCTCGGCATGAAGAGCAAGAAGAAGATCAGCGATTTTTTTGTCGATGAAAAGATTCCGCTGTACGAGAAGCGGCACATCCCTCTTCTCGAAACAAGCGATGGCGAAGTGGTGTGGGTGTGCGGCTTGCGCCTTGACGACCGATTCAAAGTCACACCGGAAACGCGACGAGTGATGAAACTCCAGTTCTTTACAACACACAAATCGCATGGGGCTTAACAAGAAGAAGATTCTCGTCAACGGTGATACGTTCGTTGTCATGCTGAGCCAACAGCGGATCAAGACGAGAGTCAAGCAGCTTGCTCAACAAATCAGCAAGCAATATAAGGGCACCATCCCCGTCTTCATCGGCGTGTTGAACGGTTCATTCGTGTTCTTTGCCGATTTGATCCGCGAGGTGACGATTGACTGTGAAGTGGATTTTCTCAAACTTTCGAGCTACGGCGATGCCAAGATTAGTTCGGGCAACGTGAAGCTGTTGAAAGATTTGAATTGCCAGGTAGAAGGCAGGGACATCATCATTGTGGAAGATGTGATCGATTCGGGACTGTCGATGGAGTACATCCGCAACCTGATCATGCAACAGAACCCAAAATCCTTCTGCGTTGTTACGTTATTGTACAAGAAAGAGGCGGTGAAGTCGCCCATCACGATCGACTATATCGGGTTCACCATCCCCAGAGATTTTGTCATCGGCTACGGTCTGGACTATGCCCAACGCCTGCGCCATTTGAAGGCGATCTACCGCTTGCAAACGAAATGAATGAACGAACACGAGGGTGAGATGGACGAACAGAAGAAAGCAGAGAACGGTGCACGCCGTTCGGGAGAGACAGACCGCCGGCGCAACTTTCCGCGTCCGGGGAAGAAGCGTCCGAATCAACAGATGCGTCCGGACGACGAGTTCAACTGGAACCGTGTCCTGAAGGTCGTCTTGAGCTGGTCCGCCATCATCCTGATGGTGTTTCTCGTGATGACGCTGTTCAAAGGTACCGAGGCGGGCGAGGTTGAAATCACCTTCACCGAATACCGCGCGTTTTTGGAAAACAACGACATTGCAGAAGCAACCATCAAGAAGTCGGAACTGACCAACTATGACTTCCACGGCGAGCTACGCGAACAGAAGTACGTCGTACGCAACGGGAAGAATCTGCCGGTGCGAAAATTCTGGCTCACGCTTCCCATTATGGACAGTGCGGTCATCAAAGAATGGACGGAACGGAACTTGAAGTTCACCGTTGTTCGCGAGGACAACACCTGGATCAACAGCTTGTTCGGCTTGCTTCCCTGGGTGCTCTTGGTGGTGGTGTGGCTCATCATCATGCGGCGGATGCAAGGTGCGGGACCCAAGGGTATTTTCTCGTTCGGCAAGAGCCGCGCAAAGATGCTGAGCGAGGGAGCGCCGAAGGTGACGTTCCTCGACGTGGCGGGTGCCGACGAAGCGAAGCTCGAACTCCAGGAGATCATCGAGTTCCTGAAGGAGCCGACGAAGTTCCAGAAATTAGGCGGCAAGATTCCTCGCGGCGTTCTGTTACTCGGACCGCCGGGAACGGGAAAAACGCTCTTGGCACGCGCCGTTGCGGGTGAAGCGGGCGTGCCGTTCTTTTCTATCTCCGGTGCCGACTTCGTCGAGATGTTCGTCGGGGTCGGGGCAAGCCGTGTGCGCGATCTGTTCGAGCAAGGAAAGAAGAACGCTCCATGCATCATCTTCATCGACGAGATCGATGCCGTAGGACGCCATCGTGGCGCAGGGTTGGGCGGCGGCCATGATGAACGCGAGCAAACGCTCAATCAATTGTTGGTGGAGATGGACGGGTTCGAGCAAAACAGCGGGGTCATCATCATTGCTGCAACCAACCGCCCCGACGTGCTCGATCCTGCGCTCTTGCGCCCCGGACGCTTCGACCGGCAGGTGGTGGTCGATCGCCCCGATGTGAAGGGACGCGAAGGCATCTTGCGTGTGCACACGAAGAACATTCCGCTCGCTGAAGATGTCAATGTGGAAATCCTTGCCAAAGGCACACCGGGACTTGCCGGTGCCGAGCTGGCAAACCTCGTGAACGAAGCCGCACTGCTCGCCGCTCGCCAAAATGCCCGCGCCGTGACGATGCGTCACTTCGAGGAAGCCAAGGATAAAGTGATGATGGGTATGGAGAGGAAAAGCATGATCATCTCCGAAAAAGAGAAGAAAGTGACTTCCTACCACGAGATCGGTCATGTGCTCGTGGCTCCTGTCCATAAAGTGACGATCATCCCGCGTGGCAGGGCATTGGGTCTCACCACCTACCTGCCGATCGACGAGAAGCATACGTACTCGAAAAAATATCTCGAGGCGATGATCTGTTATGCTCTCGGAGGGCGGGCGGCGGAGAAGATCATCTTCGGCGAGTTGACGACCGGCGCCGGGAACGATATCGAGCGCGCAACGGATATTGCGCGCAAGATGGTGTGTGAGTGGGGGATGAGTGAACGCCTCGGGCCTCTTACCTACGGCGAGAAGGATGAAGAAATCTTCCTCGGACGGCAAATCACACGTCACAAAAACTACAGCGAGAAAACCGCCATCGCTATTGACGAAGAAGTGAGGAATATCGTCGAAACGGCAATGGCGCGAGCGGAAAACATTCTCACCGAAAACATCGACTTGTTGCACAAGCTTGCGAAGGCGTTGCTCGAACGCGAGATCCTCGATGCGAACGAGATCGATACAATCATGCGCGGTGAAGAATTGCCGCCGGTGGAACGACGTGGCAATGGACAAGCCGCCGCCGCCGTCGAGTCTTCCCATTCCAAGAAATGACCGATCTTCCGAATGTCGAGCAGAGCTATGCCGTGGAGCTTGTCCGCAAGGGCATCCACCTCTGCTCGCTTTCTATTCCCATTATCTACTACTTTATCGAAAAAGCGACGGCGCTGAGTATCCTCATCCCCTTGACGCTCGTTTTCGGTCTGACGGATCTCGCACGGGTTTATCATCGGCCGACGCGCGAACTGTATCACCGCTTGTTCGGTTGGTTGCTGCGCAAACATGAGTTGGATGAGGATGCTCGCCGGCTCAACGGAGCAACGTACGTGCTGCTTTCGGCGTGCCTGTTCATCTGGCTCTTTCCAAAAGTTGTCTTCATCACCGCCTTTGCGTTCCTGATCGTTTCCGATACGCTTGCAGCACTGGTGGGACGACTCTATGGCCGTCGTCGCTTCTTACGGAAAAGCTTGGAAGGAGCAGCCGCATTTTTCTTCAGCGCGCTCGTGGTGGTTGCTGTTGCGCCGAAACTGACGGGCACCGCCGCTGAATACGCCATCGCTGCGGCTTCGGCGGTTGTCGGCACGATCGTCGAGGCATGGGGAAGTTCGATCGACGACAATCTCCTGATTCCCTTGACCGTCGGGGCGACGTTATGGTTGTTGTATCTGCTCGTCCTTCCGACCGTCGATGTCTATGCGCTCGATGCGCTGCGATAGCGCTTTCTCCACGATGAGGAGTTCAGACGTATGCACAATCCCAAGCGCGTATATCTTTCCGGAGGGATGGAGTATGCAGCGGACGAAGGAAAGGGGTGGCGACGCCATGTGCAACAATGGCTCGAAGAGCAGCTTCATGCGCAAGTCTTCAATCCCAATTACGAAAGCGAGCGATTCCTTGCCACCCACTATCCTCATGTCGATGTTCGCGCGCTGAAGCACACCGACATTGTCGCGTATGCAAGGATCGTGTCGCGCTTGGTGGAGCTTGATTGCAACGAGATCGCCGAGCGATCGGATCTGATGATCTGCTACTGGGACGACGCAGCAATGCGTGGAGCAGGAACGAAAGGCGAGCTGACCATTGCGCGTCATTTCGGGAAGCCGGTGTACATGGTGACCGCAATGCCGTACGCCGACATTCCGGGATGGGTTTTGGGTTGTACGACCATGATCTTTTCATCGTTCGATGAGTTGAAATCCTTTCTGCTGATGTAAGAGATGTCAGGACCACGCGGAGAACGTTCGTTGAAACTCACCCCCTTTTCCTCTATCTTTACACTGTTTCGCACTCTCACCGCGGGTGAGGGGGCGAAGGAATATCCCCTTCATTCAAGGCCGATCCATGACGCATAAAACCATCAATCGCACCATCGCCATCGCGGCGTTTCTCCTACCGATGGTGGTGTATGCCCTCACGCTTGCCCCAACGGTTGTGTTCTGGGATGTTGGCGAGTTTATCGCCGCCGCGTACATGATGCAGGTTCCGCATCCTCCCGGCTCGCCCCTGTTCTTGTTCTTGACGCGTATCGTGATGATGATTCCGTTCGCGTCGGATCTTGCGGTTCGGGCGCATGCTCTGTCGGCGGTGCTCAGCGCACTTGCCATCATGTTTTTGTATCTGGTCATCGTACGGGTCATCATCAAGATGCGAGGCATGCCGGCGACGCTGGCGGATATGATCGCCGTGTACGGCAGCGCGTTCATCGGTGCAATGTCGCTCGCGTTCGGCACAACCTACTGGGACAACGCGATCGAAGCAGAAGTGTACGGCGCGAGCATGTTCTTTCTTGCCACCATCATATGGCTTGCGATGCGGTGGCTCGAACGATCGGAAACCGAATCGGGTGAACGGTATATTCTGCTGATCGCCTATCTCATCGGACTCTCGTTGGGCGTCCACTTGCTGGCGCTCCTGAGCATCTTTCCCGTCTTGATGATCATCTACTTCAAGCGCTACGAGTTTTCGTTGAAGAGCTTTATGAAATTCGGCGCTGTCGCAGTGGCGATTTTCTTCGTCGTCTATCCCGGCATCGTCAAGTGGATGCCCGGCATGATGGACGGGGAATTCGGCAAGACGAAGGCGGAAATCTTCAAGTACATCCCTTGGGCGATCTTGCTCTCAGCGTTGTATGGTGTCTATTACAGCTATGTGCACAAGAAGCGGATGCTGCATATCGCGCTGCTCACCGGCGTGATGATCTTCTTCGGCTACAGCACGTACACCAGCGTGATCATCCGAGCGAATCAGAATCCGCCGATGAACGAGAACGACCCGAGCAATCTTGCCCGGCTCACTGCCTATCTCGGCCGCGAACAGTATGGCGATGCACCGATCCTGCAACGACGCTATAGTCAAGAACCACAGCATCAGGGTATCTATACCAACTACTCCAGCGACCTGGATTTCCTCATTCGGTATCAGCTCAACCACATGTTCTTCCGCTATGTTGGATGGAACTACATCGGGCAGGAGAGCGATGTGCAAGATTCCGGCGTGGCGTGGAAGGACACACTCGGTATTCCCTTCCTTGTGGGGTTGTTTGGATTGTGGTGGCAGTTCAAGAAAGATTGGAAGATGGGATTGGTGTTTGTGGTGATGTTCATTGTTCTCGGTCCCGTTCTTGCTTTGTACCAAAACCAGCAGGAACCGCAGCCACGCGAGCGTGATTATTTCTACGTCGGCGCCTTCTATGTCTTTTCGCTCTGGATCGCGGTCGGGGTGGTCGGCATCATCGATCGTTTTAGACGCGCGCAACCCAAGTACGTGTTGGCGATCAGTGCGGCGTGCGTGGTGCTCTTTACCGCGGCGATCCCCGCAAACATGATTCGCATGAACTATCACCAGCACGATCGTAGCGGCAACTACGTTGCATGGGATTATTCGTACAACATGTTGCAGACGTGCGAGCCGGATGCCATCTTGTTCACCAACGGCGACAACGACACATTTCCGCTGTGGTGCCTGCAGGATGTCGAAGGGATACGACGCGATGTACGGATCGTGAACCTGAGCTTGATCAACACGCCGTGGTACATCAAGCAGATGAAGCAGAAGCCGTATTATCCCGAAGCGAAGCCTGTTCCGATGAGCTTGAGCGACAGGGAAATTGAAAACATCGGACCGATTCAATTTCAAGAACGGAAGTTGGCACTGCCGGTTCCGCGCGAAGTGTATGCACGCTTCGGCGTGACGGATACGGCAGAGATCAACAAGGGAAAGATCGAATTCACCATGCGCCCGACACTCCAGTTCGGTAATATCAGTGCGATACGTGTCCAAGACATTTTAGTCCAGGACATCATCTTCTCCAATCGGTGGGAACGCCCGATCTACTTTGCCGTCACGTGCTCGCCCGACAGCAAGATCGGGCTTGATGAGTATTTGTGGTTCAACGGCTTGGCATGGCGCTTGGAGCCCCGTCGTGTGCCCAACAGAGAAGATGGCGGCATCAACGTCCAGATTCTCGAGGCAAATCTCTACAACGAGCCTCAAGGGTTCTCCAAGACGCCTCAATACGGTTACAAGTGGCGCGGCATCAACGATCCCAACGTGTATTTCGACGAGAACACCACACGCTTGATGGTCAACTATCGCTCCGCCTTCATTCGGCTTGCGCTGCATTATGCCAACGCTGCCGGCAACGCACAAAAGGCTCTGGCGGTTCTGGATCGCATGGAGTACCTCCTCCCGCGATCGAAAATCCCGATGGGCTGGGAGCTTGCCTCCGACATCGCTGCGTTCTATCTCCGCCTCGGGAAGAAAGAGAAGTACGACGAGATCATGGCTGAGGTGGAGCCGGAATGCTGGGCGGCACTCCAAAGCGGCATGTTCAACATGAACTCCTACTGGAATCCCGTCCGCGTGTTGTTGGATTTGTACGAGAACAGAAAAGACTATCAGAAATCGATTGATGTGCTGCGCTGGCTCGAGCAACGCTATCCCGGCGACCCGAACATTCAGCAACGCATCACGCAATTGCAAGCGTTACTCGCCGCGCAGAATGCAGCCACCAAACAGGATACACAACGGACCAAACAGTGAAACGAGCACTCATCACCGGCGTGACAGGCCAGGATGGCTCCTATCTGGCGGAATTCCTTTTGTCGAAAGGGTACAAAGTCACGGGCATGGTGCGCCGTGCCAGCACCGAAAACTTCGAACGCATCGAACATCTACGCGACAAGATCACGATTGCCCAAGCCGATCTTCTCGACCAGTTGTCGCTCATCGACTTGATCGAAGAAGCTGACCCCGACGAGATCTACAATCTCGCAGCGCAATCGTTCGTTCCCACGTCATGGATTCAACCGGCGCTGACAGGCGAATTCACCGCCCTCGGTGTCACCAAGATGCTCGAAGCGATTCGCTTGGTCAACAAGAAAATCAAGTTCTATCAGGCAAGTTCCAGCGAGATGTTCGGCAAGGTGTTGGAGATTCCGCAGAACGAGAAGACACCGTTCTATCCGCGCAGCCCGTATGGGGTGGCGAAGGTGTACGGCCATTTCATCACCGTCAACTATCGTGAAAGCTACGACATGTTCGCGGTGTCGGGGATTTTGTTCAACCACGAATCGCCGCGGCGCGGACTCGAGTTTGTCACCCGAAAAATTTCCGACGGCGTTGCTCGCATCAAGCTCGGGCTTGCCAAAGAGCTTCGGCTCGGCAACCTCAACGCGAAACGCGATTGGGGATACGCCGGTGACTACGTCGAGGCAATGTGGTTGATGTTGCAACAGAAAGAAGCACAGGACTTCGTTGTCGCAACGGGCGAAACCCACACGGTGAGAGAGTTCGCCCAGATCGCGTTCGACCATGTGGGCTTGCAATGGAAGAAGTACGTCAAAGTGGATAAGAAGTTCTTCCGGCCTGCCGAAGTGGATCAACTCGTCGGCGATCCGAGCAAAGCCAAACGCGTCCTCGGTTGGAAGCCGCGCGTCAGTTTCACGGAGTTGGTGCACATGATGGTCGATGCCGATCTCGCACGCTTAAAAAAACTTCACGGCATCACCTGACATCATGCGCGTGCTTATCACCGGCATCGATGGATTTGTGGGAAGTCACCTTGCCGAAGCGTTGATTGCTGTCGGCGGGGTGGACGTTCACGGCACGGTGATGCGTCTCGACGCTCCGCTGCGCAATATCGCCCATCTCCGACAATCGCTTACGCTGCACCAAGCGGATGTAAGTGATGCCGGTCGGATGGACGAGCTGTTCGATGAACTTCGTCCCGACCGCGTGTTGCACATCGCAGGGCAGGCGTTCGTGCCCGCCTCACTCGATGATCCGATGGGAACATTTCAAGCAAACCTCCTCGGCGGACTTGCGGTTCTGGAGGCTGCGCGCAAAGTGCGCACACACGCAGGAGGATACATCAGCCTGCTCGTGGTCAGCAGCGGAGAAGTGTACGGCAATGCGCCCCATCTTCCGCTCACCGAAGAGACACCGATCGCTCCGAACAATCCTTATGCGGCAAGCAAAGCGAGCATCGACCTCATTGCGCAACAGTACGCGCGGTTCTTCGGTGTCGATGTCGTTATCGTCAGGCCCTTCAATCATGCCGGTCCTCGGCAGAATCCTTCATTTGTTGTCTCCGATTTTGCACGCCAGTTTGCACGCATCCGTCTGGGCATGCAAGAACCTGTCATCCACGTGGGAAACATCGATGTGCAGCGAGACTTTACCGATGTGCGCGACGTTGTTCGTGCGTATTGGTCGCTCTTCAATCGCCGCTCGGATGAGTTCGTATTCAACGTCGCCTCCAACCGCGCCGTCCCGATTCGTTCTATACTCACCACCCTCGAAGAGCACACCGGTCTTCACGTTCAGATTCGGCAGGAGCGCGAACGCATTCGGCCCTATGACATTCCCGTGATCGTTGCCAGTTACGACCGCCTGCACCGCGCAACGGGGTGGGAGCCGGCGATTCCCTTGGAGCAAACGCTCCGCGACGTGTACGACTACTGGCTCGCGGGACTCCGTGCAACGGAGCGTGATGCCGTTCCTCGCACTGCATGAAGATTCTCGTCGTCAATTGGCAGGACATCAAGAATCCGCTTGCCGGCGGTGCTGAAGTACACTTGCATGAAGTTTTCTCGCGCATTGCACGCATGGGACACGAGGTAACGCTCATCTGTTCATCGTTTCACCATGCCCTACCGGAAGAAGACATCGACGGCATTCACGTCCTGCGGCGAGGCGGGCGCTATCTTTTTAACATGCGCTTCGCGTTCGAGTATCTCGTACGGCTTCGCTCGATGAAATTCGACATCGTCGTGGACGATATGAACAAGATTCCGTTCTTCACGCCGCTCTACGTTCGCAGACCGATCTACGGCATCACGCATCACCTGTTCGGCAAAAGTATTTTTTTAGAAACGAACGCTCTCCTCGCTTCCTACGTGTATTGGATGGAGCGATGGGCCGTGGCGCTCTACAAGCGACGGCACATTCCCTTTATCGTCGGCTCGCCCAGCACGTACCGCGAGCTGCTCGCAGCCGGATTCGATCCCGCCACCGTTGCTCTCATCAACTATGGCGTCGATCATCGAACCCACCACACGCAAGGCGCACAGAAAAGTTCTCCACCGCTGATTGGATATTTTGGGAGATTGAAGCGCTACAAATGCGTGGAGCATCTGCTGCGCACACTGCCGACGGTTCTTGCCGCGGTGCCCGAGCTTCAGGTCGTAATTGTGGGTGAAGGTGATGATCGACCGCGGCTTGAAGCAATGACACGGGAGTTGCACCTGGAGAACACCGTGCACTTCACGGGATTCGTCAACGAGCAGGAGAAGATCGCCCTCTTGCAGCGCATGTGGTGCAAGGTGACAACATCATCCAAAGAGGGGTGGGGGCTGACCGTCATCGAAGCGAATGCGTGCGGTACGCCCGTCATTGCCAGTAATGTGGAAGGATTGAGAGATGCGGTGCGGGATGGTGAGACAGGCTTGCTCTACGAATTTGGAAATGTCTCCGACCTTGCCGACAAGATCGTCCGCATTCTGCACGATACCGAATTACGCACACGTCTGACACACAACGCCATTGAGTGGGCACGGCAGTTCGATTGGGAGAAGGCAGCGACGACGACCCTCGCGTTGCTCGAACGTCGCGTCAATGCTCCATGACGCTTCCTTCATTGCTTGCCCTCCCTTCAGCGTCACTATAAAAATGAAAAACCCCGCTCCTTTCACAGGTAGCGGGGTTTTCCATGAGGTTGGTCAACAAACGACCCAACGATCAGTTGAACGTGTACCGAATGCCAAACTGGATTCTGAACACATCGGTGATCTCGGTGGTTTGCTCGAGCGGATCGGTCAGGAGCTGGTTGCCCGTGTTCCTGAACCGGAACTGAGGTACACCTGCGCTTGTAACGCCCATGTACTGCAACGGCTGGACGCTGTTGTTGCTGGTGAAGCGATAGCGTTTGCCGACGCCCCATTTCTTGTTCAGCAAGTTACCGACGTTCAGCAGATCGATCCGAACCTCCAGTGCGTTTCTCCTCTCGAGGAGATTCGTAAAGAACTCCTGCGCAATGCTCACGTCCGCACGGAACACCATCGGCAACATAGCGGCGCCGCGTTCGGCGTACCCACCACGATGCTTGCTGAGGTAAGAATCATTGTTGATGTATTGATTGAACGCGTCGATCTGCTGTTGGACGGTGAACGTGGCGCCGCTCGCTGTATACTGCTGGAAGGTCAACTCGCTTGCGTCACGCGGGATGTAAATCAAATCGTTCGTGCCGCCATCGCCGTTCATGTCGTTGCTGTAGGTAAAGCTGAAATTGCCGAAGCC
Organism: Ignavibacteria bacterium; assembly: GCA_040290295.1. Taxonomy (GTDB): domain Bacteria; phylum Bacteroidota; class Ignavibacteria; order UBA10030; family UBA6906; genus CAADGV01. Next base: position 18,663 of record PSMW01000032.1, read on the forward strand.
AAGGAACGTATTCCTCGACCCTTCCCAGAACAGCGAGACCGTGGTTGCGCCGAAGTCGAAGTACTCCGCGCGATACGACGCAGCGAGGAAAATACGATGCCCCGGCGAACCTCCGGCCAATGCAGAGGAAAAGCCAAGTCCCGGATTGTTCGGATCGCCGGAATGTTGATTTGTTGCCCAGGAACCGAAGGCGATGGACCCGGGATCGACGGTGTTCTTGGAGATGCCGTAGCTGTATGCAGCTTTGAGGAAGAATCCATCCCTCCACGGTTTTTCGATCGTTGCCGCAACGCTCCATGCGTATCCTTTGCTCTCGTTCTTGAGCACGATCGCGTTGGCAATTTGGTTGCCCGGCGCATTGTTAATGCGGTTGCTCGTCCAGCGTGGGCGATTGTCAGGTCCTGCAAAGCGGGTTTGCGCTGCAGGGAGGTTTGCGTTGATGTAGTAGATGCCGTTCACGTCGCGAGCGTACACCAACTCAGCCGTTCCAATCAGCCCCCACGGGAGCTTCTGGTCGATGGCAAGGTTACTCTTCCACAACTGGGGGAATCGGAAGTTCGGGTCGGTCAAAGCTAATTCGTAGCTCGAAGCTGGTGCTCCGGTCACGTTCGTCGGCTTGTAGCGGTTCGGGTCAGGATTGAATGGTCTTCGTCGGGTGTTCGTCAAGCTCTCGAAACCCGTGAGAACGCCCGTGTTGCCAATTTGGTTGGAGATCCAGACGTATGCGGGGCGTCCTGTGAAGATGCCGGTGCCGCCGCGGATTTGTGTGCTGCGGTCGCCCGTGACATCCCAATTGAATCCCAATCGGGGCGAGAACAGAGGATTAGGGTCGGGTAACTTTTCCGATTGGTACTTCACCGGCGCTCCGGTTTCGTCTCGGAATGTGGTGGTGTCGGCGTTCACGTTTTTGTACCCCGTCTTCTCGAAGTACGGAACGTCCACTCTCAAACCGAGCGTCAACTTCAGCCTATCGGTCGCTTGCCATTCATCCTGTGCGTACAGACCGCCGTACCACACCTTCAACGGCTGAATGGGCTTGTCCAATCCCGGAATGTTCATCCAGCGTACTTGGAAGCGATTCAGCGTAACCGTCGATGTATCTCTGTTGCGATTGGCAAGATAGCCGTTGGCATCCGCATAGAAATCTGCGAGCGAGTTGTACACATAGACGCTTTGCGAACCGGGGAAGAAGACGTTCTCCGACTGATAGCGCTCCAAGCTCAAGCCGAGCGTGAACGTATGATTCTCTTTGAAGATTGAAAGGTTGTTCTGCACCTGGTAGCTCTTGTAGCGCAGTTCGTTGTTGGGCGTGAACGGTTCGAATCCGAATGTGGTGTACACGCTTCCGCCCTCGAGAATATCCACCATCGGGAAAAACTTCCCTCGTTGGCTTCGGCTCTCATCGTGGTAAGAGTAACCGACGATCAAGTTGTTCGCCATGTCTTCGCTCAGTACCGAGTTCCACTCTCCAACGATGGAGCGGATGTTTTCGAGAATGCCGTAGTTGGAATTGGCAAAGTTGAGACCATTGGTGTTGCTGCGACGGCTACCGGCACCGAGCGATGATGAGTTCGACACTAACACGTCGGTTTCGGAGTCGAGATGATTGTAGCGAAGGATAAACTTATTGTTTTCGTCGAGATTGAAGTTGAGCTTGCCGATGAATCGCCGTGCGGGGGTTTTGAAATCGTATCCCTCATACGGTCCGGTCTCGTATCCGAAATTTGTCTTCAGGAAACTGCTGAGTCGATCGAGGTCGGATGCCAACACGCGGGTGATATTCCCGCCGACAGGCGTCGAGGTGTCCCGTCGAGCCTTGAAGGTCGTACCCGGTTGCGTCAGCGATTCGTCCTCAAAACTGCCGAAGAAGAAAAGCTTGTCCGGAATGATCGGTCCACCAATGCGCACGCCCACTTGACGATACTTGAACGTTCCCGGATCGCGTGACAGATCACCCGCCTTTGTTCCAACGAGTCCCTGATGGCGAAAGATGTAATACGCTGAGCCGGAGATTTGGTTCGTGCCGCTCTTCGTCACGGTATTCACGCCGGCTCCGACGAAATTGCCTTGCCGAACATCGTACGGAGCGATGTTCACCTCGACTTGCTCGATGGCATCGAGCGAAATGGGTGCAACACCCGTTCGGTCTCCCGGTTGTCCTGCCAAGCCGAAAGAGTTATTGAAGTACGATCCGTCAACCGTAACGTTGTTGAGGCGGTTGTCGATGCCACCATACGAATTGGGACCGCTGGCTTGTGGAGTAAGCCGAGTGAAATCGCCGATGACTCTGCTAATGGTTGGCAACTTCGCAATAGCTTCGGTTGCCACAGACGTTGCTGCACCGGTGCGCGAAGCATTCAGCACGGTGGGGCGTTCTGCAACGATCACGACCTCCTGTCCGGCAACTGCTTCTTCAGCAAGGGAGAAGTCAAGGTTCAGTGTCTGCCCAAGCTGAAGATAGATCTCTTCCTTCGTTTGTTTCTGATAACCGACGATGGAAGCTGTGAGCGTGTACGGTCCGCCAACGCGCATATTCGGCAGCGTGTAACGACCGTCGCCGCGCGTGCTCGTTCCGTACTTTGTCCCACTCGGCTCGTGCACAGCAATGAGGTTGACACCCGGCAGCGGCTCACCCGTCTTGCTGGTCACCTTGCCGTTCAATGCTGCGGTGGTGACCCCTTGTGCAAAGACCAATGAGCTTGCAAGCATGTTGAGAACCATAACTGCTGCCAGCCATCGTAGCACGGTAAGTGAAGTCCTCATAGGGGATCTCCTATATGTGTGTATGAGTACTTTGTGGATTAGTGGTGTGGCGATCAAACAAATTGATGAACGTTGTTGAGGCGCCAGATCGGCGCGAGACGGGCTTGCTCGTTTTTTGTCAGCTTTCGTGACGCCAAAAACTTACACATTGGCAAATTGAAAAACAAGAAAAAAATCTGTTAGGAATGTGTTATGCTTCTGTAAAGGGATGCCTTGCAATTCTTCGCTGTTTTCGATTAATTGAATGCAGTTGGTCAAGCAGTTTTGTTCCTTCTTCCATATACTTCCACAGGAGTGGGTGCCATGGCAAACGAAGCATCGCCCTCCGCCCCAGTCAAGGCGAAGAAACGTCCACGCGAGCTTGCCGTCGTCAATCAAGCCGGGTGCACCGGTTGTGAAGTGTGCATCGAGTTTTGTCCTGTGGACTGTATTCTCACCGTTCCCGGTCCCGAATATGATCAGCACAAAAAGTTAGTGGAGATCGACCTCGACGCGTGCATTGGGTGCAAGCTTTGTGTCAAGTACTGCCCGTGGGAAACCATCGAGATGATTCCGAGCGCCGAGGCATTGCAGGTCGCTGCAGAGTGGACTCAACGCTCAGTGCTGCCGGATGCAGAGTGGATTCAGATATCGAGCGCAGAGATTGTCGATCGCGGTCCGCTACCCTTGCCCGGATCGAAGCCGGGATCGGCAAGGGAGATCGGATAGATACGGTGAGAGAGACCACCGCGTAAAGCCAGAGTTGGTTTCTCAACTCTCTGGTTGTGTGTTCGCTGCTGATTGATTCTCCAACGGATTTTTTTTATTCTGATGAGTCCTCCATGCTGGAGTAGCTCAGCGGTAGAGCAGCGGTTTCGTAAACCGCAGGTCATGGGTTCAAATCCCATCTCCAGCTCACAACGTACCCTGTGTCAATCTGCGTAGAGACGTTCCGCTCGAACGTCTCTACGTGTTTTTGAGGAGTCATGCGATGTTTGATGTGTTGATCGTTGGAGCAGGACCTTCGGGACTGGCGTGCGCAATCGAGGCTCGGCGTGCCGGTCTCTCCACGGTTGTGCTCGATAAAGGCAGCGTTGTCGATGCCATCCGCCGGTTCCCGACGGGGCTAGTCTGGTTCTCGACTCCGGAATTGCTGGAAATCGGCGAGGTGCCATTCATCGTCTCGACCACAAGACCTACCCGCGTCGATGCCATCAAGTATTATCAGCGCGTTGCGGCTCACTACGCGCTCGATGTGCGCACATTCGATGGTGTTGTGGGGATAGAAAGGCAAGAAGGTGGCTTTCGCATCCTCACGGAGCGGCACCAGGAATACCGAACGCACAATGTGGTGATTGCAACAGGATATTACGATCACCCCAACAGGCTCGGCGTGCCCGGCGAACAACTTCCCAACGTTGCTCATTACTATCGTGAACCATTCGAGTTCTTCGGTCGCGATGTTGCCGTTGTTGGCGGGAGAAACTCTGCCGTTGAAGCCGCCCTTGACTTGTTTAGGCATGGCGCGCGAGTAACGCTCATCCACCGTGGACCAGAGTTCAGCAGAGGGGTCAAGTATTGGATCCTTCCGGATATCGAGAATCGAATCAAGAACGGCGAGATCAAGGCACTCTTCAATTCGACCGTAAAACAAATCCGTGAGGAGTGCATTCAGGTAAAAACTCCCGATGGGGTCATCGAGCTGAAGACCGACTTTACATTCGTGCTGATCGGCTTCCATCCCGATACTGAACACTTACGCAAGTACGGAGTGGAGATCGTTCCTGCAACGCTTGCTCCGGTGCATAACGAAGAGACGCTGGAGACGAACGTGCCCGGCTTGTACGTGTGCGGGTCGATCGTTGCCGGCAAGAATAACAACAAGATCTTCGTCGAGAACGGCAGGTTACATGGAGCGCGCATCGTTGCTGCGATCCTCAAAAAGCAACGCGGATGACACCTCTCATGCACACACGACGGATAGGGGCGTTTCGAGCTTCGTTGATTCTGAGAGAGGATTTCGCTAATTTATCGCCCGAGAATTTCGCCATGCCAGCCTCTTTTACCCAGAAAGGAATTGAATGAACGAAGGAAAGATCGTCCAAATCATCGGACCCGTCGTCGATATTGACTTTACCGGCGGTTCGCTGCCGGCAATCCTCAACGCCATTTGCATCCCTCGCCCTCAAACCAACGGCAAAGCAGAAGACCTGATCGTCGAAGTCCAACAGCATCTCGGAGACAACATTGTCCGAACGATCGCGATGGATTCGACGGATGGGCTTGCACGCGGGCAGAAGGCGTACGACACCGGCGGGCCTATTACCGTACCCGTGGGTCCGAGTGCATTGGGAAGGCTCATCAACGTCATCGGCGAAGGGATCGATGAGTTGGGTCCTATCAATTCAGAGAAGCGTTATCCGATCCACCGTCCTGCCCCGAAGTTTTCCGACCTTTCCACGAAGAAAGAATTATTCGAGACCGGAATCAAGGTGATCGACCTTCTCGAACCGTATTCAAAGGGCGGGAAAACAGGACTGTTCGGCGGTGCGGGCGTTGGAAAGACCGTGATCATCATGGAACTGATTCACAATATCGCCAAGCAACACGGTGGCTTTTCGGTGTTTGGCGGCGTGGGCGAACGGACGCGTGAAGGAAACGACTTGTGGTTGGAGATGAAAGAGTCAGGTGTGTTGAGCAAAACGGCGTTAGTGTTCGGTCAGATGAATGAACCGCCCGGCGCACGTGCTCGCGTTGCGTTGACAGCATTGACGATTGCCGAATACTTCCGCGATGAGGAAGGCAAGGACGTGCTTCTCTTCATCGACAACATCTTCCGTTTTGTGCAAGCCGGCTCGGAGGTCTCCGCATTGCTGGGACGCATGCCTTCGGCAGTGGGGTATCAACCGACGCTCGGCTCGGAGATGGGCGAGTTGCAGGAGCGCATTACCTCCACCAAGAAAGGCTCGATCACGTCGGTGCAGGCAATCTACGTTCCCGCCGACGACTTGACCGATCCGGCACCTGCGACCACATTCTCGCATTTGGACGCGACCACAGTGTTGAGTCGGCAGATCGCCGAGTTGGGCATCTATCCCGCTGTTGATCCGTTGGATTCCACGTCGCGCATTCTTGAACCCAACGTTGTTGGCGAAGAGCACTATCAGGTTGCGAAGAAGGTCAAGGAGATTCTCCAAGCGTATAAGGATCTCCAAGACATCATCAACATTCTCGGTATGGACGAGCTTTCGGATGAAGACAAAGTGACGGTGGCGCGCGCGCGCCGTATCCAAAAATTCCTCTCGCAACCGTTCCATGTCGCCGAGCAATTTACGGGCTATCCAGGGAAGTATGTGAAGCTGGAAGATACCCTTCGGAGTTTCAAAGGTATCATCAACGGCGAGTACGATCATCTCCCCGAGCAAGCCTTCCACATGGTCGGAACCATCGAGGAAGCGGTGGAGAAAGCAACGAAGATGCAAAGCTAGGACATGTACGAGAAAGCATTTCAGGTCGAGATCATCACGCCCACGCGCGTCCTCTTCGAGGACGAGGCAACCAGTCTCAGCGCTCTGGGTGTCGAGGGTAATTTTCAGGTGCTCTACGACCACGCTCCCTTCCTCACTGCAATTGGTGTAGGAGAAATTAAGCTGAAAGACAAGAACGGCACCGATACCATCTACGCAACGTCGGGTGGATTCGTGGAAGTGAGGGCAAACCATGTTGTGGTGCTTGCCGACGCGGTCGAGAAAGCGTCGGAAATCGACGTCCCGCGCGCGGAAGCTGCAAAGGCGCGCGCCGAACAGCGTCTGCGTCAGCACGATCCTGAAATCGACCTCGCTCGCGCACAGGCGGCGCTTGCTCGAGCACTGAACCGTTTACGCGTCAGTCGGAAAGTCCTATGATGCTGTCTGCTTGCCAACTGTTGAGTCGAAACCCTGTTCCGCTCACAACGGAATGGGGTTTTTTCATCTTGAAAGTCCTGTCACCGTTCCTGAGTCTGCGAAGAAGATGCTTATGAACATGAACGATGTTTTTCCCGTTATTATGGCAGGCGGTGTCGGCACGCGGTTTTGGCCGCGCAGCCGGGAGAAATCGCCGAAACAACTGCTTGAGATCATCGGTAAGGGTACGCTCATTCAGAACACCGTCAAGCGCCTGGGGGGATTTCTCAGCGTGCAGAATTGTTTTGTCGTCACAAACAGAACACAGAAGCCCCTCGCGAGCAAACAACTCGAAGCTGTTCATGTCGATGATGGAAAAATTCTCGTCGAGCCGATCGGCAGAAATACCGCTCCCTGCATCGGGCTGGCGGCGTTGCACATCCGCCGAATCAATCCTCAGGGCATCATGGTGGTGTTGCCGGCAGATCACCTCATCAGCGATCTTGTGGAGTACGAGCGCGTCATTCGCCTAGCGGTCGAGATTGCAAGGGAGTCCGGCAGTCTCATTACCATCGGCATCCAACCCACATACCCGGAGACGGGCTATGGGTACATCCAAATGTACAACGAAAATGGCGTCCATAATCCTTTCTTCACGCGGGGAGTTTATCGCGTCAAGACTTTTGCTGAGAAACCCTCCTTGCAGGTCGCAGAGAAATTCCTCGCCAGCGGCGATTTTCTTTGGAATAGCGGTCAGTTCGTCTGGCGCGTGGATGTCATCTTAAAAAAGATCGAGCACTTCCTCCCAGAGTTGTACGAAGAATTGATGAAAGTTGAAAGAACCATCGGAACACCACAATATAACGCTGCACTCGAGAAAGCTTACGGCGTAATCCGCGGCGTCTCGATCGATTATGGTGTGATGGAAAAGGCGGATGATGTGTACATCATTCCCGGCAATTTCGGCTGGAACGATATCGGCTCGTGGGATGAAGTGTATCGTATGTCGGGGAAAGATGAAAACGGCAACGCCATCACGGGTTTGGTGTGGCAGAAGGACACGAAGAATTGCTACATCTATTCTCAAGAAAGGTTCATTGCTACGATCGGGGTCGGGGATCTCATCGTTGTGGATACGGGCGACGCATTACTCATCTGTAAGCGAGGCAAATCCCAAGAGGTCAAAGATGTCGTCGACTACTTGAAGCGAAAACAGATGAACGACTACCTCTCATAATGCGCTTGGTACTGTACATGGTCTTTGTATTGTTCTTCTTTGGGTTATCGTTTCTTCTGTCCAGTTGTGCAGGAGGATACAGTAGCACACAGTCGAATGATGAGTATGAGTTGGAAGGAATTGCTTCCTACTACGCGCATGACTTCCATGGAAGGCGAACAGCCAATGGTGAGCAGTACGATATGCACGCCTTGACCGCTGCACATAAGTCGTTGCCGTTCGGCTCGGTCGTCCGTGTCGTCAATCTCGAAAACAACCGATCGACAGAAGTTCGTATTAACGATAGAGGTCCATTCAAAGACGGAAGGGTGATCGACGTTTCACTGCGAGCCGCCATGGAGCTCGGTCTTGTAACCAACGGCACCGCCCGCGTGCGTCTGGAAATTCTTCAACTCGGCACTTCCCCATCTCAATAGGCTCGCCATGCACCGCCCGCTCGTTACCGAGGAGATGATACGTGAAGCACTCTCTCAGGGAAAGAAACGTATCGAAATTCCGCCTCAAGCTCTCACCACACCTGCCGCTAGCCAACTCGCCCTCGAGCGCGGCATCGAAATCGTCCGTGTGTCGGAGGTGACTTCCATGAATTCTCCATCAGATCGAGCAGTTGAGCAACCAACTGTCCAAAATCAGCCATCAAAAGTGGTTGTGTTCGGCAGCGATCACGGAGGCTTCAAGTTGAAGGAGGAACTCAAACCTTTTACCCAAAAATTGGGCTACGCCGTGCTCGACGTGGGCACGTACGATGAAAATCCATGTGATTACCCAGATTTCGCCTATGCTGTGGCCAAAGCTGTGTCGAGTGGGGAGGCATGGAGGGGTATTATGATCGATGGGGCTGGAATAGGTTCCTGCGTGGTGGCGAATAAAGTCCCCGGTGTTAAAGCTGCCTGCTGCCACAATGAGTTTGTGGCTCGGAACGCGCGGGAGCACAACGATACCAACGTACTGACCCTCGGGAGTCGGGTTACGGGGTCTGAGGTTTGCAAAGAAATCGTGAAAGTATGGCTGGAAACTTGGTTCGCTGGAGGCAGGCATAAACATAGGGTGGATAAGATCGACCAAATCGAAACACGATTCTTAAAGTAAATATTGCAAATTTTACCGTTAATGACGAAAGCCGGTCGAAATGGACCGGCTTTTTGTGTCCTGTGATAGGTAACATGTTTAAGAAAAAGTAACTTGCTTATACTTTCTAAGAAGCCTATTTTGAATACCGGGTTTCAAAGTGTGAACTCTAACAAGTCTCTCATGCCCTTTGGCATAGAAAAGGCGTTTAACACTCCACTAGAAATTCACGTGGAAGTTCGCTTGGAAGTTCGCATTTGGGAACTGCAAATAGGGAGGTAAGAATGAAACTCTTTAAGCACATTTCGGTAATCTTCGCCACGATTCCCCTGCTGGTGTTGGGTTGCACCCCGTCCAGCCAGAATCTGATGATGAAAGCTGATCTGATTGCTTTGGATGGTTCGGATAGCGAGTCGTTGTTCGAGAATCTAGCTGCTGCGACCACCCATGTCCAGCCACCTCGACCTATGAAGATAGATTGGGCAACCCGTAACATCATCAGGAGCTATGGAGAGACGATCAGGAAGTACTCTCTCCAGTATGGCTTCGACTGGCGACTCACATTGGCTGTGATGAAGGCAGAATCGAGTTTTCTCGACTCTGCTGTCAGTCCTGTAGGTGCAGAAGGACTAATGCAAATCATGCCTGCAACACAGCTTGATGTGGCTAAAGCGTTAGACTTGGAAAGCGTCGTGGAACCGCAAGCCAACATTCGAGCTGGGATCTATTATCTGAGTAGGCTCTATAGGCTGTTCGATGAGGCAGAAGAGAACGATCGGCTCCGGCTTACTCTTGCGGCATACAACGCAGGACCTGGGCGCGTGTTCGATGCTCAAGATATCGCTCGGTATATGAACGAAGACGCGATGCGATGGGCATCGGTTCGCGATGCGTTGCCTCTTTTGTCGAGCCGCTACTACACGCTTCACCAGCAGGTATGGGTGGGTCAGAAGCCACGCTCGGGGGTTTTCAGCAACCACCGAGAGACGATTTCATACGTAGAGAAAGTGATGAACTACTACGATGAGTACCGATTGGCCCTAAATTAGAAAGAGGAAGTGTACTCAACAGTCAGCGCCTGAAAGGAGAACCCTTCAGGCGCTTTCGTTTATGGGAGGAGGATGGCACAAGCGATCACTGTCGTCCAGATGCCGTCCTTATGTCCTTCGGCCGATTGCGTGACGTTGTACGTCTTAACGATTTTGCCGCTCATCTTGTATTGTTTTTCACGCTCATCCCAAGCGGTGTTGGGGTCGAACTCTACGCCCAGAGTCGTAGCAAGCATGGTTGCGGCGAGATCCTCTGCGTACTCGCCAGCCTTTTCGTCCGTTTCGCCGAATGGGTGATGCTCGGACAAGTATCCGTACTGACTGGGATCCGCTGGCTGTGCTACTCCTATGGATGCGGCGATGAGTCGGTTTGGCTCATTGGTCGCGTTGCGAGCTATGACTGCGAAGGTGATCTGCCCGGGTTGCAGCAGCTTCAACCCTTCTTCAGCTGGAATACGTTTGCAGTTCGGCGGATAGATGCTGGATACGGTTACGAGATTGCACTTCTCGATGCGCGCATCCCGCAACGCTAATTCGAACGACTGCAAGTAGTCCTTATGTCGCCCGACGCCTTTGGTGAAGAACATCTTTTGTGGGACATACACTTTCTCATCTCCCTGATTGTTGTGGTATATTCATTGTGAACTGTTATGCTCTCCGCACTCTCATGAACTTTCGCTTTCCGACCTTCACAACAATATCTCCCCGCAACTGAATGAAGGCGCTCTCATGGGCAACTCTCTCACCATTGATGCTCACAGCACCCTGCGCGATCATCCGACGTGCCTCTCCTTTCGACGCAACAAGCTTGGTTGCAGTTAACAATTCGACAATGCCCATTCCACCCTGGTCTGCTGCCAGAGCGATCTCGGGCATCTCATCCGGCACATCTTTCTTGACAAAGACACGATCGAACTCTGCTTCTGCTGCTTGCGCTGCCTCTACATTATGATAGAGCGTTACCAACTCCCGCGCAAGTCTTCGCTTGAGATCGCGGGGATTCGTCTGAGGGTCATCCAATGCACGCCTGATTTCGTCAAGCTCCACGTTGGTGACGTTCGTGGTGAGGAGAAAATATTCGTAGATGAGATTGTCGGGGATCGAGAGCGTCTTGCCGTAGATATCTCTCGGCGATTCGTTCAACCCGATGAAGTTGCCGAGCGACTTGCTCATCTTCTCCACGCCGTCCGTACCGGCGAGGATCGGGAGCGTAATCGCCACTTGCGGCTCCATGCCGTATTCGCGCTGGATGTCGCGCCCAACCAGCAGATTGAATTTTTGGTCGGTTCCACCCAACTCGATATCGGCTTCGACCGCAACGGAGTCCATTGCCTGTGCAAGCGGATAGAGCAGTTCGTGAATGCTGATCGGCTCTCCGGCTTTGTATCGTTTCTCGAAGTCATCTCGCTCGAGCATGCGCGCAACGGTGTACTTGCTGGCAAGCGTGATCACGTCGGCGAACGTCATCCGTCCGAGCCACTCCGAGTTGTAGAGCATCTGAATCTTTTTGGTAGAAAGGATTTTTGTTGCCTGCTCGAAATAGGTTTGCCCGTTCCGGCGCGTTTCTTCGAGCGAGAGGGGTGAACGTGTCTTGCTCCGACCCGAAGGGTCGCCGATCATGCCGGTGAAATCTCCCACAATTAAAATTGCTTGATGACCCAAGTCCTGAAACTGACGCAGCTTGCGTAGGACCACCGAGTGCCCTAAGTGCAAATCGGGCCTGCTCGGATCGCACCCGAGCTTCACCTTAAGGGGCTTTTGCGTTTGGAGGGATCGTTCGATCTTTTGGACGAAAGCCTCCTCGGGAATAATTTCGGCGACGCCCCGACGGATCACATCCAGTTGTTCGTTCAGAGGAGGGAATGACACAGCCTTACCGTGCAAACTTTCTACGCATCTCGCGCTCCATCTCTCGTTCGGCGATGGCTGCGCGCTTGTCGTAGGATTTCTTGCCTTGTGCGACAGCCAGCAACACCTTGGCAATGTTCTTCTTGAAGTACACTTTCAGCGGTACAAGCGTCAACCCTTTCTGTGAGGTCTTTTGTATCAGCTTGCGAATTTCGTTCTTATGGAGAAGGAGCTTGCGGCTGCGCACCGGGTCAACATTGCTGTAGCTGCCTTGCTCATAGGGTGAGATGTGCATCCCCATCAGCCATACCTCGCCGTCTTTGATTGTTGCGTAGCCATCGGTCAGGTTGGCTCGCCCCTGACGCAGCGACTTCACTTCTGTTCCCGTCAACACGATACCGGCTTCGACGGTGTCGAGGATCGTGTAGTCGTGCCGCGCTTTGCGATTGGTCGTTACGACTTTCTCGTCGTTCTCGCTGTGTTCCTCGGCCTTCTTCACCGCCAAAATTTTTGTGCATAGTATATCAAATTAGCAAAGGAAAATCAATGCACGCCCGATGCGTCACGACGCAGCGTCCTTCTCAGTCACGCAACGTCGGATGGCACCTCACACATGCTTCGCGGCCTCACCGTATCGGCTCCCGACGCATCTACCTCTTCAGCGAGCTCAATGACTCGATTGCGCGCGCGTATCGCGCTAAAGGTGGTGCGCAGCATGTTCCCGACCTGCACCTTTCATTTCTACCCCAGCGCATACCACATGGGCGCGTCAGCGTGTGCAATTCCGATACCCTCTCTTCGTCCGCCTCGTTTCGCATGCTGTTGGACGATGTAGGAATTGAAACACGCAAGGGCTACACACGGCGGCAGCAGCGTCAGCATGAATCTCTGCCCCCTCAGGTACGACCACTTTCTGCCGTACCATGAAGCTCTTCCTCTTCATCCTTCACGCCAACAAAAAAAAACTACCGGCCGCCGTTCGCACGCTCGCCGCGGATGGCTACCTCAACCGTGTACGTCATCCGCGTTGCCGAGCAAATTCTCGATCTCATGAATCAAAACGACATCAGTCTCGTGCAACAGTTTTTGCAAAAGGAGTTTCCGGAACTCTAACGGCAGGCAAAAAGGGGTGAACACGTCAGGAAGAAAACGAGAAACGAAACGGGCGAATCTACTTTGCCCGTTCCTTTTTATCCCACGCCAGCAGCGCGCCGAGCGCTGCACCATAGGCTGTACTGATGTACGGATTGGATGTGATGACACACGCGCCGCTCACGCA
>PSMW01000033.1:0-31603 GCA_040290295.1 Ignavibacteria bacterium
TCCGCACCCAGATAGAATAGGAACAGCTTTCTCGGCACTCACTTCAGGAGCATCATCTTCTTGCTGATCGTCTGCCCGTTCACGGAGAGGCGATAGATGTATGTTCCAGAAGAAAGCTCCGGAGCACTGAAGTGAACGGTGTATCCTCCTGCATTCAGGTTCTCGTTCACAAGTGTTGCGACGACCTGACCCAACCCGTTGAACACCTTCAGCGAGGCAAAACCAGCCTTCGTCAACGTGAACTTGATCTCCGTCGAGGGATTGAAGGGGTTCGGGTAGTTTTGCGAGAGAGTGAATTCGCTCGGAATCACATTCGGGTCGGGCAACACGCTTGTCGTTCTGGTGAATTTCTCCAGCGACGGATAAGTACCGGATCCGAAGCAGCCGACATAGGCCGTGTTGCCATCAGGGCTGAATGCGATTGCTCGCGGTCTCGTGTTCATGGTGTCCGTGTTGTACCAGCGCCACTGGATGCTGTCAACGATCGTCCAATTCGTCGGATTCCACGCGTACCATGTGTTGAGTGAGTAGTTCGTGGTAACTCCGGGGTAGCGATTCGGCCTGTCATTGGCGGAGCCTGCACTTGCCCACAGCCGCGTGCGGGTGGGATTCCACTCGATCGATTCGCAATCGAATCCCTTCATCAACGTATCGTTGGGTCCAACAACATAGGGTCCGAACGTTCCGTAATCACTATGGTAGCGATAGACGCAGTGTAACGTATAGTTTGCCGAGAAAAAGTCGTTACCTTCCTTGGAGAAGACCGTCGAGCGGCAGAATCCTCTACTGGTATCCGTTACATTGCCCAGGTACGTGAAGTTCGGCGCGTAGATGCGGATAGGATTACCGGGAGCGACAGTCTGTACAGCGATCTCCCCCAAGGTGTCAACCGCGACGGCAGTAATGGACGCGTTGTCTCCAGCGACCACCTTGTTCATAACCACGCCGGTCTGATAATTCACTCGATACAGTCTGTCGAATATCGAGATCAGGATGTTTCCTGTATGGTCTCGTCGCAGGCCACGGTTGGACACCGCACGTGCGGCTGGGGCAGTCCAGAGTGTATCGTTCACGCCCGGTCCCTGCAGGACTCGCAACGGCGAGAATGAAGCTGGAGTACCATCAGGGTTGAACACATGGATGGTCAGCACACCGTAGTACTGTCCACCCGCGCCCGGATCAGGCAAGCTATCGGTCCGCCCCCACCACTGCACCCACACTTTGCCGGCAGGATCTACTGCAATTCCATGGACGCCTGTGCCTTTCTTGGCGAACGTCGAGTCGGGGAAATACCCGGCGAAGTTCCATTGCGCGTGGCTTAGCGACATCAGCGCCAGTGCCAGCACAACAAGCGCAAAAAGTTTCTTCATATCAACCTCCTGTAGCGTTGTGAAAAAGACCTTCCTGTGCGAAATGGAAGGAGTGGATTAGTACGATGTTGGTGGTGTACACTTATCATTGGCGGCCATAATAGGGTGCACTTCGTTTCTGCGTATTCACGTACAACAGCCGCTTGAGTGCGTCGGTATTGCCGGTTTGGGCAGCATACATCTCCACTCCCTTGCCGTAGGCGAGCGACTGCACTCTTCCTTTCATCAAGCCGGGATAGAACGGCTCGCCTGTGCGATCGGGGTGGATGACCGCGATCGACCCTGCTACGGAATCCGTTCCGACCAACAAGTCGCCGTCCTCGGCAAAGGTAATGGTGTATGCGCCTGCTGCGACACCGAAGCGATTGGTGAAATTGAAGTACAACTCACGTGGTCCTATGCTGTCGGCACTGACGATCCGGGTTCGCCAAATGTTCCAAACCGTATCGTTCTTGGTTGCCAAGTAGAGGAAGCCTTGAAAGTAGCGCACGCCATAGACATTTCCGCTGAACGGGAAACCGCGCACGCTTCGATCCGGCGCAACGCGCACGATGTTGGCGTTATCGCCCCCACCCCAGATGTTTCCTTGAGGATCGAAATCGAAATCGTAGAGAAGGCTCACGTTCGCGCCCGCAACACTCGCCCACGGCGCTGCCGAGCCACCACCCGGCGGAATACGGAAAACTGCATTCCGGTTCGCTGCAGCGTAGAGGTAGCCGCCCGGACCGATCTTCATCGCATTCCACTTGTTCACCGAAGTACTGAAGGGAGGTGAATAGTCGCTGCGCACACCGGCAGGTGTAATTTTCTTTACCCCTAATCCCGATCCCACGTTCGAGAGCAAGGAGACATACACATTCCCTGCAGTATCACACGTAACACCGAACGGCTCTTCGACTGTCCCTGAGATCGTTCCGAATTCCTTCACGGCAGCTACCAGCTTGTAGAGCACGGCGTTGCTGAACAACTCCACTCCTTGGACGGCAACTTTCAACCCCACCGAATCGGCAATCAGCAGCGGTGCTTTGACCACCAGTTGTGTTGCCGAAGCTTGCTGCACTGTGCCCAAGGAGGCGTTGAAGAAGACAAGGTTGTATTCTTTGACCGGTGAAAAATTCGTACCCGTAATGGTAACGAGCGTTACGCCCGCCAGGGCGCTGTCGCGCGGCGCCACGGCGCTTATGGTAGGGGCGTCGGACGGCTGCCGATGTTCGGGTCGAACAAACTGGGCGGCGGTTCCTTGGCGCACCCACCGAGCACCACAAGAAGCGGCGCCACGATCGCGAGAAGCTGAGAGAGAGGGAGAGGTCGTTTCATTGCTGTACAATGCTGTGTGAGATTTAGAATGAAATTTGGAATGAGAAACGATGGACCGCGCCAAAGACTCCGAACGGCGTGTATGCGTAATCCACCCCCAACATATTTCCGTCGTCGTTGTATTGCTTCACCGCACCGATGCCAAGCGAGACACCCTCTTCCGTACTACCCGACACGAATCCTGCCCGCAAGGCTACCAGCTTAAACAACGTGTACTCTCCCCCCACTCTGACAAGTTCCGGAAAATCACGCGGGTGCTCCGCATCGATCGTCAAGAGCAATGCGTGCTCGTCCCTGTTCACGTCGAACAAGTCCATCATGTTCATCGCCAACCCGATACGGAATGAGAGAGGCAGTTGGAAGTTTTCTTGGATGTAGCGGATCTCGCGCGAAAAGTTTCTCACGCTCATGCCGAAGGCTAAACTCTTGAAACCGGTGTGGTAGAGAACGCCGAGGTCGAAAGCGAGGACGTCAATACTGTAGTTCTTGAAAGCCGTCGCCTCGCCGGTCGAGGCAAGCGCTGTGTAGCCGCCGCCGAGACTTTGCTTGGCGTACTTCACGTTGCCCCCGACCGAAAATTTTTCACTCAGGGCGTGCGCGTATCCGATCCCGAACATCCACGCTGTCGGGTTGAATTTCCCTGTCTCGATGTAGCCACCGGGATATGCCGGATTCGACGTACCGATGGTTCCGATCAAGTCGCCATAGTCGACTCCTTGGACAGAAATCCCGAACACTCCCCAATCACCTTTGCCCGGGCGAATTGCGAGGGTGGCGTAAGAGTGATTGATCTGCGCAATCCAGAGTGTGGTGCCGAAACAGACGTTCGCGCCCGACTCGATGCGCGCCATCCCTGCAGGATTGTAGAACATTGCCGAGGAATACCCTTCCAACGCCGTCATCGCACCCGCCATGCCCGATGCGCGGGCATCGGTACCAACCGTCAGCCACTTCATGCCGGCTTGTGCAAGCTTCTGCTGAGCAACAAGCACAGCGGGAGTCCCGAGCATCGCGACGACGACCGCGGCCGCCCCAAACAGTACGGTTCTCATTTTCATAGGCATACCTATCGTTGAGTGTTCAACTACTGAACTATCGGATAACTACGAACTTTTGAATCGCACGCCCGCCCGTCTTTGTATCTTCAAAGACCGCTATGTACACGCCGCTGACGATCAACTGGTCGGAGGAGGTAATGAGATTCCACTTCGCATCGCCGCTTCCATCATTGTGCTCGATCGTTTTGATCAACTCCCCCAACTCCGTATAGATTTTGATCGTGCAATAGCCGGGGATGTTGTAGAAAGCAATAACGTTGCGTTGTGTATCGCCTGGACCCAGGCGCAACGCTTGATCCGACTCGAGGATGAAGGGATTGGGCACGATTCGAATTTGCGACAACGTCCCCGAAATAATGTTGGGACCAGCTTGACGCCGTAAACTCGCTGCATCGTATGTTTGGCCATATAGCCTATTGCTGGTGAGTACCACGCCGGGTGGCGTGCCGGCACCGCCGGGAGTTGGATTGCCGAATGCGACGATATGATAAAACACGGCGTATCCACGCGGTGCGGAGGTATCGTTGTAGCTGCGCTCGTTGCGCCCAGCGGTATAGAGTAGCTTCACCGTGTCAGCGTCGTAGCGACCGAGCGTACGATAGATGCGGAACCCAGCCAAGTTAGGATCGTTCGGATCGTACACATCCCATGTCAGCGAAATCTTGTCGCCACCGGAAGTGACCACGAACGACTTCGGCGGCATGGGTGGCTGAGGGATATCGTAGTTGGCCTGATAGGCAGCGATTGCGCGACGCATTGTTTGGAAAAGAGAATCACGCCCGGTAAAGACCGAATCGTTCTTCGCCTTGGCAGTGATCTGTCCGGCTTTGAACCGACGCCCCACAGAAACTTGTTTTTCTCTACTCAATCCGCCGGCAGCTTCCGCCATCACGATGCGCACCTTCTGACCGTGCGCGAGCCGATACGGTCCGTAACCGTTGGCAGAGGAAATGCCGCCGGAAGTTCCCAGTGACGGGTCTCCCGTCGGCTCGGTGAATTTACCTTGTGGCTCGACGATCGTCGCGTGGCGCGGGTTTGCGTGCCCTTCACGCATCCATGCAAACTCAGCATTCATGCCCGCCACACTATATTGATCGTTACGGAAATTAAGCGGATCGTCGGAGCCTTTCCACGTGGTTGTCGAAGGTTGGTTGGGATCGTCCGTCGGATCGGTTGTCGATCGGTCAGCGTGAATGGTGACCACTCCGATGAACTGCGACGCCGCCAGGCGCCCTACAGTATCTGCGCGATCGAAATAGGGATTATCCCAAATCGGTCCGCCGATGTTATCGTAGCGCGTCCACGGCGGATACTTCCCGTGCCAGGAATACTGGCAGCGCAACCCCATACCGCTGGTATCGGTATAAGGAGGAACGACGCCGTCACCGCGTGTATCGTTGATCGTGTTGATGCCCCACCGCGACGAGTTGCCCAGCACATAACACGCCTCGCGACAGATCGCGTAACGATATTGGAAGAAGAAATACACACTATCGAGCGTCGTGTTGGGCAACTCGATCTCGCTGTCATAGTCGGTATTCCCCGTATTTTCGAATTCGTACTCGTAGATGAGGTAGCTATCATGGTAGCCCTGACTGAACTGCATGATCTTTCGGGTCATGGTGATGCCCAACGACGTATTCACCACGTTGATGATCATGCGGTCGGCTTTCATGGTCGGATCGATGCGATCGATTTCGTCGGTGCGCTTTACCGACACGGCGCCGTCCACCACAACCTCGGGAGGAGGAAACTTGCTGACGAGTTCGAACTTGATGGGAAAGAAACCGCCGTTGGGACCGGAACCGACACCTTGGACGCGCGGACCGCAATGCACAACTTTGTGCGGATAGGTTACGCCGTTCTCGTCCGTAAAATTTGCCGCACCAATCCACAGTCCCTTCGCCGCTTCCATATCCTGATACTTGTAGAGAGCGGGCCACTGCAGGCCGTCTTGCTGTTCCAAAATTCTCCCCTCCTCCACTTCACACCCGGCGCTGGAGTACCAACTTTGCAATGAGCCGACCGAAAGCCATTTGTTGATGATGCCCACGCCTTGTCCGAAGGACAAGCTGTACAACAGCATGACCACCAACCCGACGATCGACCACTTCGCTGTTGGAGTAAGTATGACGTGCTTCATGTATTCCTCACAGTTCGGTTGATGGTTCTAGAAATCGAAAGACAATCGGACACCATAGAAAATGTTCCGAGGATTGAGGAACGTTAAGGTGCCGAGATTGGGCATATCGATGTAGGCTTTGTCGTCCAACACTTTCTGCAATCGGGCTTGGTCAACTTCTTGCCACGCCCCGTTAACGAGCTGATAGTACTTGCCCCGGTCCGCCACGTAATAGAACGGCCGAGTCTGCGAGTACTCGATGCTCGATCCCAACACCGAGAAGGAAGCAACGGGAACAATCGGCTGAAACTCGACGCCATCCTTGCGGTAATCGCCGGGCCTGTCGTTTCCCGGGATGTTCGGATACTTCAGCTTCTGATTGAACACATCGCCAGCAACGTCGGAGGGCAGATGCAGCGACTTGAAGTAGTCGTAGCGGTCTTGAATATCGGAGAACCCGTACGTGGTCATGTATCGGAAGTTGAAGAGATTGCTGATATCGGCAAAGAGCTGGAGGTTGAGACCGAAGACACGGAAGTTCTTGCTGATGCGCATGTCCACGTTCCAGTAATCTCGCCACTGCACGTTGTTCTCGAGGCCCGGCGTCGTAATGCCGCCATCCCAGGTGAAGTAATAGCCGGAACTCCACGATGCAACCAGATTGACGCGCACGTCCCCGAGAACGCTGAGGCCTTCGGGACCGGGCCCGAATTCCGGAGGCGTAAAGAAATCCACGTTGGCGCGCGCATACGGCCGAGGTACCGGCTTCGCCACACGCGTGGCAACGTTGCGAGCCTGGTAATCGCTTTGGATTGTTCGATTGGCGTTATACGTCAGATATCCAAAGTATCCATACGAGCGGACGTCGTACGTATAGTTAATAAATCCCTGTACCCAACTCCCTCGATTCTTCGTAAGGGTAATTTCGAAACCACGAACGTCGCGATACTCGTTATTCGTAGTGACCGAGAAGCTCGTATTGTATGTGTCGTTCTGATACGTGACCAAACGCGTTTCGTACGCAATGTCCTTGTAGTAGCCGGAGATGCGTACCAAGAACTGATCGAAGAGATTATGCTCGTAGCCTAACTCGTACTGAATGGTGCGTGGCAACAAGGTGTTGGGATTCGCCAAACGGGTCAACTGTGGATTGGCGTCCGTTGTTCGCCGAATGAGGAAGAGATTCTCCGGCGTCGGCAATGAGCGGAAGTGCCCGTAGTTGAAAAAGAGTTTGGAATCGACGCTGATGGGGAACGCAACGCCAAGGCGTGGACTGATGGTGACATTTTTTCTGGTTGGTTCTTTTTGTAGGAGCGTATCGATGCCGAGATTCAGTGTCGGCGAGAAGGCTTTCGAGAACGGATCGTACTTGTACCACTCACCGCCTGCATAGGAATAGTCGAGCCGAACGCCAAGATTCGCTATCATCCCCTCGAACTCGAGTTTATCCTGCACATACGCCGAAGCCTGCTTGGGCCATTGGCGCCAGCGCGATCGTGTCCGACCGGTGACGAAGATCGAGTCCACGGTTCCATAGTTGATATCGCTATCGGTCAGTGTAAACTCGCCGCCTACTTGCAACTGATTGTACTTGTCGATCTGGCTGGTGTAATCGATCTTGACAGTGTAATTGGTGACGATGCTGTTGTCGCGCGAAGTGCTCAAGCCTCCTGCCATGCGGAACGCCGGCGTGACGCCGATGCCCTCGCTGCTGAGATAGTTGCCCGTAAGCAGCCGCGGCTGCCAACCGTACGGCGCTTCATCCACGTAGTAGTCGTTGCCGAATTTGTAGATGCGTGCATTGTTACGCCGAGGGGGCGGACCGGTGTTGTAGCGCGACTGGAACATCGAAAGCTGAACGGTGTAGAACGTTTCGGAGCTGAGCAGATGCGTGAACTTCGTGCCAAACATCTTTCGTCGAATAGCCGTCAGGCCAAAGTACGGCGGCGTGAAGATACGTGCATCAGTGTAGCTGCCGAATGTATAGTTGATATTTTCCGCAATACTTTCGGGCGTGCGATACACGCCTTGCAAACCCGCGTTGTTATCGTTCGTTCCGAACGCCTCGGCGTACAACCCTTCGACGGAGAGCTTCATGCCGTTGGCGATGTCCGAGGTGACCTTCAGTTGGAATGTCTGATCGCGATACGCGCTGTCGGAGAGAGAGATGAGATAAGCGGTGCGCGTGCGACGGTAGGCAGCGTAGAAGCGCAAGTTGCCCAATTGTTGACTCACACCCGGGAAGAGGGGCCCACCAAAGCCGGCATCGATATCGTAATCCGCCATCGAGACTTCTGCACGCCGACGATGCTGCCAGAGAAAGAGTTTCTGCGCAGCTTGCGGTGTCAAATCGTTGGTCGGGTCACGATCGGTAAGCGTGCTGATCGCCACGTTGTTCCATCCGCCGAATTCCTGATACTGACGGCGCGTCCAGTAATCCCATGCACCCGGCGCATAACCCTTGCCTGTTCCCGTCCAACATACAGCCGGATCAACATAGGGACGAATGAAGTACGAATCGAAATCGTAGAGCGAGCGACCAAAATGTTTCGGCTCGGCTGCGCGGTAGCGTGCCGTCACGCCAACACTGTACTGACTCGGGTTCCCTTCCTTCGTGACAATGTTGACAAGCCCGGATCGCACTTGGCCGTACTCGGCATTCCACCCGCCGGTTGTCAACTGAATGTTGTCGATCGCCGTTAGGCTGATGCCTGTAAAGGAGGAGTTGTCGCGTCCGTCGCGCAGTGCCTGCCCGTTCAGCAGCACGAGCGTTCGATCGGACCCACCTCCGGTCGCGACATCCGATCCACCGCTCCCCCGCACGAGAAGATCACCCGAAACTGTCGTTTGAATGCCCGCCTGGAGGGCAACCACGCCCACAACCGATGCTGTCGGGAGTTTCTGCACATCGATGGCAGTGATGTTGGCGGTGCTCGCCGCGACGTCGCGTTGCACAACAGGTCGCTCCGCAACGACCATAATCTCTTCCTGCTGAACCGCCTCTTCGGCAAGACGGATTTTGATTTCGGTCGTCTGGTCGATGTCGACACGCACATTGGCAACAATCGTCGTCCGGTAGCCGAGCAAGGAGGCTTGCAGTTTATAGGTACCGGGCGGAACATTCAGAATAACGAAGTACCCGTCCGCATTTGTCGCTGCACCGAGATTCAGTCCCTGCACAACCACGTTCGCCGAGACGAGCTTTTCTCCGCTGCGCGCGTCGGTCACGGCGCCGGCAATTTTGCCGGTGGTGCCGCTGAACGCGGCGGTGAAACTCATTATGGAAAGGACGATGGAGAGAGTAGCAAACTGCTTCATAAGCATTCTCCTGGATATTGTTGCCAATCGCTGGTGCTTCGAGAGGTCATCCGTTTGGTGAAAGAACAGGATCGTAAAAGGAATGCGACCACACAGACCGGACTGCCACTCTAATAGTAAAAATTGTTGTTCGAACTGTCAAGCACAAAGTTATGCTCGAGGGCGTACGCCGATGCCGTTCCCCGCCGGCATCTGCATTCTGCCGTCGATGATGCAGGCGCCTTCGAATGGGTCGTTCGTGATCAGCGCCGCCCCGTCGAGATCGGCATAGTCCACCAACGGTGAGAGTTGCACCGCAGCCGAGATGGCACACGACGTTTCGGTCATGCAGCCGAGCATGACCTTCATCTCCAATGCTCGCGCCACCTGGATCATCTTGTACGCTTCGTGTATCCCGGTGCATTTCATGAGTTTAATGTTGATGCCATGATACGCACCCCACGCTTTGCGCACATCGGCGAGCCGCACCACACTTTCATCGCCGATGATCGGAATCGGACTGCGTTCCTTCAGCCACGCATGTTCATCGCGCATGTCTTTCGGCATCGGCTGTTCGATCATCTCAACGCCGCGCGCGGCAAGCCATTCGATCATTTTCAGTGCGTAGGATTTGTCTTTCCAACCTTGGTTGACGTCCGCCCGGAGCGGTTTGTCGGTCACCTCCCGAATGGTTTCGATCATCTCCTTGTCGTTGTCTCGTCCTAACTTCACCTTCAGCACTTTGTAGATATCTGCCTCTCTTACTTTTTGTCGAATGACGTGTTTGTCGGGATCGATGCCGATCGTGAAGGTGGTGACCGGTGTTTTGTTCGGCTCCAATCCCCACGCTTGATGCCACGCGAAGCCGAGTTTCTTACCGAGCCAATCGTGGAGCGCAATGTCGATTGCCGCTTTCGCCGCGTGATTGCCCGGGGCAATCGCATCGACATCCCGCAGGATGTCGTCGAACGCCATGGGATTGGCGTACGTGCTCAGATTCACCCGCTCGAAGAATGCACGAGCCGTGTCGTGACTTTCGCCGAGGTACGGCGGCATGGAGGCTTCGCCGTACCCGACAACGCCATCCAGCTCGACCTCGACGAGCATCACCGGTGTCGTTGTGCGCGAGCTTGTGGCAAGCGTGAAGACGTGTTTCAACTCGAGCGTATATGATCGGTAACGGAGTTGCATGTGTTGGGTGTCCATAATAATGGTGGCGTGAGGAAACGCTTTGGAGGGCTGCGCGATGAGAGCGGCACACGCAGCGACGGATTGTTTGAGAAATTCTCTACGGTTGTTCATGGCACTGATAATAGAGAAGGGACGACAAGCGTCGTACACCGCATTCCTCTCCCACACCGATGAGGCGCACCGCTCGCAACAGCATCTCCGCGCGCCGAGGGCTGTACAATGGGTCGTGCGGATATACACTGTTGATCCGCTCGTATTCACTTTCGTGGATGAACCGGCCATTGCAAAGATAGATGCCGACGTGCGTGACGCTCTCGCGCTGTGTTCGGTCATCTTTCTTGCCGAACAAGAGCAGGTCGCCCACCTGGACATTTTCGAAGTTCGCTGCTGGAGTGATGGGAAGCCCAATGCGTGCTTGTTGGCTTGCATCGCGCGGCAACATCACGCCATGCAGGAAAAACACCGTCTTGGTGAAACCCGAACAGTCCATGGCTTTTGGCGACGTTCCGCCCCAAAGGTACGGCACGCCCATGAATCGCTTCGCGGTTGCGATGATTTGTTCCGGTGCTTCGCTACGGTTCGCCAACCAAATCGCCAGCGGCTCCGCCGCCGTGCGAGCAAGAAAGCCTCGGCGTCCGTCGGGGTATTCGACGTTGTACCACTCCCCTTGCTCGTTCACAAGCTTCACAATGTCTCCTGCAACCACATCGCTTACGATGTCGCTGTCGGAGGAGAGGGATGCCACGGTGTGTGCGCACGGGGCGGTGACGATTACTTTCGGTTGGCGCGTCCAAGAGTTGAATTCTTCTTTTGTGAACAGCACAAGCCCATCATCCATCCAACCCAAATACTCATCGGGCGTTTGCACCAAATACCAACCGTTCCGCTGATGCAACACGCGAAGCGGCGTACCGCGCAAGGCTTGTGTGGCAAGCTCCTATGCGTTGCCCGGTTGTGTTCGGATGCTGGCGACGCTTACCGTCACGATCCCATAGGTGCGGTCGCCGAGCGAAGGATGCGGCAGGGCAACGATACGTTCGCGAATGTTCACTCCGCGTAACCGATCTTGCGTGAAAGCATGAAGCCGGCGGAGCATCTCCTGCTTCATCAAGGCATCGTGCACTTCGCCTTCGAGCACGGCGGTGTCCTTCACGACGGAAACCCGAATATCGAAACGCCTTGTGCGGCTATCGGGCGCGAGGTGTTCCTTCACCTCGTTCAGAAACGCATTAAGCTCATTGTGCACTTGGGCAAGCATGGGTTGGGCAAGAAGGGATGCAACACGAAGTGTGAAGTAGATTCGAAAGCGACACATGAGCCGTACGTACGCGAAGTGTACTCGAACGATCAGGACGTGCACAATATGGTCACTCGAGAGAAAAGAATCAAGATGCATCACCGCATCCCGATAACGCCGATCATTCTGCCGGAGCGCTCACGGTCTCTTCGATAGGAGTGAAAATGTTCGGCGTCGCAAATGGTGCATGCGGGGTGGATCTCGATCTTCGTGTCGTTCACACCGTTGCGCCGAAGCTGTGCAGCGTTTGCAGCTTTGAGATCCACGAACATCTTGTCCTCCGCTCTGCGGACGAACGAAGGAGCGAACATGTCGGCGACATCTTCACCGACATTGTAACAGCACACGCCCGCAGCCGGACCGATGAATGCAAGAAGATCACTCGGATCGCTCGAGAACTCGGTAACCATGCATTCCACCGTACGTTCAACGATGCGACCAGCCGTTCCTCTCCATCCGGCGTGAATTGCAGCAACCGCGTGTTGCTTCTCGTCGAAGAGGAAAATCGGCACACAATCGGCAACGCTGACGGCAAGGAAGACCTTCCTGCCGCATGTGATCAGTGCGTCGCACGCTTCGTACGCCCCCGGTGAATCGGCACGGCACACCGTCGCGCTGTGCACTTGCCGCGGAATGGCAAGTTCGTGCTGAGCGATGTTCAAGCTCGCGAAAAACTGATGGCGATTCGCGCGCACGTTTGCTTCCTCATCTCCCACATGGAACGAGCAGTTCATGCCGTACGGCGCTGCGCTGACTCCTCCTCGTCGCGTGCTCATGCCGAAGACGACGGAATCCCGGGTGCGAAAACACTCAGCGGACAGAATCGGAAGTTGGCTCATGGACGAAGTCGGTGGAGTGCGGAAAATGCATGATGACCGTTGTTCCTTTGTTGACTGTGCTTTCGATGACGATGGTACCGTGCAAATCCTCGATCGTCTTTTTGACGATGGCAAGGCCCAGCCCCATGCCGTCGGTTTTTGTGGAGAAATTCGGCTGGAAGAGTTTATGTTTGATGTCGTCCGGAATGCCACAGCCGAAGTCTTGGATGCGCACCTCGACCCCGTCGGGAATTGAAACGGTTGAGACGAGGATCGTGCCTTGGTTATTCATCGCTTGGACGCCGTTGCGAATGATGTTGATGAACGCTCTGCGGAGTTCCTCCCGATCGGCAGGAATATCGGGAAGCTGCGGTGCGAAATGTTTTCCGAACGTGACGCGTTGATCCTGTTCGAACAAATGCAACGCCTCATGCAGCACGTCGTTAACGTTGCATGGCTCGAGGTGTGCGTGTGGCATCCGGCCGAACCGCGAGAACTCCGAGGCGATTCTGCCCAACGCATCCACTTGACGGATAATCATCTGACTCACTTCCGCGAAAACCTGATCGAAATTTTCCACCTTATCGCGGTACGTCTGCTGCAAGTGTTGGATGGCAAGCTTCATCGGCGTCAACGGATTTTTGATCTCATGCGCAACTTGCTTTGCCATTTCTTGCCATGCCAGCTTGCGTTCGTACCGCACAAGGTGTTCGCGGCTGCGCTCCAAATCGCGCGTCATCGCTTCGAACGAGCGGATCAGTTCTCCAATCTCGCCGTCGGCGGTGGCATGGACTTTCACGTGCAGATCGCCGCGCGCCACCTGCTTGGTAGCTTCGGTCAGCTTGTGAATGGGCGCAGCGATGCGGTTTGCCATGGCGGTCGCGACCAATGAAACAATCAACGCGATGACGGCATAGACGCCGAATACGATCGCATTGGTCCGCGCAACCTCCTTGTCGATCTCCTCCTGCCGATACAGTGCAGGAACGGCGATGATGCTCTGCATCGCGTTCCCTTCCCGCACGAGCGGTTTGTACCCCACGGCATAACGATACAAGCCGATGCTCTCTGTTTCGACGTGAAAGCGCCTGCCTTGCAACACGATTGCTGCATAGGCAGAGCCGCTGAGCCTTCGGTCGAGAATGCCCGTGTCGTATAATTCAGGCCTGCTACTGATGGCAAGCGTGTTCCCGACGTAAACGTTGAAATCCGACTTCGTGCCGAGAGCAAGAAGATGAGGCCGCAGGCGAGTCGAGACTTCGTGTTCGTTGGACGCGGCGTTGAGTGCATCTTCGACCTGCGAGGTCTCTTGCTTCAACCGTTCTGAAAGAATCTCTTCGAGACGTTCGGCAGCGAAGACACGAACATACAGTGCAATCACGATCATAGGCACTAACGCAGTACCGAGAAACGCTATCAGCAGCTTATCACGGAACGTGAGACGGTACGGATTGCCTTTCACACGGCGCACGAGCAACACGACGGTTAGCGCGCCTATGAGCACAATGGCATAATACATCATCGTCTTCACGATGCCGAAGAGATGCCATTGACCACCGAGTTTTTCGATATGGAGTGCAATGACGCGAACGTTCGCAGGGTCTCGTCGAAGGAGCAACGTTTCGTACTCTTTCGAGCCGATGCGCTCCGAAACCCAGACCGAGCCTGTGGGCGAATCGCGCAGCGCGGCGGTTGCGGTGCGCGGAAGTCGATACTGCAGAGGTAACTCGGCAGTCGAAGCAAGTAACGAGTCGCCTTCGAACTCGCTGAGCAGTATGGGACGGTAGAACGTCTCGAGGCTCTCCGTTCCAGACATCCGGAACACCGTCGGCGCTTCACCTCGAAACAGCGATTGCTGCGATGCAGAAACGACCACCAAACCGTACGCCAGCAAGCTATCGGCAGCTACGATGGGGAGGGCGCCCGAATAGACGCGCACCGCGGCCACGCCCGACCCGCGTTGCTGAACCTGCACGCCTGCTCTGCTTGCTTCGAGCACATCGTTCAAGGTCCACCCGACCAAAGGCGTTTGCTCGCCGATGGCGAAACGGCTCAACTCTTCGCCGTGCGGATCGAGCAATAGAAACATGCAGTTATATCCTTGCCGCCCTGCCATGCTCATCGCCCAACAGGAGAAGGCAAGGCGCTCAACTTCCTCGCTCGACCCGTACAGCAACACATCGAGAACATTGTCGGTCAAGAATTGGTGCAGCGATTCATCCACCACATATTTCAACCACGTGTCTGTCGGACGCACGATATCACGCGCCAGCGCTTCGATGCGTTCTCTATCCCGTTCGGCGATCGCTTTCTCCAGGACGGGATAGAAGAAGAGCGCCGATAAGCCGAGAATGATTACCGCGTTCGAGAACCTCAACGGCCAGATGCCCTGCCCTTTCTTCACCCGCAGGGAGAAGGTGAAGACGATGAGCGCTACACCGAACGCAATCCGAAACAGCGGAGAGACCAGCGGCGTTTCTTGAAGGACATCAAAAAGAAATCCTGCCAGCACGTACAAGAACAACACCATCCCCCACACAACAGCAGGGGGGCGAGACGTGCGATCTCCGGTCTCAAACATCGACACGATATACCACGTCGTCGCTGTCGCAACCATGATCATGCAAAAGCTGATCACAAAGATGTTGAACACCATCAGTCCCAATTCGAACGACGGGATGATGACCGTGGGATCGTTGAATCGGAAGACCGAATCGAAGACGGCACTGCGGATAACCGCAGCAACGCCACGCAGCGACAAAAAGACGAACGTGGTGAGGAAGCTTCCTAGCATAAACTGGACCGGTACTGATCGCGGACGCCACAATGCGGTGCGCATGATGCGATCTGCTCCTGCCCGCACAACGAAGAGGATATTGACAAAGAGTGCGACAGCGGTCAGCGCCATATCCCCAGTCGATTTGGCAAGTCCTCCACCAAACTTCGAAGCAAAGTAACTCGGGTCGAAGATGCTCATGGTGAAGAATCGCGAAGGCACATCGAGCCACAGGAGCAAATAGCGCACGATCCAAATGATCGCAGTGAGGGCAACGAGCCGAATCCAAAGTGAAGGATGGTTTCCCCATCGACGATATGCAAAGAGCGACAGCACAGCAATCAAGAAGGTCAGCAAAGCAGTGTTGATCTTCTCGAAACGCCCACTGATGCGTTCGAGAAATGCCGACCGCGCCAAGCGCGGGATGGTCGCCACACCCAATGTGCGCCCGTCGATGCCGTACACAACCGATGAGATGAAGCGTCCATCTTTTCGCGGCTCCACATCGGTGCCGTAGGATAATTCCACATTCACACCTAATGCACGGCTGAGCTGTTCCGACAGTCCCGTGCGTCGAATGAACTTGTTGCTCAGCGGATAGTTGACCTCGACAGCCTTCCGCACGAGAACCGCGCCGTAAAACGCCCCATCGACACGAACGGGAACGATGACGAACATGTGCGTGAAGATCGGACCACGAGTAACGGAGGAAGTGAGTTTGCCCTGTAGCGCAGCTTGAACATCGTGCGGATCCACAGGGCCACTTCGTCCAGACCAAGCCACGAGCTTTCCGTCGCCCCCGTAAATTTCGACACCGACATCACGCCTCTCGGCAAGACGTGCTGTCTCGAGGAAGACACGAACAGTGTCGGAGGATTTTCCCAAGAGCAGCCCCCTCACGACTTCCTGCCGAGCGACCTCAGATGCGATCTGTCGTATCGTACGTTGAACGAAAACGAACTCCCGCGTGACGGCTTCGAGTTGCTCGGTGCTCTTTTGCGCCGCGACGCTGTCCCAATTCTTCTCGTAGTAGGAGAGCACGACCCGCTCGGCAATCTGCAGTGCGGCGAGCAGTCCTAACATGACAAAGACGATCCCGAAGGCTCGTCTTTGCAGCTTCTCGATGGGAAAAGCAGACCGAAGCAAGGTGCGCATCACGTTTTAGTACAATGTGATTTCAGCGATCACCCAACCCTTCCCGAACGGCATCAGGGAAACATAGATGTGTGAGGTTTCCTTCGCTCCTTTTTGGCTAAAGACCACAACACCCGAAGCGAACGGAACATCGTCGTTCGCGCCAACGTTCGTGAACTCGAAGCTGAGCACCTTGCGTGTTTTCAGGAAGTTTTCGAGAATGTAGAAGGCTTGGTTGGCGCTGCAGTACCTATTGCCCTCACCTTTCAAATCGATGCGAAGCTGCTGCGCGAAGCGGGAAGAGAACGAGCTGATGTTTCCTGTTTCGAAGCCGTGCTGGATCTCGTCGAACACGATGCGGAAATCACGCGCCTGCTCCTGCGCATGCAACGAACAGACGGTTGCGAGGATCAAGAAGCCCATCACTATCGGTAACGAACGGCTCATCGTCCAGATCGGTTGTGCATATCTCCCCACCAATTAAACGGAATCATCGCCAAAAGTCAATTTATCGTGAGAACTGCGGACCCTTCTCGCGATGTCGCGATCCGTTACGGAGTTCGATGTTCGCTGCGATACGTTCACCGCCGATGCGTCTCCACTCGAATGCCACACGATGTTCCGAGAGATCCGTCACGCAGATTTTGTAGTACTGATTGTCCCACGTCCACACAACGTAGCATCGATCACTCTTGATAGGAACGCGTCGATCCGTTGCCCAGTGATATTCACCACTATCGCTGCCCAGGTCATCGACCCGAATGTCCGTATCCGCTCCGACAACGAATTCAGGACCTTCCGCTCCGACTTCAAAGAGAACATCCGCAGCTTGATCGTCGCAAGGAACAACTTCACCTACCGAAAAGTCGAAGCCTGCCTTGTCGGGAACGCGGCGGCAATCCCACATCAACGCTTGCTCGATTTCTTTCTCCTCTATCGCCGGCTCATAGAGCCGAACGGGTTCCTCGATCACCACTGTGGTTTGTACACCTCCGCACATTCCGATACCGATGGGAACAATGATCGGTCGATCATACAGCGATGGAGGTGGAGGTGGTGGGGGCGGGGTGGGATTGTCCTGTTCAGAACGCGATGGGCGTTGTATTTCCGAGTGGTCGACCAATGTGCCACCACGCCCTCCGTTGCCGATATCTCTTCGCTGTGCTTCTGCGATCGATCCACAGACCAGCAAAAGGAAACACCGTGCAAGGGCGGTTTTCATAGTTCCTTCGAACAATCTGTAGTGAACACACCAATGGAGAACGGCACCGCTCGTCCGGCCACCATCACATCCGTGCAAGCGGCGCCTGACTTCTCCATTGTCACGAACAAGAACCTCGCCTTCTCCCACCATCACCCTTTCCTCACTCACCGTCCACTCGTTCATCATCCACCATCTCCACTCCTTCACCCACGAAGGCGAGGTTGTTTCCACTATCGTTCACGATCTCGATGAACTGCCGACCGCTCACCTGTCGAGCTGCGAGCGCGTTTCAACAAGGGAGTGGATTTCTGCAATTGATACGCCCAATCGAAGGTGACGCGGCTTGGTGAAATATTCGTCACGCGAAACTTGGCGTAGTGATCGTCCCACGTCCAAACGACGTAGGTGTGTCCGGCAATCAGTCGCACATCGTGCGTCGGCGACCAGCCCGACGAAGGCGCTTCGCGAATATCGAGCAACGATTGTGTCGGACCCATGTCGATGATGTCCGAATCTTCGCGTACGTTCATATAAAGCGCGCCTTGATAGTTTTCGAAATACATGTCCGCATACAGGTCGTTGTACGGAACGACGCTGTAGCGTGAGAAATCATAGCCGGAGGTTGCGGCTGCTCTACGATAATCATCCAACACAACTCCGTAACCTTCCGGCCGGGGGATATCGTACACCACATCCCTGCTCAACGAGCTTTCATTGCCGTCGTAGTCGTAAGCCGTCACGGCGTAATAGTACGTGCTGCCGTTCCGCGCACCGGTGTCGCGAAAATACGAGTTTCGCACCGAACCGATGAGTTCGTAGCGCCCGCTGTACGATCCACTGACAAACACATTGTATCCTGCGATATCAGGTTCAGGATTCGGATCCCAGAACAGCTCGATCATGTTATCGCCCGTTTCCGTCCACAACCCTGTCGGTGGGCGCGGCGGTGTGCGATCGACGAAGTCGTTTGTCATGTACTTGCAGCCGCTGGCAAACAGCAACAGTAGCGCTACCCAAAACATACGGACAAATCCGACTTGACCTCGTGCCATGCGAGAGCTTCCTTCTTGTTCTTGCTGTAAAGAAAATTGACAAAGCCTATGCCACGAGGATCAGCTCTCACGACGAAGAAAAGAATGTGGAAACAGAAGAAGGGAAACGAAAAACTGTAGCGGAGAGAATGCAGACCGTCCAAGAATGAAGACGAACGCTGGCACGCTCGTCCTTACGTGTTCCAGTACACCCTGCCGTTATTCACCACGCAGATCGGCTTGCCCTGCAAAGCATAACCATGGAAGGGCGAGTTCTTCGACTTGGACTTGAACCGATGCACATCCACCTGCCACGTGACACTCGGATCGAAGATCGTGAGGTTGGCTTGCTCTCCTTCCCGGACGAGGATGGGCGGGAGATGGAGGATGCGACGCGGGTTCGTCGAGAATTTTTCGACGAGTTGGTAAAGCGAGAGGATGCCTTTCGTGAACAATTCCGTCACCGTCAAACCGATGGCGGTTTCCAGACCGACGATGCCGAAAGGCGCGCATTGAAATTCGACCTGCTTCTCGTCGAACGAATGCGGCGCATGGTCGGTAGCAATGACGTCGATCGTTCCATCTCGTAGTCCTTCTTTCAGTGCTTCTACGTCGTCGCGTGTGCGCAATGGAGGATTCATTTTCGTGTTCGTGTCGTAGGATCGAACCGCATCATCGGTGAGGGTGAAATGATGAGGAGTCACTTCGCAGGTAACGCTTACCCCCCGACGTTTCGCGTTGCGTACAAGCTCGACACAGCCTGCCGTGCTCATGTGGGCAACATGATATTGCGCGCCCGTGAAGGCAGCCAGCTCGATATCCCGTGCCACCATAACGTCTTCGGCAAGGGCAGGCATGCCGGGTAAGCCCAACGTCGTGGCGTTGAATCCCTCGTTCATCACGCCGCCGCGCGAGAGTGAGAGGTCCTGCGCGTGTTGGATGATCGGCTTGTTGAACATCCGAGCATACTCGAATGCTCGTCGCATCATCTCTCCATCGGACACGGGGTCGCCGTCGTCGGTGAAACCCACCGCTCCTGCCGTAGCCAATTCCGCCAATGGGGCGAGCTGTTCTCCCTTTCTTCCCACTGTTACTGCTGCGACTGCATACACGTCCACCAAACCGCCGAGCGCTGCACGCGCTCGCTCTTGAATGAATTTGATAACCGCTTCATCGTCGATGGCGGGATTGGTGTTGGGCATGCATGCCATGCCGGTGAAGCCGCCGGCTGCGGCTGCTGTACAGCCTGTCAGGATCGTCTCCTTGTATTCGTAGCCCGGCTCGCGCAAATGGACGTGCATATCGAAGAAGCCCGGCGCAATGATCTTGCCTCGAAAATCCACCGCTTCCACATCGGGCGGAGCGGAAAGATGAGCCCCGATTTTTTCGATAATGCCGTCGTGCAGAAGGATATCCACTATCTCGTCTCTGCCCGAAACCGGATCGATCAAGCGTCCAGCGTGGAGAAGGTAGGTTGTTCTCATTCGACACTCATCATTAGGGTTGTTGCTACGTTCTGGTACCAAGCAGATACAGCACCGCCATACGCACCGCGACGCCGTTGAGCACTTGTTGCAAAATGACCGAGTTGTCGCTGTCGGCAACATCTGCTGATATTTCGACATCGCGGTTGATGGGTCCCGGATGCATGATAACGATATCGCGACCGGCTTTTTCCAATCGTTGACGCGTGATACCGTAGAAATTGTGGTACTCACGGAGAGAGGGGAACAACCGCCCTGCGTCGCGTTCGAGTTGAATGCGAAGAATATTCAAGGCATCCACATGCGGCAGCACATCGTCGAGGTGGTAGTACACATCAACACCCAACCGTTCGATCTCGCGCGGGATCAACGTTGCAGGCCCACAGACCGAAACTTTCGCGCCCATCGTTGTAAGACCGTAGATATTGGAACGGGCAACGCGACTATGGGCGATATCGCCGACGATGCAAACATGCAATCCTTCCAATCGCCCGAACTTTTCGCGCAGCGTATACATATCCAGCAATGCTTGCGTCGGGTGCTCGTGCCACCCATCGCCTGCATTGATCACGCTGGAATCGATCACCGTCGAAAGATAGTGCGGCGCACCGGCAGCAGAATGACGCATCACCACCATATCGATCTTCATCGCTTCGATGTTGCGCGCGGTATCTTTGAGCGTCTCCCCTTTCTCGACGCTGCTGCCTGCAGCTTGGAACCCCAGAACATCCGCCGACAGCCGTCGCTCAGCAAGCTCGAACGACAACCGAGTACGCGTCGAGCTTTCGAAGAAGAGGTTGGCGACCGTCTTTCCTTGCAACGGCGGAACTTTCTTGATCGGGCGCTCCAGCACCTCTCGAAACGACACCGCAGTGTCGAGGATAAGCTCAATATCCTCTCGGGGCATTCCGTCAAGACCGAGGAAATGTTTGCTTCGCAGCGGCATCTGATTGAGCAAGTTCTCTATCTGAAGGTTCGTAGCTCCACATCCCTATCAAAAACATCCACCAAGAAACGTTCGCTTCTTTGGCTGAAAGCCGTTGCAAGCGGTTGCGATGTTCGATGGACATGTTCGCTGGAAAGTGGCGTACGCCTATCGTGTTTTCTCCGATTATTCCTCTGGGTGCATCAGCAGCACCGCATCTTCGCCATCTACTTCCGTCAAGTGTACTCGAATAGACTCAGCAGAAGACGTGGGAACATTCTTCCCCACGACATCGGCTTTGATGGGAAGCTGGCGGTGCCCGCGATCGATCAGCACGGCGAGTTGAATCGTACGCGGCCTGCCGATATCCATCAACCCATCGAGCGCCGCCCGAATCGTTCTACCGGTGTACAACACATCGTCAACCAAAATCACATCACGGTTGGTGATGTCGAAAAGAATGTCCGTCCCCTTCATTTGCGGTTGTTCGAGTTTGCCGACTAAGTCATCGCGGTACAACGTAATGTCCAAGAAACCGATCGGCAGACGAACACCTTCCACCTCCTCGATTTTCTTCGCGATCCGCTTCGCCAAGAACTCACCCCGCGTGCGAATACCGACAATCACGATGTTAGATGCACCCTTGTTCCGCTCCAGGATTTCGTGGGCAAGACGCGTCATAGTCCGTTCAATCCCGTCTGCGTCCATGATCTTCGCTTTGACTTTCCTCATCCAGCCACCTTTCGAATGCTGCGCATTTCATGTTGGACAATAAAAAAACCTCCAATCCCTAACGGGATGGAGGTTCATGGTGTAAGAAGTATTTTCTTGCATTGTCCTTCCCTTGCCTGCCTCGCTGTGCAGGATTTAAAGGGTGAAAGAGAGTATCTGCATGAAGTGGACGCTGATGGATTTGAACCATCGACCTTACGCGTGTGAGGCGTACGCTCTGAACCAACTGAGCTAAGCGTCCGGGCGTTGTGAAAACTGCTTTGAGCCGCACACAAAATACACATTGAGCGGAGGAAAGTCAATCGTGTTCAAAGCTTGCGTGCGAGCGTAGATCGCCACCTTCTCACGCGTGTTCCGGAGAACTGTTGGAGAAAAACGTCCACCGCATCGCAATCTTCCCCCGACTCCTTAGGAGTGGGGGTTACCCTGCCACGCCAATCCTGTCGCTTCGCTGATGTTGGCGCCGGAAAAGTCCGCTCCCGTAATGTCGGCGTTGGTGAAGATGGCTTTGTTCAGATTCGCCTGACTGAAATTCGCATACGCGAGGTTGCGGCCTGTGAAATCGCCTCCGCTGAGATCAGGAACGATCGAGGGATTCTTTTTTCTCCAATCGTTCCACGAGCTTACGCCCTGCTTCAGTATATCGAGGTGGATGGAGTTTGCCACGGGGATGTCTCCTTTGGTGGTTGTGGTTGGGAATGGATTTGTGTGGAGCCGGTAGTCGTGTGAGGGAGATGAAGGATGTTTTTCACACTTCAACCTACAGAGAAGCGTGCCCAGATGCAAATGATTTCCACGGAGGCACCCCGCCAAAGAACAAGCCCCGACCGCGACGCAATCGGGGCTCGAACATCAGGCGGGCATTGCTCAACGTCTTTAGTGCATCACAACGAGCTTCCTCGTTGCGACAAACTCTCCCGCCTGCATTCGGTATATGTACGTTCCCGCAGCGAGGTCGTTTGCATCGAAGTTCACCACATGCGCACCAGCCGTGCGAACGCCCTCCAGCATGGTGCCCACGTGTCTCCCGAGCAGATCATACAGATCGATCTTCACACGTGCAGGCGTTGGCAATGAAAATCGGATTGTGGTAGAAGAACGCCCCGATCCGATGCCGTTACCGAACGGGTTCGGATAATTCTGTTGGAGCGCATAGACCGACGGCGTGGTACCATTCTGTTCAGCAACCTCGGTGAGAATATCGACCTGAATCGGCTCGAGGTAGCGCACGCTGCCGTCGAAATCGATTTGCTTGAGGCGATAATACCATGTGCCAGCGCTTGCGCTCACATCTAAAAATTCATAGTGCTGTGGTTCAATCGTCGTCCCGTGACCCGGAACGAAACTGTTCGCTATGGTTTCGAAAATCTCTACCTGTGCTCGTCTTTTCTGCACCTCGAACCCGAAGTTGTTCACCTCGCTGAGTGTCCCCCAACGAAGGTGTACGCCGCCACTCGAAGTGACGATGCCTGTGAAATAAGCAAGCTGAATCGGAAGGACTGTGCTCGGATCCACCTTCGCCCAATACGTCCCCCACCGCCCATCGTCCACTCCGGAACCAACGTTCATTGCCGCATACTCTTGAATCGACCAGAATGTGATGTCGTCCGAAGGATCGACTACCGATGCACTGTAGTCCCCCCATCGGTTGCTCAGTCCGCCGAAGAATTTTGAGTAGCTACTGACCCCTGACTTGATGGTGTCGATCGGCAGCATGGTGCCGAGCGGATGCGAACTCAAACGTCCTGTAAATACAGCTTGGGCGTACTTCGTCGCATCCGAACGCGTGAAGCCTACCAGCGCGTCGTTGAGGCTATTGGCAGTTATGCTCGGAAAGTAGTGATGCACGCCCACTCCTCCATCGAGCACACCCGACTGCACGATCGGCGAGCCAGCCAACGGATTAATTTGGTACCAAAACACTGCCGTACGGTTCGCTGAAGAGGGAGCAACGGGCAATCCTCCGCTGTGCGTGCACCAAATCCTCCCATTCCGATAAACTGCATTCAGCATGCGAGGATCATTCGTTTCGATGTCGGTCGCAGTTCCAAGTTGATCAGCATCGATTTGTGTGAAGTTGAAGTTGTTAACCACAGGGAAAAGGCCTGTCCCAGCAAAGGGTCCACCGGGAAGCACAGACCACACCGGAGCTGATGCCGTTCCCGTGATGCGCGATATGCGTATCAAGAAAATGCCGCTGGAAGAGAATCCTGAGTTATCAACGATAAAGAGTGTATCCCCACCAAACGCTTGACATGGTTGCAGGGTGAAACCAAAGACACCACCTGTCATGTCAAAACTTGTAGGAAACACAGTTGTCGTAAGGCTACCTCCTGCAAGAGCGGTTGACTTGTCGATCACCCACATCTTAGCACCCACGAACGACGGCGATCCAGAAACTCTGAACATGTTTTGTGTGATAGCAATCCACGTCCCGTTCACACCGAAACCCGGATAATCTGCCCATGTTACGTCAGCAGCATCGGCATCGAATTCATAGAACGTCCACGACCCGGTGGGATCGCTGGTGCCGGAAATCGCAAAGCACACCTTTGATATTGCACTGTTGGCATTCGCATCGCACACCGCAATCCACCTGCTACTCAGCGGGTCATACAGCACCTTAGGGTCGAACTTCGAACCCACGATAGAACCCCAGAACGTACTAAGACTCACCGTGCTGATGTTGGTTCCCGTCTTGGTCTGAATGCGTACTTCACTGTTCAGCATCGTCATGGCATGGGAGGGTCCTATCGCACCATGGGTGTCGGGAGGGATAATGGTGTTGGGGTCATCGAGCGCATTGAATGTGAGTGTTGGTGGATTGTCCGATGACGTCTTGTCGCGTCGAGCAGTCGAGCCATGGCGTGTCAGTCCTCCTATTTCAGGAACAGGCTTGATAGAGCCGATAGGTTCGGGTAGCCCGACTTCACGAGGACCGGGAAGTTCGCCGGGAGGATGGATGGCTCGCGGCGGCTCTCCAACCTTCGATAGTGCGCGGTCGATCTCGACAATCTTGTTCCAGGTGAGTCTCGCCACCGGCTGCACGATTATGGTTTCGCCACGACGCGTAGAGGCCGGTTCGTCCGAAGCAACACGCTGAGGTTGTTCCTTTCGTCCTTGCTCATCATCCTTGGGTGCAGCGGCAAAACTTTGAAGGGGGAGTAGGACTGAAATGAGTCCCCAGAAAATCATACGAGTGCATAGTGCACGCCGAACGATAGGTTGCCGCGTCTCGTCTCTGCGAGAGCGCGAAGGGTGAACTTGTAACATAGTTGGGACCCTCCTCAATGAAGTGATGAGTTGATTGCGCAACCAACATTTTCCGGTGTTATCGCTCAGCGCGAGAAGAAATCCAAGGGGTGAAGAACTCCTTTTTGGGGACCCCATCGAACGTCACGCACAATATACATAACGGCAAAGCAGAAAGTAAACGGAAGGCACATACTTAAGGCTTTTTCTTCGACTGCTTGGTAGGCTGGGCTTCGAGAGGATTCTCGGGCCAGAAGTGTTTTGGGTATTGCCCCCGCATCTCTCTGCGCAGTTGGATGTATGCATTCTGCCAGAAGCTGCGGAAATCCTGCGTTACGGCAAGCGGGCGGCGAGCGGGCGAAAGGAGGTGAAGTTGAACCTTTACTTTTCCTCCAGCCACTGTCGGCGTCTCACTCTCCCCAAACATTTCTTGCAAACGAACGGCAAGGACAGGCGGGTCTGTCGAATAGTCGAGCGGGATGCGTGAACCGGTCGGAACAGTCAAGGCGAAAGGAGCAAGCCGCTCGAGCAAACGCCACTGATTGTGCGAAAACAGAGCACGAAGAACGGCACTCAAATCGAGTTGTTGCAGTTGTCGAAACGACAAGATGTTGTCGATGAATGGTCCGAGCCAGGTTTCGAGCGTCGAGCGAAGATGTTCATCTGAAAGGATGGGCCAATGAGGATCGACAAATCCACGAGAGCGAAGCCACTCACTTCGAGTTCGGATGGCGTGAGCGACTTTTGTCCACAGGAGGACATCCAGACCCCGCGTGCGGATTGCACCGAGCAGGAGAGTTCGCACCGTTTCGGGAGGCGGTGTGATAGAGGAAGAAGATAGCTCGAGTGCACCGAGCCGCACGACGCGCCTTGCCGTCACAGGCTCGCGTGTTTCATCCCATTGCACTTCTTCTTGCGTCATGAGTTGATCGCTGAAGACATCACCGATGTCCGATTCTGCGAGCGGGGCAGCAAGGAGGATGCGAACTTCACTCCCGACGCCATCCACGTCGGCAACGGCGAGGTATGCTTCACGCGCGAGCGCGCTCTCCTCGGGAAGCATCGCTCCCGTTCCATTTGAAAGCTGGTACCGAACGCTGCCTCGTTCGCGCTGCTTTGCGATGCGGTCGGGATAGGCAAGGGCGAGCAACACGCCGAATTTGTTTTCGTCGAACACCTCCTCCGTTGCTCCGATCATCTCTCGGTAGCGTTGTGCCTGGCGGCGTATGCGCTCGAGCGTGGAGGTTTCGCGTGAAGCGCCGCTTCTCAGAAGATGCCAACGCGCTGCAAAGTCGATATCGGGACTGCGTTCATTGCGCAGCAGGTCACGCTCTTCCAGCAGTGCTGCAACTTCACAGGCAAGAGCGCCATAGCCGCGCTCGTTCCCGCAGACCATCATGTGCGCAAGAGGCGGATGCTCAGGCAAGGCAGCCATTGCCTGCCCGTGCGCGGTGAGTCTTCCCTCGGCATCTAAGGCACCGAGCGAGACGAGCACCGAGCGAGCTTGCGGAAGATGTGCAACCGGC
Source organism: Ignavibacteria bacterium (assembly GCA_040290295.1). Taxonomy (GTDB): domain Bacteria; phylum Bacteroidota; class Ignavibacteria; order UBA10030; family UBA6906; genus CAADGV01. The sequence goes on from PSMW01000033.1 coordinate 26,535, forward strand.
GGTGGGTCGAGAAATCGCAGATGCTCGGCCTCTGGGTCACCCCATCGCGCCAGTTCGAGCGCCAAAGGAGCAAGATCGGCGGTGAGAATTTCCGGCGGATGGAACTTCGGCAGCGTGCCGTGTTGGTGTTCGGTCCACAATCGGTAACACACACCGGGTTGCTGCCTCCCGGCGCGACCGCGACGCTGGTCGGCACCTGCCTGCGAGACGGGCACCGTGACGAGTCCCGACATGCCGCGACGCGGATCGAAACGCACCGTGCGCGTCCATCCCGAATCGATCACGACTCGCACGCCATCGATGGTCACACTCGTTTCAGCGATGCTGGTCGAAAGGATGACTTTGCGCTTGCCGCGAGGTGCGGGAGCGAGTGCCGCTCGTTGTTGCTCTGCAGGCGCGTCGCCGAACAACTCGTGCACAAGTACGACATCCGACAAGCCCGCATCAAGAAGAAGTTCCTTCACCCGGCGAATCTCGCGTTGGCCCGGAAGAAAGACAAGCACATCCCCCTCTTCGGTCTCCAACGCCCGCACGACCGTCGATGCTACCAGGCGTTCAACATTTCTTTTCGGCTCGTGCGTCGCATATCGTGTCACGATAGGAAACTGCTTTCCTTCTCTCTTCACGATCGGTGCATCGCCCAAAGAAGCGCCGCAGCCGCACATCGTCCAACGTCGCCGACATTATCAGCACGCTCAGATCGTCTCGCAGATGAGTTTGCACATCGAGGGCGAGCGCCAAACCGAGGTCTGCATGAATGCTGCGTTCATGAAACTCGTCGAACATCAGCATACCGACATGCGATAAGGAAGGATCGTCTTGGATCATGCGCGTGAGGATACCTTCGGTGACGATCTCGACACGCGTCGCAGGGCCAATAGCTCGTTCACCCCGAATACGAAACCCGACACGTTCTCCCATTTTCTCACCAAGCATCTCTGCCATATACGCTGCGGCACGCTGAGCAGCGAGTCGTCTCGGCTCCAACATGACGATCTTCTTGCCACGGAGCCATGGTTCGTCCATCAGCGCCAGAGGTATGCGTGTGGTCTTGCCGGCACCCGGATCGGCAGTCAGGAGAACGACGGATGATTGCTGGAGATGGTGGCGAAGGTCCAGAAGGACCTGCTCGATCGGCAACGGAGTTTTCTGATTCATCTTCACTCTTCAGGCTCGTTGGTCGATCCTCATCGCCAGAACAGCAACGCCACACCACCGACTGCGACGCATGTGCCGAGGACCGCGCGTTGTGAAATGTATTCTTTGTAGATCAAGCGCACGAGCGGCAACATCAAGACGGGAACTGTCGCCATGATGGTTGCGGCGATGCCCACGTCGGTATGCTCGATGGCGATAAGACTGAAGGAAATACCGAGGAACGGGCCGAGCACCGAACCGATGGCTGCGTAGAGAAACGCAGTTCGGTCGGTTCGATACAGCGCCCGTGGACCGACGAAGCGATGCGCAAGTGCGGCGACCGGCAACAACAGCATCAACGCTGCCGTGATGCGTACCGTCGTCGCGACGAATCCATTGACATCGCCTTCATGAAACGCCATCTTCGCGACAACCAACCCTGCACCTTGGCACACCGCCGCCGCAACTGCGAGGGCGATCCCTGATATGCTGTACACACTCCCCGATGATGGTTGCCGATTTCGTTCCGACACCACAACCGCGATGCCCGCCACCGTAACGACAATTCCCAGCACGCCTTTCGCACTCAGCCTCTCATCCAACACCCAATATGAGATCGTGGCTGCGATGGCAGGCGCAAGCAACATGACGAGCATGGTGATGCGGGCACCGATCTCACGAAAAGCTCGGAACAAAAACGTGTCGCCGAGCGCCAGACCAATCGCACCGCTGAGACTGAGAAACAGTATCTGGCGCGCACAGAGACGCACGTCGAGGCGCGCGATGCCCATGACGATCAGGAGCTATGCAAGGGCCAGCATCAGGCGCGCAACGTTCACATGAAACGATCCGAAACGCCGCGCGGCTTCGGCAAACGCCAACGAACTGCCCGACCAGCAACAGGCGGTCAGGAGGGCACTGAGTTCACCGATCGGCATGAGGATCGAGTGTGATGAGTAATGATTCGCTTCAACGGAAGAGTCGCTCGAGACGGAAGGGCGAACCGGTGATCGGGATCTTGAAGAGCCGCGCCGCATTCTCGTACATGATCTTGTTCATGTCCTTCGGCGGGAGGTTGAGTTCTTCCATGAATTCCAAGTACGACTCCATCGACGCAAGGGGCCAATCGGTTCCGAACAAAACGTTGTCCGCTTCGACGCCGTAGAGCAGCATGTCGTGCAATTGCTGGCGCATGTAGCGCTCGAAGCGATCGGTGAAATCGCCAAGCACGAGTCCTGAAATATCGGTGTACACATTCTTGTTCTTGTACACCACCTCCATGCAGTCCCGAATCCACGGATTGCCGATATGGCAGATGATGAAGTTGACGTTCGGATGATCCACCGCGACGTCGTCGATGTGCAAAGGATGTGCGTACTTCACTTTGCCGCGCGGATCGTACGTGTCGCCGGAGTGAATCATTACCGGCACGTCGTACTCCTCTGCCAACGCATAGACAGGCTCGAGCTTGGGGTCGAACGGATAGAACGGTTCGTAGCCCGGATAGAGTTTCACTCCGCGTACCGACCCTTCCTGCAGAAAGGTACGTATCTCCTCGAGAGAGTCCTTCGAGAAATGTAGAGAGCTGATGCCGGCAACGACAAAGATGTTATCGAGCGTGCGGGTCGCGTTCACGACCTCACGCGTGGATGGACGACCCGCGGTTTGTTTGTACGATGTCAACACCAACGCAACGTCAACGCGATTGCGCCGCATTGCGCGTTGCAATGCGGCGAGGCATTGCTGCAGCGACTCGATTTCCTCGTTGTGGTAGTTGTTGAGATGGGTATGACAATCGATGATCATGCGTGAGGCTCATTTCTTCCAGAACTTTTCAAGAATGTATGCCGCCCACTCCTTACCGCCCAGTCCGAACGCAAGCGCGAAGGCAAGGCACAAAGCGCCGAACGCAAGTTGGAACGCGGAGATGAGAATCTGCCCTCCGATCGAAAGCTGTTCGAGGGCAACCGAAAACGCGAAGACCACAATCGCCCAGTGCGCAATGTTGCTCATGACCTGCGCTCCGGCGATGCCGATGTTGCTGAGATACGTAAACGACACACCACGCACGAAACGGGCAAACAGAGCGCCGAAGATCAACACCAGCACCGCAACAATGACGTTGGGAATGTACAGGATGATACGATTGAACAACTCCGCGGCTGATTGGAGACCGAGACTGTTCAACAGCGCGAGCAGCACCGTGAAGAGGATGAACCAGTACACGAGATTGGCAACGATGGTTGTCGTCGTGTACGGCACACCGCCTTTCACGAGAAAATCGTCGATGCCCGATTTCTCCGCAACCGTATCCAAACGGATGAACCTCAAGAATCTGAGCGCCAGCTTACGCACAACCTTCGCTACGATCCATCCCACGATCAACAACAGGAAGCCACCGATGATCTGTGGAAGGAAGACGCTGAGATTCACCCAAAACGTCTCTAGTGATTTGAAGAACGAAAGAAGTTGGTCCAGCATACTGCTCATTTATATGGTGGTGAAAAATGTCGTTTCTTGCGGGACAGTGACGATACCCGTTGAAGTCTCCCCTTGACAGTAGGATAGAGATTTTTGGTGAGAAGTTCTACCTTCCCATTGCCGCTCCATCGAATCGGGATCATTCCAACACGCTTCCAGCAACGTTCACCATCGAAAAGAATTCCTAATGGATCGCTTGGACGGCTTGCGGTATCTCCTCTTGCCGAATCACCATCGTCAAGTTGATTTCCGAGCCGCCGTGTGAAATCTACTCGACGTTCACGCCGCAGCGGTCAAGTGAGCTAAGGACGTTTGCGGCAACGCCTTTGGTGAATTTCATCTTCTCTCCGGCAACGCACAACACTGCACGGTCTGCCAGCACCTCCACATCGGCGACGCTGGCAATTCTGTGGAGATCGCATCGAGATTCCTCGGATCGTCAACTGTCAACGACATGCCGATCTCCAACCTTGCGATGACATCGACCGACTTTTTATATCGGTCGAACACTTCCAAGACGCGTGCGCGGAAGCCGCACGCAGCCGACCATTCCACAACGCGTAGACTGTGGGTTGCACAGAGAGGACGGGCAGTCTGCCCGTCCTGCACACTGATGTCGGTCGGGACTCCAGTCCCGACCGACTACTCACACCCGCATTTCGCAGCTCACCGTCGTACCCTGCCCGGGGTGCGAGGTGACGTGCAGCGTTCCCCCAACGCTCGCGGCGCGCTTGCGCATGTTGGTTAATCCATTCCCCCACGTAATCGCTTCAAGCTCCATCCCGCGGCCGTCGTCATGAACTGCAACGGAAAGCAGATTGCCGCGCAGCGTGGCGTGCACCGATACGGTACGACACTGCGCGTGGCGGAGCATGTTGGTGATTGCTTCTTTCGTGATGAGCAGAAGGGCGCGCAGCATTTCCGGATTCAGATGCACATCGCTCAACTTCTCATCCAGATGAAAGGAAAGTGATATCTCTTTCGCATCACACAACTCTGTTGCAAAGGATCGCAAGCGATGGATGAGGGATTGCATCGAGTCGTGCTTCGGATCGAGAGACCACACCACATCGCTGATGATGTCGTGCAACTCGCGAGCGGTCGATCCCACGCGTTCCAACGACTCCGGAATCGAGAGCGCACCGCGTGCATCGGGCACGGGTTGCTTTCGTCGCGGAGGCTTCGCGAGCGCCTGCTGAAGCGCAACGTCCGAGAGGATGGTACTGCGCGTCAGTCCCGAGCCGACTTCGTCGTGCATGTCCTGCGAGATGCGCGCCCGAATGCGTGCAATCTCTCTGTAGCGCTGCAGTCGTGTGTGCATCATCCACCACACGAGCGATGTTGCAGCGACGAAGACAAGTGCAATGAACCACCAGCGTTGCCAGAAGGGAGGGTGAATCGTGAACGAGACCGTTGCAGATACAATGTCGGCAACGCCACTGCCCGTGAAA
>PSMW01000006.1:0-10321 GCA_040290295.1 Ignavibacteria bacterium
CGCCACCCTCCGGGCACCTAACGCACGCAACCGCTGAGCTTCTACAAACCATCCATGCTCATCCGTAACGATAGAAAATCGCGATTGTGGTTCAACCTGTTGGAGCTTGGAGCTTGACAATTGGAACTTCGCCTCACGCGTTGTAGGTCGGGACGCCCGTCCCGACCCACAAGAGGGTGTAGGACGAGCAGCCTGCTCGTCCTATAGCAGTACTCAGTTTGGAGCTTGGAACTTGAGAATTGGAACTTGCCCCACCCAAGCCCTCGTATGCGCCGCCGCAGCCGCGGGTGCTGGAGTGCATGCTTCGTGCAATATTCTGCTGTTTACGATCGCTGAACCGATAAAATCGAAGCAAGGCAAACAACGGTTTGCATTTCCTCTCGCCGATTCATAGCTTGCCGGTCAATCACGAACAAAGTTGCTGACCACTATGAGACACCTTGCGACACTTGTTCTTCTCCCTGTGTGGTTTTGTCAATCGCCGGCACAGATCACCCTCATCGACGATCTTCACCGCACGATTACGTTGCGTTCGCCTGCGGAGCGCGTCGTGTCGCTCGCACCCAGCATTACCGAAACACTTTTCTCTATCGATGCGGGCGACCGCGTGGTCGGCTTGACCACGTATTGCAATTACCCCCCTGCGACAGCCGCCAAGCAGCGCGTCGGCGGCGTCATCAATCCCAGCATCGAAACGATTGTTGGGCTGCGTCCCGATCTTGTGTTGATGACAACGGAGGGTAATGCACGCCCGGACTTTGAAAAACTTGTCTCGCTCGGCATGACGGTTTTCGTCACCAATCCCCGTACGGTGGACGACGTCTTCGCTTCGATCGAACGCATCGGCGTGCTGACGGGACAGGCAGATTCTGCGCGACGCCTCGTCCGTTCGCTCCGGGCGCGCGCCGACTCCGTTGCCGCTCGTGCTGCCCGTTTGCCGAAGCGCTCGGTCCTTGTGTGCGTTTCGCTTCAGCCGATCATCGTCGTTGGTAACAAGACGTTCCTTGCAGAGCTGATCGAACGGGCTGGCGGATCGAACATCGTTTCGGCGGAGGCTTCCACATACCTTTTGTACAGCCGCGAAGCTGTCTTGAAGTCCGACCCCGATGTACTTATCTTTTTCTCCGACGTCGCCGCCGACACGAAGGAAGTGTTGCGCACATTTCCGGAATGGGCGAACCTCAAAGCATTTCGGCGGCAGTCGGTTGCTCGCATCGACACAGATATTGCTGCGCGACCCGGTCCGCGCATTGTCGATGCGCTCGAGCTGTTCTTCCATCTCCTTCACCACATTCCTTAGCATTGACGACACACGATCATGAAGCAACGGTTAGGATCACGGAGCACGCTCGCTTCCCGCAAGCGCATGAGCCGTGCACGTTCCAGGCGTAAGGTGTTTCTTGCCGTCGCCGGTAATATCGGCGCGGGCAAATCGTCCCTCACCCATCTGCTCAGCTTGCGATACGGCTGGAAACCATTTTTCGAATCGGTCGAGGACAATCCATACCTCAACGACTTTTACGCGGATATGAAGCGGTGGTCGTTCAATCTTCAGGTGTACTTTCTCTCCAATCGCTTTCGCAGCCACAAAGCCATCACCGAAGGTCCAGACTCGGTGATCCTCGACCGTGTCATTTATGAGGACGCGGAAATTTTTGCGCGCAATCTGTTCGAGATCGGGATGATGGATCAACGGGACTACGAGAACTATGTTGCACTGTACGACGTGATGACGGAATACTTGCAGCCTCCGGATTTGCTGATCTACCTGCGTGCGAACGTCGATACGTTGATGAAACAGATCGCTTTGCGCGGGCGCGATTTCGAACAGTCCATCACGCGCGAGTACCTCGAGCAGCTTAACAAGCATTATGAAAGCTGGATAGCACGCTACCGAAAGGGTCCACTCTTGATTGTGGAATCCGACCAACTGGATTTCGTGAACAAGCAGGCAGACTTGGAGAAGATCGTCGCATTGATCGAGAAGAAATTAGCGTAGGCGAGGAGGCGTTCACGATCGCAGGCGGGCAATCGCTTCTTGCGCCAACGCATCCGCCCGCTCGTTGCGTTCAACCCCTGCGTGCCCACGCACTTTCTTGAACGTCACGTTGTACCGCTCAACGAGTTCCAGGAGGCGCTCCCACAAATCTCTGTTCTCCACCGGCTGCTTCTTGGCGTTCTTCCATCCGTTGCGTCGCCAGCGTTCGTACCAGCGTTCGGTCATGCAGTTCACCACGTATGCGCTGTCCGAGTAGATTTCGATCGGCTTGCTGGTGGTTTTGATGTGCTCGAGCGCTTTGATGCACGCCGTGAGCTCCATCCGCTGATTGGAGGTGTTGCGCTCGCCGCCCGACAGTTCCTTCACGTGTTCTCTGTAGCGCAACACAGCGCCCCATCCGCCGACGTTGTTGGAGGATTGATTTCCCGAGCAGGCGCCGTCGCAGTAGATGACGATCGGCTCGCGGTGGGTTTTGCGGGTTACCATCGCGTTCAAAAGAAAAACATCTTCGTTGCAATGACGAGAAGAAAGACCGCATAGATGCGTCGCAAACGGTCGGCGTGCGTACGGTGGGCAACCGCAGCACCGAATTTCGCCATCGGGATCGTGCCGAGGATGATCGGCAACGAATGCACGTAATCCACAAAGCCTGCGGTGAAGGCAGCGTACTGCGGCGCGTACAGCTCGATGGTCTCCCAGCCTTTCACAACATAGCCAATCGTCGAAGCGATTGCGGTAAGCACGATCGTCGCACTCGATGTGCCCACCGCTTTCTTGAGCGGAAATTTCATGAAGTAGTACATCATCGGAATGGCGAAGACTCCTCCCCCCACGCCCGCCAACGACGAGACCAAGCCAACGACGACGCCGATCGTACCGAGACCGACGGGAGAAAGATTGATGCGCGGCTCACCTTTGGGTTTGCGCTGCTCGAGAAGCAGGCGCACCGCGGCAATCGTAACAACCGTGGCAAATATTCTTTGGAGTGTTTTGCCGTGCAATTCCGCGGCGATGCTCGCTCCCACGAGTGAGCCGACAACGCTTGCTGTACCGATCCAAAGGACCGCTTCCCACTGCACGTTGCCGTTCTTATTGTGTTCGTATGCCGATGGGAGCGAAGCAAAGATGATGATCAAGAGACTCGTGCCGAACGCAAGATGCGTTGCGACAAGAGTGGAAACACCGATGGAGTGGAAGTAGAACACCAAGATAGGGACGAGAATGATGCCGCCCCCCACTCCAAAAAAGCCTGCAAGAAAGCCGGCAACGCAGCCGGCGATCAGCAGCGCGGTGAGTGCAAGCGGGGTCATGAACCCTTGAGCTTCGCGGTGTAGAGCTTCGGATTCTTCAGCACATTGACTGCCGTCTCAAGTTGTCGGTCACCGTTGAGTGATGCGGCAATTCTTCCCGCTTCGCCGTGCACGCGTGCCATCATTTCGATGTTCAGTTCGCGTGTAATGAAGTTCTTGTAACGCTCGAAGCCGCGTTCCTTTTCTTTTCCCAGCGCCCTCGAGAGAGCATCGAGGTCGGCAAGAATTTCGGCGCTGTAGCGGGATCGCTCGGCGATTTGCCGTAACTCGTTCACCTTGCCGTCGCTTTCTTCTTTGTAGTCGAATTTTTGCGCGTCGAGATACTTCTTAAACGCTTGCAACACGCGATCGTCCACACCGGTGAACTGATCACGCTTGTGTTCGGCAAAATACACGTTGGCGAATTTAAAGAAGAGTGCTTTGCGATAGAGTTCCTTGACCAACGGTCCTGGATCGTCGAGATTCACCACCGAATCCGGAGTGATGCCGCCGTGTTCGAAGACGGTTCTGCCGCTTTTCGTCTTGAACGCACGCTTCTGGCTATCGGGCACAGCAGCGAAGACTCCGTCCTTCTGTTTTTGTTTGTAATCGATTTCTTGGATGCTGCGCCCGCTGGGAATGTAGTAGCGCGCCGTCGTGAGCTTGAGTTGCGCACCGTAGGTGAGCGGCACGATGGTTTGCACCAAGCCTTTGCCGAAGGTACGCGTGCCGAGGATCCAGCCGCGATCGAGGTCTTGGATAGCACCGGCCACAATCTCGCTGGCACTGGCGCTCGCGCGATCGGTCAGAACGACCAGCGGCGTTTCGGAAAGCAGAGGCTCTTCGATGGAGTTGTATTGTTTCTCGGCGTCCGGTCGTCGTCCTTTCGTCATCACGATCATGCTGCCCTTCGGGACGAACTTGCTTACCACTTCGACTGCTGCGTCGAGCAGTCCGCCGGGATTGCCGCGTACATCCAACACGATGCCTTTCAGTTCGCCCTTCGCTTTCAATTCTTTGATGGCAAGGCGAACTTCGTCGCCGGCTTTACGCGAGAAGCGTTCGAGCCGGATGTAGCCGATGCCTTTCTCCACCACATCGACGTACGTCACATTCTTGATTTGAATTTCCTCACGAATCAGCACAAAGGTGAGGGGCTTCGGCTCGCCTTCGCGTTGAATGAGAAGCCGCACTTCGGTACCGGGTTCGCCGCGCGTAAGCGAACGAACCTCGTCCGGTTTTTTGTCGGCGACCTTCATGCCGTCCACCTCCAAAATCTTATCGCCGGGGATGATGCCCGCTCGTTGCGCCGAGTAGCCATCCATGACCGTAATGACCTGAATCGCGCCGTCGCGTGATCCGATGGTAACGCCAATGCCGCCGTAGCGACCATTGGTCAGCAAATCCACTTCGTCGCCGCTCTCCTTGTCGATATACACGGTATAGGGATCGAGTGTGTTGAGCATCCCTTCGATGCCCGCCCGCATAAACTTTTCCGGGTCGATCTCATCGACGTAGTTTGCCACGATCTCCTTATACACGCGGCCGAAAAGATCGATGCTCTTGTTGATTTTGAAATAGAAGTCGCCCTCGGCGGGCGCCACAAAACCGAACGCGATAAACGCAAGCACAAGCACGCTTGCCGCTCCCGCGATGATCGTCTTACGCTTCATATCCTCTTCTAAACGATGTTCCATATGGTCGATGAGGTCATTCGTTGTTCGACGGTTGCCCAGACGTTCCGCTGCAGTTCGTCGATAGGGCGCAAGCCGTCGAGGCACACCCAACGTTGTGGTTCGGCAGAGGCAAGGTGGTGGTATCCCTTGCGCACACGTTCGTAGAAGGCGCGTCCGGAGCTTTCCATCCGATCGAACGACAAGCCGGCGTTGGTTTTGCGCCGCTGGATCTCTTCGATGGGGATATCAACGAGGAACGTGAGGTCGGGCATCGTGCCGCCCGTGGCAACGCGGTTGATGATACGAATAGCTTCGAGGTCCACTCCTCGGCCGTATCCTTGATAGGCCGTCGTCGAATCGCAGTAGCGATCGCATACGACCACTTCGCCGCGCGCGAGCGCCGGGCGAATTACTTGCGCAACGAGTTGCGCGCGACTCGCCGAGAACAAGAGCAACTCGGTGGTCTCATGCATTTCGCCGTGCAGCGTATCGAGCAAGAGCACTCGGATCCGTTCGGAGATGGGGGTGCCTCCGGGTTCGCGTATGAAATGCACAACTGCCTGCCGCATCTTCAATGCATCGACAAGCAGAGTCGCCTGCGTCGATTTGCCGCTGAAGTCGAGACCTTCGAACGTGATGAACATGTTTTGCTGCGCGTCGATGACGGGATCAACATACGGATTTCAGACGCGTGAATCAATTGCACCTCAGATGCGTTTTGAGTAGTTTCGTGTCGAAACAACGAACCGCTTTCATCATCCTGCTGCATGGCGAAGCGTACCCGCCTACATACTCGACACCATCAGCCATCGACTCCCGTTGATCTCAAAGAACAGCAGAAGGCAGAATCCCGCGCGGAGGACTCACGTTTGATTCATGCCGCACTCGGCGGCGATGCGACCGCGTACAAACGCCTCATGCAGAAATATCATGATGCCATCTATCACTTCATCTACCGCATGGTGCACGACAAACACCACGTGGAGGACTTGACGCAGGAAGCGTTCATCAAAGCGTTCCATTCGCTGGCCAGTTTCAACGAAGAATATGCCTTCAGCACGTGGTTGTACAAGATCGCCGCTAACAACTCGATCGATTACATCCGTAGACGCAAGCTCCAAACCTTCTCGATCGACAAACCGATCGAAGCGAAGGACACCGACTACGCGTTCGAGCTGCCGGACGAGACGTACGAAACAGACAAGGAGATGATCAGCACTCAACGGGCGGCGATGCTGAACGAGGCAATCAAGAATCTACCTGAAAAATATCGGCGTGTCATCCATCTCCGCCACGTCGAGGAAAAGAGTTACGAAGAGATTGCCGAAGAACTCCGCCTCCCCATCGGCACCGTCAAAGCACATATCTTTCGGGCGCGTGAAATGCTCTATAAGCGGCTGAAAGATACAATTCGGAATTATTGATGCAATCTGTGCAACTCCACCCACTCCCCAAGCGTATGCTGAAGTGCCCAACGATGCGGACGCTTCTCTTTTATATTTCCCGATCACTCCTGCTTCTCGCACTCTGCGCTGGCCTGAGCGGCGCACGCGCCGCGCAAGGCGAGAAAACGCACATCGGCCGAACCACGGAAAAGGAACTCCACGTCGTTCTTTCGGCAACGTTCGGCAGCATAACGATAGCCAAGGGAGAGCCGCAAAAGATGTTCATCGCAGAAGCCGCTGGTGGGAGCGAGAAGGCACCGACCCTTCAAACCGACTACACCATCCGCAACCGCATTGGCTATCTCGATGTGTCGCTCGGTGGAGCAAATGCGGAAGAGAATCGTCGCGACGGTTCGTTCAAGATTTCCAACATCAGCGGCGGCACATGGCGCTTGGGCTTCACCGATGCCGTAGCTATCTCCTTCGATATCGAGTTGGGTGTGGCGAAGGGGCGCTTCAATCTCTCCGGTTTGATGGTAAAAGACTTCAACCTCTCCTGCGGTGCGAGCGATGTCGTGGTATCGTTCGACACGCCGAACACGACAACGATGGAGGAAATCAACATCGAAGCCGGTGTCAGCAAGCTCGAGGCGCGATCTCTCGGCAACGCCAACTTCAAGCGCTTTCGCTTCGAGGGGGGTGTCGGAGCAGCGACGCTGGATTTCAGCGGAGCGATCGCAAGCGAAGTGGATGTCGATGTGAAGCTCGGCGTGGGCGTGTGCACCATTCTCATCCCACAAGAACTCGGCGTTCGAGTCTTCGCCAATGAAACGCTCGTCTCTCGTCTCGATCTCGATCGGAGCTTTCGCACCGAAGGCGAGGGTCAATTCGTAAGTGAGAATTTCAAAGCCTCGGACGGACGCATGAATCTTCGCATCGATACGGGACTGGGCAGTGTGAAAGTACGACGGCGTTAACACCCACCATCATCACCACAAAAAGAAGACTCCCCACTGCCACGGCTGTGCGTGCTCGGGGTGTTTGAGCATTTCCAGCAGCGCATTGCGGTACGCGACATCCACCGCCGCTCCGCGGAGCAGATGCGCGTAGAAACCTTCGTTGAACAACTTCTTTACCTTGCGTGACGGCATCGCACTGTTGGTCACGACCGACGCTGTGCCGTTCATTTTCAAGATGCGCACGACCGCCGGAGGAACACCCGACTCCTGAACGGAAGAGAGAAGAATGGTATTGAAGGGTGGGAGCGCAAACAATTCGCCCATCGGAACTGCCTGCGTTCCCGCGTACCCCGCAACATCTTTCAGCACGATCACCGATGCGCCGGGATGATCGGCGTGGAGGTGCAGTTCCAACGCTGCATGGAGAAAGTCGCCGCTTTCCCGCTGCAGCGCACCCCAGATTGCCTCGCGTCCGAGCAGGAGCTTCGCTTCACGGAAGAACGCTTTCGCATCGCGCACTTCGTACTCCACATCCACGGCACTGCGTCCGGGGTTGCCGAATCCGACCACACGTGGATAGAGTTTGAGTGGTGGACGCTCGAACCGAAGCATGTCGGTGTCGGTTGCATACTGCACGGCAAATCGCTGCACAACGTAAGCGCCGCGTTGACCCTCCGCCTGCAACGCATGAAGCGGGATTAGCGGATAATCCTCCGGCAAGAGGAAGATAAGGCGTTGCGTGCCTTGTGCTGCGCGTTCGGCGGGGCGCACCAGCACGCTATACAAACGCGAGGAAAGCTCTCGAAGCCGCTGAAGGCTTGTGCCCTGCTGGTCGCGCACGTGCGTGGCGGCGGCTATCCTGCGCGCGTAGTCGTTGACCATGCTTTTCAGGTCGGCGCTGCCCGTCGCCCCGATCGATGGGACGAGCGCCCGATTGGTGAGCACGAGATGATACAGTGCTCGTCGGGTGGGGAAGAGAAGAACGAGTGCCGCGCCATCGGGGAGAGCACGCTGTATCTCCTTGAGTGAAGCCGGTTCGAACGTAAAGAGAGCGCTCATGCGCGGGAACGCTTCCGCAAGCGAGTCGCCGGCGTGTGCCATGCGACGCCTCGCCGCAGCAAGCCGCGTACGCAACTCTGGTCCGAACGACGCGAACACATCGTACGCCGTGCCGGCTTCTGCAAGCGCGTTCAGCGTTCCGATAGTGTTGTGGCGGAGATGGGCAAAAATCTCCACCGCTTCGTTCACACGAGCGTTTCCCGTACGCGGCGTCATGGCGTTGTACATGTGCAGCAGCTCCCGTCGTCGTTGCCGTTCTGCCCAGAGAAATGCTTCATCGTACGACTGCAGTTGCAAGAGAAGTTCGGTGAGAATCTCCGGGGGAGTCGTCTGCTCGAGGGTAGAGAGTGTCTGTTCGCAATCCACAAACACATCGAAGGGTTCGCGTTGAGGAATGAGCAGTTCGTCCTGCGCGGCGGAGCGAAAGGCGCTCAACGCTTCTCCGATGTTCTTTTGGCTGAGTGCAACATAGCCCAAGCACGCGTTCGCATACACGCGCGCCCACAGCACGTCGGTGCTCTCCAACAGCTCGGCAGCCGCGCGGTACATGGCCGGTGCATCGGCGGTTTGGCGGGAGCAATGCGCCAACTGCAGTACGGCATAGCCTTCCAGCAGCTTGTTCCCGCGGGCGATCGCAGACTTGAGTGCAGTCGTGAAGAATGTTCGTGCCCGCTCCCGTTGGTTGTGCCGGAGATAGATGTTGCCGACACGCATCAACATCTCCTCGCGCAGCGATGCCGACCCGCGGGTGAGGTCGGTCAGTTTCAAGCCTGCAGTGAAGGCAGCAAACGCGTCCGCTCTCTTTCCCATCTTCTCATACGCAACCGCCCGCCACTGATGCAATTCGATCACCAGAAGCGAATCGTGCTCGCTCTCTGCCAGTGCGAGTGCATCTCCGAAGGCACGCAACGCTTCATCGAACTCCGAGCGTTGCAGCAAAGAGACGCCAGCAGTACGACGCAGGAGCGCAACTCCCTTCACGTTGTTTTCCTGCCCGTACGCTTCCTGCAACTCCGTTTGCACGCGATGTTCGAGGCTCGTGTCGTAGAGCGTGATGCACAGCGGTAGCATCGCTTCTTTGAGACGTCGAGCGCCGTACACTTCTCCGACTGCCTCCTCCAGACGCGCTTGCTCTTGCAGCAGTTGCAACGCTTGCCGGTCTTCGCCGCGCATGCGGTACAGGCGTGCCTGCGCGAGCACAGCGGCGCGTGCTCCTTCCTTATCGCCTTGCGAAGCGTACGCCTCCTTTGCACGGGCAATCAACAGCGCTGCGCTATCGAACCGAGCCGATTGCATGAAGAGCATCGCAAGCGCCAAGGAATGTTCACCGACAACGGCCTGATCCTCGAGTTGTTCAGCGAGCTGAAGCGCAGCCATACGATGTGCCCTGCTCTCGTGCAGGTCTCCCCGTGTGAGAGCATCCTCAGCCTCTTTCGCATACTCGCGCACGCGTCGTTCGATCGGCGTTTCCTCTCTGCCGCAACCGAATGCAGCCAGCATCCAAAGCACTACGATGCCGAGTATGAGGCACCGTCCGTTCATCGAGCAGCATTCGAAGCCAGATAGTGATCGAAAAACTCCGTGATGCGCCGTCGGTATTCCTCTCCTCCCACTTCCATGACATCGTGATGACGTGCGCCCGGTATCAGCCACAACGCTTTCGGCTCGTTGGCGGCGTTGTACACCTTCTCGGAGTAGTTGTACTTGATGAGATTGTCTTCTGTGCCGTGGAGGATAAACACAGGAATGCGGATGTGCTTCACTGCCTCCACAGGCGCGACATCGTTTGCTTTGAAATCAGCCAAATACTCCGAGCGCTTAATGACGATGTTGCGTAAATAGTGCCACGGGAGCTTGATCATCCGCTTTTGGTAGTCGTCGAACACCGTCCGCAGTGTCGCGAATCCGCTCTCGGCAACAATGGCGGCAACGCGGCGATCGATGGCGGCAACTT
>PSMW01000006.1:10331-65428 GCA_040290295.1 Ignavibacteria bacterium
CGCCACCGCTGCACCCATCGACCAGCCAAACAGTCCGATCTTGCCGGCGTGAAGGTCGTTTCGGTTCATGACGAAATCGATCGCCAACTGTGCATCGAACTTCTCGTGATAACCGTACGTGCAGTAGCGCCCGCCGCTTTCGCCATGACAGCGCGCATCGTACAACACCACGTTGTACCGATGATCGTGCAACTCCTTCGCCATGATGAGTCCGGCAATCTTGCTCTCGCTGACGCCGTGCAAGATGATGATGGTGCCGCGCGCATCGGGCTGAGCGGGGATCAACCACCCGCGTAGCGCAAAGCCTTCTTTGGTTTGCAACACGAAATCTTCAGAGGGAAGGTGAAGGTCCGACGGATGAAGGATCGCCGTATGTTCGCGATACCACTCCACCGTCCGTCGGCGCGGTTGCAACAACAGCACGGGACCGATGACCAGCAGAATCAGGGAAATCGCCGCCATGAATCCAACGATCAGAAGAATGAGTGCAAGAAGGAGGTTCACGCTGTATGGCTGTCGGTATTGTGAATAGAACACGCGCATGAAATATAGGCAGTGCCGTATAGGGAAGCAACCAATCTGCCTCGCGCTGGTAGTGATTGGGAAGTTTTGTGCATATATTTTCTGTCGATGAAAGAATTCCGACAGACCTTCCCGCGTATAGCAATCGTGCACGAGTGGTTCACCGGCATGCGCGGGGGAGAAAAATGTGTCGAAGCGTTGTGCGAACTTTTTCCTCAAGCAACGCTCTACACGCTCGTGCACGTCCATGGCTCCGTATCAGAAACGATCGAGCAGATGCCGATCCACACGTCGTTCATCCAACGAGTGCCGTTCGCGCGAACGAGGTATCGCCACTATCTTCCGCTCTTCCCCCTTGCGGTCGAACGATTCGACTTGAGGGGTTACGACATTGTCATCAGTTCCCACCACGCCGTTGCCAAAGGCGTGAAGACCGATCCGACGACGTTGCACATCTGCTACTGCCACACGCCAATGCGCTACATCTGGCATCTCTACGATGATTACTTCGGGGCTGGCAAAGCGAGCACCTTCACGCGAACGGCAATGCGTTTGTGTGTGGGCTATCTACGGAGGTGGGACGTACGCACAGCACGCAACCCGCATCACTTCATTGCCAATTCCCAGAATGTGCGGCGACGGATTCTGGAACTGTATCAGCGCGACGCGGCCGTCATCTACCCGCCGGTGGATACTGCACGGTTTCGCCCGGCAGCAGCAGGTGACCAGTACTTCCTTATCGTGAGCGCACTCGTCCCCTACAAGCGCATCGATCTCGCCATCGAGGCATTCAATCATTCGGGCGAGCAACTGCTCATCATCGGCGACGGTCCGGAGAGGGAGCGACTCCGGTCTCTGGCTGCGCCCAACATCTCGTTCCTCGGTTGGCAGCCAGACGATGCGTTGGTGGAGTATTACGCCAACTGCAAAGCGCTCATCTTTCCGGGAGAAGAAGATTTCGGTATTGTTCCCGTCGAGGCGATGGCTTCAGGTAAGCCGGTGATCGCGTACGCGAAGGGAGGCGCACTCGAAACCGTGATCGATACGCCGACCTTGAAAACGGGCGTGCTCTTCGCTCAACAAACCAAAGAGGCGCTTCACGAGGCAATCGAGCGCTTCAAGCAAACATCCTTCTCTCCCGATCAGCTCCGACGCCACGCTCTTCAATTCGATCGCTCGGTGTACAAGCAAAAGATGGCAAGCTTTATCATGAAAGAATGGGAACGGTTCCGATACCACTCTTCTCACCTTGTACCGCAAGAGCGTTGAAAAAACTCTCGTCCATCTCACCGAACCTTCTCCCTTTCACTCTTTCGATTCGTTGACATTCCGCCGCCATTTCAGTATATTTTTCAGCCAATTTTTATGAAGGTGCGGTCATGTCTCTGCTCGGGAGCAAGCGAAGAAAGAAATCCCGGCTGTACGAAATCCTCATTATCCCGCACGGAGACGGCGGTTTGACCAAAAGCATCAAGGCAGGCGGCATGCAGCTCGCGATGTGGGGAGTGGCTTTGGCTGCGATGTTCTTCCTGATCTACTACTTCGTGTTTCGTTACACTCCACTGGGTGTCGTGCTTGGTGCTGACCCAGCGCTTCGTTCCGTTGCCGATAGCGTGGAGAACGACACACAACGCCGCTTGCGAGCACTCGCTGAAGAAATTGCCGTCCTGAAAGACTACAACCTTCAGCTTCGTAAGGCACTGGGAGAGCGGCCTGCAAGCAGCGCAAACGCCACTACGGAGGGGCAAACGACCGAGCCGACGGCGGCACGTGAAGCTCGACAGGAACTTGGTGGCGGGGACTTCCCTCCTCCGACGTCAACAGTTGCGCAGCCGATTGCCAACGTCGAAGGATTGAGGGCATCCTTTCCGCTGCTTACCCCTATCAACGGCGTGCTGACGCGAGGGTTCGATCGCGAACAGCGGCACTTTGGTATCGATCTCGCTGCAAAGCAGGGGACACCGGTGCATGCAGCGGCAGAAGGCTATGTGGTGTTCGCGGGCTGGACGTATGAAGACGGCAATGTCGTCATCATCTCCCACGGCACCGGCTACGTGACCGTGTACAAGCACAACAGCTCGATCCTCAAGACAACAGGCACATTGGTCAAGCGGGGCGAGCTGATAGCGCTGGTCGGCAATACCGGCGTTACCAGCACCGGGCCACATTTACATTTCGAAGTGCTGAAGGACGGTTTGCCCCAAGACCCGCAAGAGTATATGCTGACGGCGCCAAAGTTGTAGCAGTATCTCAACAACACCATCACGATGGAACGACGGTAGAGAGGAACGCTGCATGGCAGACAAACCTCAAGGCAGTAGCGAGCTGACACTGATTGCAGCGAATACCACCTTCGAAGGAAAGATCAAAACCGAGGGGAGCATTCGCATCGATGGCAAGTTCGTCGGCGAAGTGAACGCCAAGGCGAACGCCGCCGTCGGATTGACCGGTAGCGTGGAAGGCACCCTTGCCGCACGCAACGTCACGGTCGCAGGAAAAGTCTCCGGCACCGTGATCGCTGCTGAGAAGTTGGTCTTGGAGGGGAAATCGGTGATGCAGGGAGACATCCGCGCAGCAAAACTGGTCGTCGATGAAGGTGCAATGTTCGACGGGAAGTGCGACATGAAGCAATCGCTTTCGCCGCCGGGCATGCCGAAGAAAGAGTAAGCGTGAGTACGCCACACTCCTCGCAAAAGCCGTCGGCACAAAAACGCACGTCGTTTGCAGGAGGGGTGGTGGGGGACTTCGGACCTTTCCTCACACTGGGCCTGCAGTTGGCACTTTCTGTCGCCGTTTTCTTCTTCATTGGGTATTGGGTAGATGGATTGCTGGGGACATGGCCGTGGTGCACGATTACCGGCGCATTCATCGGAGCGGTAGGAGGACTGATCAAGTTCATTCGTGAGGCGACGGCGCTCGGCAGGAAAGCCGATGAAGAGATGAAACACACGCATGAAGATCGATAAACGTTTTCCTTTGCACATCGCCGGTTTGCTCGCGGTTGGCTTGCTGGTGACTGCGATCCCTGCTTCACGCGAAGGGAGCGATACCCTGCTGGCGGTCATCGTCGGAGCGTTGCTGAGCACCGCAAACGTTCTGGCAGGTTTCTTCGCCATTGAGTACTCGTTCGATAAATCGCACGCAACGTTTCTGAAGGCGGTTCTAGGAGGTATGGGGATTCGCATGGTAGCCATGCTCGCCATCTTGGTAGCGCTTCTGCGCTTCGCGCACTTACCGGCGGTCGTGCTCGTCGCTTCGGTGCTGGGATTCTATCTCGCGTTTTTAATTGTCGAAGTGTTGTACATTCAACGAAAAGTTTCCGGTTCACAGCAAAACTCGTAGGAGAGACGTTGAGGTTCATGACGTTCCTTCAAGCATCGCACGAGACTGCCTCTCAGGCAGCCGAAGGCGCGCATCAAGCGGCGGCTGCCGGCGGGCAGGAAGCCATGAGCGTCTCGGACATGTTCAAGCACCTGTTCGCGCACGTGCAGGACAGCAGAGAACTCGAACTCCCCTTTGTCGGTCACGTCCATCTCCCCCACTTTGCTCCGATCCAACTCGGCACCTTTACGCTCGATATTTCCATCACCAAACACGTCGTCTTTCTCTGGATTGCTGCTACGCTTCTCATCATCCTGATGACGATCGCCGCGCGCCAAAACAAGCGGCATCGCGTTCCGAAGGGTTGGGGCAACGTGGTCGAGGTGTTCATCGCATTCATCCGCGACGAGATCGTCCTCCCGAACATGGGACCCGGAGGATTGCGCTACATGCCGTACGTCCTCACCACATTCTTTTTCATTCTTATCATGAATTTGTTGGGGCTGGTGCCGTACGGTTCTTCGGCAACGGGCAACATCAGCGTTACGGCGGGACTTGCGGCTATTGCGTTCGTGATGATACAGCTCGCTGCCATTCGCGCACAAGGGCTTGGACATTATCTCGCACATCTCACCGGCGGTGTGCCCATGTTTCTTTGGCCCATCATGATCCCCATCGAAATTCTCGGTTTGTTCACCAAACCGTTTGCCCTGTGCGTTCGTCTTTTTGCAAACATGACCGGTGGCCATCTCGTGATCATTTCCTTGTTCGGTTTGATCTTCTTGTTCAAATCGTGGCCCATCGGTATCACGACAGCGGCATTCGTTGTCGCTATCAACTTCCTGGAGTTGTTCGTTGCTTTCTTGCACGCATACGTGTTCACGATGTTGACGTGCATCTTTATGGGCTTCGGCATTCAAGCGGGGAAGGCAGCGCACGCCGCCAGCAACGAGCAGGGCCATTAAATTCGGAGTGTTCAACGACGACACATCAGTTCAACATTCATCATTATCACATCAGGAGAAAGACACAATGGAACATCTTGGTTGGGCATATCTCGCAGCAGGAATCGGAGCAGCACTCACCATTATCGGTGCAGGGCTCGGTATCGGTAAGCTCGCCGCAGCAGCAATGGAAGCCAGCGGCCGTCAACCCGAAGCCGCAGGCGCCATCCGCACCTCGATGATCATCTCCGCAGCGCTCATCGAAGGGGTCACGTTCTTCTCGCTGGTGATCTGCATTCTGCTCGCGCTGAAATAATCATCTGTAAAGGACCCACTCATGTTGGAAGTCAATCCGGGATTGATCTTCTGGACGATCGTCACGTTCCTCGCGGTGCTGGCGATTTTGGCGAAGACCGCGTGGAAACCGTTGCTCCATGCGCTGACGACTCGTGAAGAATACATCCGCACCGCGTTGCAGCAAGCCGAAGAGGCACAAGCCGAGGCGATGAGATTGTTGGAAGAGAATCGGCGCCAGTTGGCTTTGGCAGAGGCGCGAGCGCAGGAAGCAATTCGTGAGGGACGAGAAATGGGGGAACGCCTCAGGGTGGAAATCATCGAGCAGGCAAGTCAGAACGCACGGAAGATGGTCGAGCAGGCAAAAGAGGAAATTCGCCGCGAGCGCGACGCCGCCATACATCAGTTGCGCAGCGAAGTAGCCGACCTCGCCGTTGCCGCCGCAGGGAAGATTATCGACGCTCACCTCGACGTTCAGAAACATCGTGCACTCGTGGACAGCGTGATCAACCAACTTCGACCGAGCTGAGCACGATGAGGACTACACGCGTCGCACGTCGGTACGCTCGCGCATTGATGATGGTGGCAGAATCCACCAACGCCGTGGAGACGGTCGCCGCCGATCTCGAGCGCATCAAAGCCGCGCTCGCCGAGTCGCGCCCGCTCCGCCTTTTCGTTGCCAGCCCGATTGTTTCGGAGGAAAAGAAACGCGGTGTGCTCCGCGAGGTGTTCGGCACCTCCGTCGGCGAAACAACGTTGTCGTTTCTCAACCTCGTGATCGAGAAGCACCGTGAGAACATCCTGCCCGAGATCATCGAACAGTATCTTGCGCTGCGCGACGAGCGTTACGGCATTGTCAACGTCGATGTCGTTGCTGCAGTCGAACTCGCGCCGCAACAAGAACAACGGCTCGCCGAGCAACTTGAACGGTCCACACGGAGGAAAGTTCGCCTGCGCTTTTCTCTGGACCGGACGATACGTGGCGGGCTTTTGGTCAAGATCGGCGACACGGTGTTGGATGCAACCGTCCGACATCAGTTGGAACGCTTACGCGATCAGCTTGCGCACGGAGCGTTGCCGCTTTGAACACCGGATTGGTGAACGTAGGAGAGAACTTTTCATAAGGAATTACGACGATGGCAGAAGTGAAACCAGAAGAAGTATCCGCTATTCTGCGCCGACAGCTTGCCGGCTTCGAGAAAGAAACCGACATGTACGATGTGGGCACCGTCTTGCAAATCGGTGATGGCGTTGCCCGCGTCTACGGCTTGTCGAAAGCGGTGATGAGCGAGTTGATCGAGTTTCCGCACGGCGTCTTCGGCATGGTGCTGAACCTCGAAGAAGACAACGTCGGCTGTATCTTATTCGGCGAGAGCAGTGAGATCAAAGAAGGCGACACCGTCAAACGCACCGGTAACGTCGCCTCGATACCTGTCGGTGAAGGAATGTTGGGCCGCGTCGTCAACGCATTGGGTCAGCCCATCGACGGGCGTGGTCCCATCAAAACGGAAAAGACCATGCAGATCGAACGAAAGGCTCTCGGTGTCATTGCTCGTCAGCCTGTCAAAGAGCCGCTGCAAACCGGCATCAAAGCCGTGGACGGCATGATTCCTATCGGACGGGGGCAACGAGAATTGATCATCGGCGATCGGCAAACGGGCAAAACAGCCATCGCAATCGACACGATCATCAACCAGCGCCACACGCACACCGAGAAGGCAAAGAAGCAGGGAATCAAACCCGTGTACTGTATCTACGTCGCGATCGGACAGAAAAGCTCGACCGTTGCACAGGTCGTCAGCAAGCTCGAAGAAGAAGGAGCGATGCCGTACACGACCGTCATCGCAGCGACGGCAACCGATCCCGCACCGATGCAATTTATTGCGCCTTACTCGGGCGCAACGCTCGGCGAGTTCTTCCGTGATAGCGGACGACACGCCCTGGTGGTGTACGACGACCTTTCCAAGCAGGCGCAAGCGTATCGACAAGTCTCTCTGCTGCTGCGCCGACCTCCGGGGCGCGAAGCCTATCCGGGCGACGTCTTCTATTTGCATTCACGTCTGTTGGAGCGTGCCTCGAAGCTGAGGGATGAACTCGGAGGCGGGAGTCTCACAGCGCTTCCGGTTATCGAAACGCAAGCAGGCGACGTGTCGGCGTACATCCCAACAAACGTCATCTCCATTACCGACGGCCAGATCTATCTCGAAGCAAACATGTTCAACGCCGGCGTTCGCCCCGCGATCAACGTCGGCATCTCGGTGTCGCGCGTCGGCGGCAACGCACAAATAAAAGCGATGAAGAAGGTGGCGGGCAGGCTCCGCTTGGAGCTTGCGCAATATCGAGAGCTGGAGGCGTTTGCAAAGTTCGGCTCCGACCTCGACAAAGCAACCCTCCAACAGCTCCGCCGTGGTGCGCGCTTGGTTGAACTTCTCAAACAAGACCAGTATCAACCGATGGCAGTCGAGAAACAAGTCGTCTCAATCTTTGCCGGCACCAACGGATACTTGGACGAGATCCCGGTCGAGCATGTGCGGCGCTATGAGAAGGAGATGCTGGAGGTGATGGAACTGAGGCATCATGACCTCCTCGATGCCATTGCCGAGCAAAAGGATTTGACGGACGAGATCACGGAGAAGCTCAAAGCCATCCTTCTGCAGTTCACTGATGCGTTTAAAGTCACCGTCAAGGCATAATGGCAACACTGCGCGAAATTCGGAGCCGCATCATCGGCGTCAAGAAGACGCAAAAGATTACCAAAGCGATGAAGATGGTCGCGGCCGCAAAGCTGCGGCGTGCCCAAAACAACGTGGTGCGCGCCCGCCCATACGCAAAAAAGATCAAAGAGCTATTACAGCATCTTTCCGCGAATCCCGAAACGGCAGGCAACATCTTCCTGCAAGAGCGAGCAGTCAATGCCGTTGCCCTCGTCGTCGTGACAGCCGATCGCGGATTGTGCGGCGCGTTCAACTCCAACCTCATCAAAGCCGCCGAACGTCACATCGCCACGCACTACGCAACGCTCAAAGAGGAAGGCAAGCTGAAAGTCTTTTGCATCGGGAAAAAAGGTGCTGATTACTTCACCAAGCGCGGATATGCACTTGCGGGCAGGTACGTCGGTATCTACAACAATCTTGTCTTCCCTCCAGCACAAGCCATTGCGCATGAAATCGTCAACGGCTACTCCGCCGGCGAGTACGATCGGGTCGAAATTGTGTACAACGAGTTCAAGTCGGTCACCCAGCCGCGCATTGCGATCGAACAGTTCCTGCCCATACCGAAGGAGGCATTCGAAGGAGCAGCGCGCCGTCCCGTCGATTATATCTACGAGCCGTCCGATGTTGCGTTGATGAACGCCTTGATCCCCAAGCATCTCAACTTCCAGGTGTGGCGGGTAATCTTGGAAAGCAACGCAGCCGAGCAAGGTGCACGCATGGCGGCAATGGAGAACGCCACCACCAACGCCAACACACTCATCAGCACACTCCAGCTCTCCTACAACAAAGCGCGGCAAGCAGCCATCACGAAGGAACTGCTGGAAATTGTCGGCGGTGCAGAAGCATTGCGCAAAGCGGGATGATGCGCTCACGCGAGCGCACCCCCGCGATACCAGAGCCCGAGAACACATCCTCGCGTCGCCATCGTCTCCCGATAAGACGTTTGAACGCCTTCACGACGAACAGTCATTCACATCCTGAAACCTCCGACCGCCATCCAGCCCGCTTCGCTCGGGTAATCGAGACAACAAGCAGCACGTTCTGATCGTGTCGATCGTGACAGTCCATGCTCGCTCTACGCTCTTCAGCCACGGGCGCAGCAGGTGGATTGCACAGCTATTTTACCATCAGAAATCCATGAAGCGTTGGTTTTGGATGCTTCGTCCCGCCTTGGTCCCGCAAACTGCGCGTTGCGAAATCGTCGGCAGTGTGTTGAGAACCAGAAGTTGAGGTTCAACCTGTTGGAGCTTGAGTATTAGAATTTACGCATCAAAGTGTGCGAGCGAAGAATCCACACCCGCAGCAAACACCAGCCGTCCTCGTCAGGTTGAGCGTAGTGAAGCGAAGCGGAACGAAGTCGAAACCTCCTTACATAGACACCCTTGGCATATGTTGCACGCAGTGCGATGGTTAAGGATGCTTCGCCTGACAACTGTCGCGCAGGCAACCCAAATCTGCGCGTGGCGAAATCATCGGCTGTGTTTGGAGCGCTTGAGCGGTGAAGGTTGGCGCTCAACGTTTTGGAATTTGCGCATCGATGCGCCGACGGAGCTAAGGGTGCACACTCGCAGGTCGAACAGCAAAAGACTCATCGTATAGCCGAACGGAATCGGGCTGGAGGATGAGCCAGACCAATGTGCAATGCCCGCTGTGGGTGCTTGCGT
Organism: Ignavibacteria bacterium; assembly: GCA_040290295.1. Classification (GTDB taxonomy): domain Bacteria; phylum Bacteroidota; class Ignavibacteria; order UBA10030; family UBA6906; genus CAADGV01. Next base: position 19,791 of record PSMW01000006.1, read on the forward strand.
ACATCGCTGGGAGAGGCGGCGGGAATCACACGAGGGGCTCCTTCGGCTTTGAGTATGAAGCTGAAGGGTGGCGCTCGCTTCCAGGTTGGGAGCCCCTGACGGCTTTGTCAACCACCGGACCGAACGCGCTCAAAACACAACGCCGTCGGAGATGTCTCCGGCGGCGTTTCCGTTCGAACGGGGGGGATGCAAGATGCCTCAAGAAGACAATCTCAGTCCATAATTTTTCTCAAGAACGTGGGGCGTTCAAGATCCTCCGGCGTCGGCTTGGGATCCTCCGGCGGCAGCTCGCTGGCAGCTCGAACGGACGGAAGATCGAGGTTCACACCGCGCCGCATGAACGTGGGTTTGTCAAGATTCTTCAAATCGGACACGCCCGTGGGAATGCGTTCGACCAATCTCGGTGCCTTGATCGCCGGACGAATGCCTGCTCCAGGTGCCACGGGTGGAGTCGTTTTCCGTTTGAATCCCGTTGCAATGACGGTCACCATCATCTCGTCCGTCATCTTCTCATCCACCACGGCGCCGAGAATGACGTTCACTTCCTCGCCTGCAGCCTGCCGCACGATCTCGGTTGCCTCTTCGACTTCGACAAGCGACATGTTCGGGCCGCCGGTGATGTTGACGAGCACGCCTTGTGCACCCGCTATGCTCACTTCTTCCAGCAATTCGCTCGAGATCGCCTTGTGCGCTGCTTCCGCAGCACGATTCTCGCCCGTTGCGACACCCGTGCCCATGACTGCCTCGCCCATATCCTTCATGATCGTGCGGACGTCGGCGAAATCCACGTTGATGAAGCCGGGTACCGTGATGACTTCGGAGATTCCGCGTGTGGCGTTGTAGAGCACTTCGTTCGCCAGATCGAATGCGACTTGCAGCGGAGTCGTTTTGTTGACAACTGAGAGAAGCTTTTGGTTCGGAATGACGAGGAGCGTATCGACATGTTTCTTCAGTTCCTCGATGCCCGCGTTCGCTTGCTTGTTGCGGTGCGGTCCCTCGACGGCGAACGGGCGCGTCACGCATCCGACGACGAGCGCACCTGCACTCTTCGCGATGTTGGCGACGACGGGTGCACCTCCCGTTCCCGTACCACCTCCCATCCCTGCGGTCACGAACACCATATCGCTGCCACTGAGAGCGCGCGCGATCTCATCGCGGTCTTCTTCGACGGCTCGATGCCCCACCGTCGGGTCGGAGCCGGCACCTAAGCCGCGTGTCAGGTTTTTTCCGATTTGAATCTTGTTCGGCGCTGCATTGCGCTGAAGCGCTTGCAGGTCGGTGTTGATCGCGAAGAACTCCACGCCTTGTAAGCCGCGTGCAATCATGCTGTTAACTGCGTTGCCGCCTCCGCCACCGACGCCAACGACGCGAATTTTGGCACCGCGCTCGAAGTACTCATCGAGTTCGATCACTGGCTTTCCTCCTTCAAAGTGTGATGGAATAGTGATGGTTTATAACTCGTCGAACCATGATCTCATTTTCGCAAGGATGTTGCTTTTGCCGAATTTCCATTTCGACTTTCCTCCTTCGCTTTCTGCGCCCTGGATATTCGACCCGTCGTGATAGCGAAGGCAATGATACACCAAGCCGACTGCTGTCGCATACGCGGGATGCTCGATCTCTTTGACTAAGCCTCCGGCAAATCCGGTCGGAACACCGATTTTGACCGGCATGCCGAGTACTTCGCGCGCAAGTTCGGCGGTTCCTTTGATCAGCGCGCCTCCACCTGTGAGCACGACGCCAGCCGAAAGGTGTCTCGAGTACCCCGAACGGCGAATCTCCAAGGCGACGATCTCAAAAATTTCTTCCATACGGGGTTGAATAATCTGTGCGAGCAAGCGCTTGTCGATCGCCAACGGCTCTCTGCCCCCGACGCCGGGCAGAATGATCGGCTCGTTGTCCACCACGGCAGGAAGATAGGCGAAGCCATGTTCGCGCTTCAGTCGCTCGGCTTGTTCCGTCAGGATGCCGAGTCCTTTGCGGATATCGTCGGTCACTTTCTTGCCTGCAACGCCAATCACGGCAGTATGGCGAATGGTGCGTTCTTCGAACACGGCAAGGTCGGTCGTGCCGCCGCCGACATCGACTAGCACCACACCGACCTCTTTCTCGTCGTCGTTCAGCACAGCATAGCTCGACGCAAGAGGTTCGAGCACCATGTCCTGTACAACCAGTCCTGCACGCGTGACGCATTTGAAAATATTCTCTGCGGCCGTGACGGCACCTGTAATGATGTGAACGTTCACCTCCATGCGCACCCCGGACATACCAAGCGGATCGAACACGCCATCCTGTCCATCGATGATGAACTCTTGAGGAATGACGTGAATGATCTTCCTATCCGACGGAAGGGCAACATGCTTCGTGTCTTCGATCAGGCGATCGATGTCCGCTTGCGTTATTTCATGGTCGGGTCCGCTGATGCTGATCACGCCACGACTTTGGAAGCTCTGGATATGGTCGCCTGCGATGCCGACGATGACCGAACGAATGTCGACACCAGATTGTGCGCGTGCTTCATCCACAGCCGCACGAATCGTCTTGATGGTCTTTTCGATGTGTGCAATGACGCCACGATTCAAACCTTCCGACGGGACGCTGCCGACGCCGAGAATGTTCAACCGGCCGTGTTGATCGGTGCCGGCAACGACAGCGCAGACTTTCGTGGTGCCGATATCCAAACCTACGATGATGTTGTCCATAGTGGTTCCTTTTACGAGTGAACATCCAAGCCGCGGTGGTTCCATCGAACCACCACCTGATCTTCGAAACGCAAGTCGATGGAGTCGAGCGCGTTCGCCCCTTTCCGAGTGACAACGGTCTTCCAGAAGGCGCTGAGGGTGAGCAATTTCACGCCGACACGCTCTCGCCCCAACAAGATAGGAACACCGAACTCCGCCGTATAGAGAACGAACTCATCGGTGCCCACGCCGCCAACTTCCGAGATGTTTCGGTACATCTCTTCATCCACCTCACGAGCGAGTGACACAATGCCGAGCGCCTCACGCACGCGCGCATTGCGGATTTGCTTACCGATCACGCACTCCTTTGCGGCAACCGGCACGGAAATCACCGGCAGGTCGAATGCTGCTGCTGAGCGCACAGCCGGAAGCACATACCCTTCCGCATCGAGCGTGAGGAGCGTTCCTTGCGCAAGGAGCGCCACGGGTTGCCGTTCTTCAATCGTGATACGAATGCGATCCGGCAGATCACGATGCACCGACACCTTCCTCACATACGGCTGCTTCAGCAGTCGCTGCTCGATGGCAAAGAGGTCGAGTGCGAACAGCGGCTCATGAAGCGGAACATCTGCCAATGCCACGATCTCCTTCGTTGCGACGATCCGATTTCCTTCCACGACGATGTGCGCAACGCGGCGGTCGCTTTTCCATGTGTTCCCATAGATCGTCAACGCCACGAGAGCACTCGTCAGCAGAATCATCAGGAGGAACGTTTTCTTCCCACCGGGTGCGCGATCGTTGATTACAGGTTCCATCGTTATGCTACATTCGCTAATGCTTCATCGTCGAACCCGACACACTGAAGAGCCAACTCCAACTCAATGCCCAATTTTGTTCGAACCATGCGTTGTACGTGCAGGACGAGTGCAAGAATATCGGATGCGCGTGCATTGTCCGCATTCACCACGCAGTCTGCAAGCACTGCTGCGCCTCCCCACGTCAAGCCATGGAGTCCTGCTTGTTCGATGAGTGCCGCCACCGAGCGTGCATGATGCGGCATCGGCTTGAACATCGGCGCGCACCGTTGCTCGCCGACGGTCGGGTCGAACGAGCGAAGGTCGAGAATGACGGCTCCGCGGAATCCGCGATCGCTCACCAGCATATTCTTCTGCAACCCCAGCACGGGAAATCCTTTTGTGCGGAAGTACTCTTCAAGTCGCTCGACCTCTTCTGCCGAACCCGCCTCGAGGAGGTAGTCCGCGGGACCTCCAACTTGGAGAGCGGTGTAGCGCGCCAGCGGTTCGCTCAGGCGAATCGTTCCAGAAAAAATCGCTTGAATCTCGGTCAGTGTCACCATCGCTCAACGTTTCTGCTGCAGTTTGTTGATATACTCTTCACCATACTTCCAGATATCTCCGGCGCCCATGGTGATGACAATGTCGCCGGGCTGGGTGATACTCATGAGAAAATCCGGAATTGCCTTCTTGTCCGGCACATAATGGACATGCTTGTGACCGAACTCCTTCGCGGTGTTCGCGATGAGTTCGCCGGTAATGCCTTGAATCGGCTCTTCGCGTGCCGGGTAGATATCCGTGACCACGAGGACGTCGGCATTGAAGAACGAACGGCCGAACTCTTCGTAGAAGTCGCGGGTGCGCGAGTAGAGATGTGGTTGGAAGACACACACGACCCGTCGGCGCCAGCCGGCTTTCACGCCCGCGAGTGTGACGCCGATTTCGGTCGGATGATGCGCATAGTCGTCCACCACGAGAACGCCGTTGATGTCCGCCTTCACATCCCAACGACGAAACACGCCGGTGAATTTTTCGATGCCCGCCTTCACCTTTTCGAACGGCACATCCAACGCGAGACCGACGGCAATCGCGGCAAGAGCGTTCTGCACGTTGTGCCTGCCGGGAATCTGCAAGGTAATCTCTCCCAATTCTCTTCCTTCTCTCATCACGACAAACGAGGTGCGGTTCTCCTTCTGGCGAATGTCCACCGCGTGAATGTCTGCTTGTCCGTTCAAGCCGTACGAGATGATCTTCTTTTTGATCTTCGGCATGATCTCTTGGAGTGCCGGTTCGTCCAGACACAACACCACGAAGCCGTAGAAGGGTACCTTTGAAGCGAACTGAATGAACGCCGCTTTGATGTCCTCGAGATCGCGATAGCAATCGAGGTGATCGGTCTCCAGTGTCGTCAGCACGGCGATGGTGGGAGTGATGGAGAGAAACGAGCGATCGTACTCGTCTGCTTCCACGACGATGAAGTCCCCTTTACCGAGCCGTGCGTTGGAGCCTGCTAAACCGCGCAAGCGTCCGCCGACGATGACGGTGGGATCGATGCCTCCTTCCATCAACACCAATCCGACCATCGAGGTGGTTGTGGTCTTGCCGTGCGTGCCGGCGATGCCGATGCCGTACTTCAGACGCATCACTTCGGCAAGCATTTCGGCGCGGCGGATCACCGGAATTTTTCGGCGATGAGCCTCGACGATCTCCGGATTGTCCGGCGAGACAGCGGAAGAATAGACCAACACATCCACATCGGGATCGAGATTCTTTGCATCATGACCGATAATCACTTTCGCACCGAGTTGCTGCATGCGTTCAGTGTTCTCACTGGCGGCTTTGTCCGAGCCGGTGACGGTAAATCCCTGGTCGATCAAGATTTCGGCAATGCCGCTCATCCCGATGCCGCCGATGCCTACGAAGTGCAATTTTTTGATCGATGAAAACACGTTTGTAAGATCACGTTCGTTATGTATCGGTGAAGCGCGGCTTGCGCCAGCGCGACCGCTTGCCTTTCGGCACTTTCTCCGCGATGCGTTGGACTTCTTTGAGAAGCTCTCGCTCCTTCTCATACCGCCCGATACGGATGCGAAAGAGTCTCCGGCGCCCGCGAAGTTTGAAGACAATCACCTGAAATCGCCCGCTCGTTTGCACGCGCGCTTCCCTACCAATGTGCATCCACTCGATATCCCTGAGTGCGATACGCCGTTCGTGGAAGCGATTCTTGAACACGATGGCATCCCCCGTGATGATCAACCGGCGTTGGCGATAAGCGTTGAGCGCCAACGCACCGAAGGAGATCAGCACGAAGAAGAGGATGACGTACAAGATCGGATCGTCCATCACGTACCGAAACTCTTTTTCGACAAAACTGCCGCGAATACCGCCGTACACGATCAGCGTCAGCAAATAGATCAATGCCGATTGGTAGTAGAAGTCGAGTTTGTACTTGAACGTTTTTTCATGATGCTCTTCCATCTCACGCTCCTGTGAGAGTCAACACCGCATCGGCGATGGTGGAGGCAGCTTCGGGGCGCCCCAGAGCTTTTGCTTGTCGCGCAATCTCCGCTCGCCGTTGGTCGTCGAACAGGAGTTCTCGCACCGTTTCGAGCAAATGCTCATTCACATCCGCGTCGTGCAGCAGCACCGCCGCTCCGCTGCGCGCCATCATTTCGGCGTTCCGTCGCTGATGATCCGCCGCAGCGAAAGGATACGGCACCAGCACCGCCGGAACACCTCTGCTCGTCAATTCCGCAACTGTGGTAGCACCGGCACGGCAGACGACAAGGTCGCAGGCAGCATAGGCGTACGGCATCGTTTCGATGAACTTGTACACACGCACCCACGGTGGTTCACGGTCGGCGCCCACGGCCTTCACCAACTTGCTGATGCGTTCATAATCCTGTTCGCCGGTTTGCCAGATGATCTGGACGTTCATCGCACGGAGTGCCGCAAGCGCGCCGGCGACCGCGCGGTTGATCGACGCTGCGCCGAGACTTCCGCCGAAGACCAACAAGGTTTTTTTCGACGGGTCGAGATTGTATATCTTCGACCCCACGTCTCTCGGTATGTATTCGTTCACTGCCGTCGGATTACCGCTCACAACAATGTTCTGACGATTCTTCAACAGCACCCGCGTTGCTTCGAAGGCGACGTGCACTTGTGTTGCCCAAGGTGACAGCAGGCGCGTCGTCGCGCCGGGAAAACTGTTCTGCTCCTGGATGACGGTCGGAATGCCCATCAGGAGCGCAACACACAGCGGCGGCCCGCTGACATAGCCGCCCGTTCCAAGCACGACATCGGGTTTGATGTTTCGTATGAGAAAGAACGACTGCACGAACGCGACGAACACTTTCAAGGGAAAGAGGAGATTCTCGATCGCCCATGCTCTTCTCAATCCACTGATCCAAATGGTTTCGAAACGATAGCCGCGCTGTGGTACAATGCGCGCTTCCATTTTCTTCTTCGTGCCGATGAACGTAATCTTCGCATCGGGCCTCCGGCGTTTGATCTCATCGGCGATCGCCAACGCGGGAAAGAGATGTCCGCCGGTACCGCCGCCTGCAAAGAGAATGCTGATCGTTGCCATGTCGTTTCCGTTCGACCCATTGCACGCGCTCAATACACCTGACCGACTGCCGGAACGGATTCAGGACGCTTCTTCGTGCCGAAGCGGTGCAACCTCTTCCAGCGAGGATGCATGTCGGTATAGGACGAAATGTTCAGCAGCACGCCGATGGCGGCAGCCGAAAAGGCCATCGACGAGCCTCCATAACTCACGAACGGCATCGGCAAGCCGGTCGTGGGAAGAAGAGCGAGCGTAACGGCCGCGTTGACCAACGCGTAAGCCGTGATCGAGAGCGTGATACCGGTCGCCAGCAACCGCCCGTACTCATCCTGCGCGTGCTTAGCGATCTTCAGTCCGCGCAGCATGAGCACCAGAAAGAGTGTCATCATCACGATCGTGCCGATAAGCCCGTACTCTTCCCCGACGATCGAAAAAACAAAATCGCCGTACGACTCCGGCAGGAAGAAATCGCGTTGCTTGCTTTCTCCGGGACCGACACCGAACAGCCCTCCATTACCGAAACCGATCATGCCTTGCCAAACCTGATAGTTCAGCTTGCCGGCAGTATCTTCTGCGAAGCCGATGAAGGCAAGCACACGCTTCATACGATATGGCGCGCTGACCATGTACACGGCAAGCGCAGGCACCGCGCCCGCCGATACGAGGAGGAGATGGCCCGTGTTCACTCCGCCGACAAACAACAACACCATGCTGACGCCAAGGATCATGACTCCCGTACTGAAATTGGGTTGAACGAGCACCAACAACAAAACGATACCGATCCAAACTACCATGGGGAGAAAGCCCTTGACGAGATCACGGATGCGGTGTTGCTTGACGGCGAGGAGCGTGCAAAGATGGAACAGCAGTGCGAAGCGCGCGAACTCCGACGGTTGAAAACTGAATCCACCGAACCTCAGCCATCGCGCAGCACCTTTCACTTCTCCACCCATCAGCGCCGTTGCGACGAGAAGAACTACAGCTGCAAGCAAAATGCGTTTCGTCCACCGTTGGTAGATGCGGTAGTCGATGTTCATGAACACGATGATAAGCACGAAACTGACCATCACCTTGACCACGTGGAGCACCATCAGTTTGGAACTGGAGCCCCAGCGTTCCAACGCAACTGTCGCGCTGGCGCTGTACACCACATACAGGCTGAGCACCATCAGCGTAAGGACGCACACCAACGCGGTCAGATCGATATGATTACGCTCTGTCGTCATGTCAATGCCATTACTTCTGCTTTGAACACTCTCCCCCGGTGCTCAAAATTCTCGAACCAGTCGAACGATTTACATGCCGGTGAAAGGAGCACCACGTCGCCGGGGTGAGCAAGCGATGCTGCTTGCTGAACGGCTTCGCGCATGCTCGAAGCTTGCGCGACCAGCTTCAACGGAGCAAAGGTCGCGACAACTTTCCCCGCCGACTCACCGATGGCGACGATTGCCCGCACGTGCTTCTGCACAAGCGGGAAGAGCCGCGAGTAATCGTTCTTGTCATCGCGTCCGCCGAGCAGCAGCACGATGGGTTGCGAGAAACTTTGCAGCGCGTACCATACCGCATCCACGTTCGTGGCTTTCGAGTCGTTCACGAACGTCACGCCGCGAAGCTCTCGAACAAACTCCAACCGATGTTCGACACCTTTGAAGTTGCGCAGGGTCGCTCGGAGGGACGCTGTCGGGATGCTCAATGCTTTCGCCGCAAGGGTCGCCGCCATCGCATTGATCAAGTTGTGAACTCCTTTGATGCTGATCTCCTCCACACCGATGACGGTCCTTTCACGTCCGTCCATGCGCACAACCATAGTGTTATTGCGTATCCATGCCCCTTCCGGTAGGCTCGTCGAGAGACTGAACGGAAACCGCCGAACGCCCGACGGAGCGAGTCGCTCGACGTTGGTTCGCACAATCGGATCGTCTGCATTATACACTACCGTATCGCCTTCGCGTTGATTCATGAACACCCGACATTTCGAGGCTGTGTACCGTTCCATCGAGTTCCCATACCGATCGAGATGATCGGGGGTGATATTCAGCAGGACAGCAACACGCGGCGCAAACATCCGGATCGTATCCAACTGAAAACTGCTTACTTCCAACACGGCCGTGTGTTGTGGCGTCATGGATCGTACCACTTCTGAGAACGCGTTGCCGATATTTCCTGCCACCACCACGGGACGTCGCGCGTCTTCGAACATTCTTCCGGTCAAAGCGGTTGTCGTCGTCTTGCCGTTTGTTCCGGTAATCGCGACGATCGTTCCTGTACAGAACCAACTCGCCACCTCGATCTCGCCGACCACCCGTATTGCTTTCTCTCGTGCCAGCCGAACGATCGGGAGATCCAAGGGCACTCCCGGACTGAGAACGAGCACGTCCGCATCCAAAAGTCGTTCGGTGTTGCCACCACATTCGTAGCCGATCCCATGTCGCTCGAATGCGGCAATCGCGTGCGCAAGTTGTTCGCGCGTCGCCGTGTCGCTCACGAACACCCTCGCGCCGTGTTCGTGAAGCAGCAGCGCGACAGCAATGCCGCTTCTTGCACCCCCGATGACGCTGAACTTCTTCCCTCGTACCTCCATCATCAACCTCGTTGCCGTCTCACCGTACTTTGAACGTCGCCAGACTGAGGATCATCAACAGAATGGCGATGATGTAAAAACGCGTAACGATTTTCGGTTCGGGCCACCCGAGCATCTCAAAATGGTGATGGAGTGGAGCCATTTTGAACACGCGGCGACCTTCGCCGTATTTTCGCTTCGTGTATTTGAAGTACACGCGCTGAATGATGACCGACAACGTTTCGACGAAAAAGACACCGCCGAGCGTCGGCAGCAGCAATTCTTTCTTGATCACAACACACAACGCACCGATGGAACCGCCCAGTGCAAGCGAGCCGGTATCGCCCATGAACACTTGCGCCGGATAGGCATTGAACCACAAGAAGCCGAGCGCAGCACCCGTCATCGCCGCGCAGAAGACGGCAAGCTCGCCGTTGCCGCGCAGAAACGGAATCGTCAAGTAGTTGCTCAACACGGCATTGCCCGAAATGTAGCTGATCACCGCGAGCGTCAACGCAACAATCGCCGTCGTGCCGATCGCCAGACCATCGAGACCGTCGGTGAGATTGACGGCATTGGACGTTGCCACGATGACGAACACTACCATCGGGACGTACAGCATCCCGAAATCCACCTCCATGTTCTTGAAGAACGGAACAGTGGAGGAGGAATTGATCTTCCACAAATCGGCATCGATCCATTCAGGGAAGAAATAGATGATGCCGCCCACAACCAACCCCACGAAGACTTGCCCCACAATTTTGTAGCGCCCGATCAAGCCTTTCGGTTTCTTCTTCACGACTTTCAGATAATCGTCGAGAAAGCCGACAGCCCCCAGCGTGATCGTGACGAAGAGAATGAGAATGATGTACACATTCGTCAGCGCTCCCCACAGCAGCGTGGGAATGATGATCGCTGCCAGCACGATGAGACCTCCCATGGTAGGTGTGCCGGCTTTCGTCAGGTGAGTCTTCGGCGCTTCGAGCTTCGCCGCCTCGCCGATCTGATGCTTCTTCAGCAACGCGATGATCTTCGGTCCCAACCAGAATGCGATGAACAGCGCGGTGATTGCTGCGGCTGCGGAGCGGAACGTAATGTACCGCACCACACCGAACCCAGGGGGATGATACGCACGCTCTATGATATCGAACAAATACGTCAACATGCTATGCTGGTGCCTTCGTTTGCTTGAGACGCTCCTGGAGGAAGACCACCACATCTTCCATCTTCATGCTGCGCGACCCCTTGACCAACACGGCGTCACCCGGAGCGAGCAATTCAGACAAGTACTCGGCTAACATGTTTTTGTGTTGATAGTGACATTTGAATTTCATGTTTGCCGCTTCATAAATGTACTGCGCCTGATCGCCGAAGGTGAGCAGATAATCGATCTGCAGCGAGATGATCTCCTTTCCGATGCGCGTATGTTCCGTTTCCGATGCGGCACCCAATTCGTTCATATCGGCAAGCACCGCGATGCGCTTGCCGCTGACCTGCGCGGCAGCAAGCGTTTGCAGCGCAGCGCGCATCGAATCGGGATTGGCATTGTACGTATCGTTGTACACCGTGATACCATTGATCGTCAGAATCTCCATTCTCTTGTTCACCGGTTGAATATATTCCAACGCAAACTTGATCTCGGCAGCCGGCACATGGAACGTGAGACCGACTGCCGCTGCAGCGAGGGCGTTCGCCGCACTGTGTTTTCCGGGAATCGCGAGTTTGACGCGCGTTTCTCGCTTCAGTCGCTTCGACACGAAGTGCAGTTCGACGCAACCGGCTGCGTCCATGGCGCCCAATCTGCCACGGACCGTTGCCGTGCGCGACGAGAATCCGTAGGTAACTTTGCTTTTGATTTTTTGAGATCGTCGGCGGAGATGCACATCGTCCACGTTGACGAATGCCGTCCCGCCGTTGCGCGCCAGCTTTTCGAAGAGGGCACCTTCCTCTTTTGCCACGCCGCCTAAACTGCGGAAGAACTCCAGATGCTCGCGCCCGATGTTCGTGATCAAACCGTGTGTGGGTTCGACGATGCCGCAGAGATACGCGATCTCGCCCGGATGATTCGTTCCGATCTCGATGACGGCGATGTCGTGCTTTTTGTCCAGACGAAACAGCGTGTGCGGCACACCGATCTGATTATTGAGATTGCCTTCCGTGGACAGCACTTTGAACCGCCGTCCCAAGACAGCAGCGATCATATCCTTCGTTGTCGTTTTCCCGTTACTGCCGCCGATAGCGAGCACGGGAATGCTGAACTTCAGCCGATAGTAACGCGCCAATTCACCCAATGCGTTCGTCGTATCGGGCACAACCAGCAGCGGCATCGTTTTCACCGGCTCGATCAGGCCGTCACGCGCGACAACCGCGGCAAGGGCACCTCGAGCGAACGCGTCGGCGAGAAACCGATGCCCATCGTACGTGGTGCCGCGCAGAGCAACGAACAGCTCGCCTTCGCGGATGGTGCGCGAGTCGGTCGAAACACCGCGAAGCATTTCCCCTTTGAGCTTGCCGATGTTACAAAACTCATCGTGTGTAATATGCAGCAATTCGCTGGGGGAAAGTTTCATCGCTGAGTCCGAATGAACGATTCGACTTCCACTCGATCATCGAAATGCACACGCATATCGCCGATGATTTGATACGTCTCGTGCCCCTTCCCTGCAATGAGCACGAGGTCGCCCCGGCGCGCTTGACTCAACGCGAACCCGATGGCTTTACGACGATCTACCTCCGTGTGGACGGCCCGTCCTGCAACGCATCCTGCTTGAATCTCGCGCACGATCGCTTCCGGGTCTTCATTACGCGGATTGTCCGATGTAATCACGGTCAGATCGCTCAACGTGCTGGCGATGCGTCCCATGTGAGGTCGCTTGCCCTTATCACGGTCACCGCCACACCCAAACACGGTGATGACGCGCCCCTTCTGATCCGCCGTCATGATTTCGTGAATTGTGCGAAGACATTTCTCGAGCGCGTCGGGCGTGTGGGCGTAGTCGATGACGGCTATCCAGCCTTCGGGCGAAACGATGGACTGAAAGCGACCCGGCACCGATGGGACACTGGCAATGCCCTGAGCAATCGCCTCACGCGACAAGCCAAGCGCGATGCCGACGGTATATGCTGCGAGAATGTTCTGCACATTAAATCGTCCGATCAGCGGCGACTGGATCACCTGCGCCTGCTGCCGATGCGTTACCGTCAAGCGCGTCCCCGCCATACTGATCTGGACATCCGAAGCCACGACATCCGCAGGCGCTTCCATGCCGTACGTGAGGACGCGTGCTTTGGTGTTGCTGACGATCTGTTTACCGTACGGGTCGTCGGCGTTCGTCACGGCTGTTGCGCTGCTGCGAAGGTCGTCGAACAACATTTTCTTGGCTCGGAAGTAGTTTTCCATCGTCCCATGGAAATCCAAGTGATCTTGCGTAAGGTTCGTGAACACCGCCGCGCTGAAGTGCACACCATGAACGCGATGGAGCGCCAATGCGTGCGACGAGACTTCCATGGCAGCGGCTTTACATCCGCGATCCACCATTGTTCGTAGGAGTTTGTTCAACTCTACCGACTCAGGCGTTGTATGGGATGCGGGCAGCGTTGCATTCCCCAACTTATATTCGATGGTGCCGACAAGACCCGCCGGTTCACCATTGGCTTCGAGCATTGCTTTCACGATGTACGTGGTCGATGTCTTCCCGTTTGTGCCGGTCACCCCGATCAAGCGTAGCTTGCGGGACGGATGATCGTAGTAGTTTGCCGCCATCATCGCGAGGGCTTTGCGCGTATCGGATACGACCACCTTCACGACCCCGGTATGCATGAAGAACGAGTCGGGCATCGCAGCGTCATCTTCTATCACGACCACCTTTGCTCCGCGCGCCACGGCATTGCCGATGTACTTGTGGCCATCCGCCGCCAACCCTTTAATGGCAACAAAAACATCTCCTCGATTGACCTTGCGCGAATCGTACTGAATCGCTCCTACCACCACCTCATGTGTCACGATCATCTGTCCAAACACCGTGTGGAAGATTTTGGAGACGGCTATGTTCTCGAGCAAACGAGACAGCGTCATAAGGATGCGATCGTCGAGCGTCGCTTCGATTCGAGTCGGATGACGATGCGCGTGCCTGCTTTCACTTGCGCTCCTTCTTCGATACTTTGGGCAACCACGATGCCGGAGCCTTCCACGTATGCATCAAGGCGCGCGAGCAGCAAGCGGTTGAGCGCCCTGCGCAACGACATGCCGCGCACATCGGGCACAACGGTGTACCCGCCGGCAACCGTGCGCGGCATGCCGGCTCTGGTCAAGAGAACTTTCGATCCTCGACGTATCTTTTCACCCGGCAACGGTTTTTGCTGTATAACAATTTCTCCCTCTCCGCTCGTCTCCGCTTCCAGATCGAGCGCGGAGAGCATCGAGGCGGCTGTTTCGTGTGACAACGTTCGGACATCCGGAGTCGCGATCAGTTCCGGACTTTCGGTAGGCGCTATTGCCGCGAAGGTGAGAGCCTTCGAGGTGGTCGCCACTTTTTCCGCGATGTTTTTCACGATGGGCGCGCTCGTGTAAGCGCTGTAGTAGCCGTAGGCTTTCGGGTTCTCGAGCACCACCAAACACACCATGCGGGGGTCATCTGCAGGAAACATTCCCACAAAGGATGCGCGGTATTGCTGCATCGAGTAGGCGCCATCGACGTATTTGCGCGAGGTGCCGGTCTTGCCCGCAATGGGGATGACCGGCGTGTTGGCGTTCGTCCCCGTGCCACGCTCGACGACACCGCGCAGAAACGCCCGCACGGAATCGGCGATCGAACGCGCAACAACGCGGCGAACTGTTTGCGGTGTTGCTTCGAACACCACGTTGTTGTGCTCATCGAGAATCTGTCGGACGATGTAGGGTTTCATCAGCACGCCTCCATTGGCGATTGCCGCGTATGCCGCGGCAAGCTGGAGCGGCGTGACGCTTACTTCATAGCCGTATGCCATCGTGTTCAGCGTTGCTCCAGACCATTGCATGGGCTTTTTCAAACTTCCCGACACCTCGCCCGGCAACTCGATGCCGGTCGGCGTGCCGAAGCCGAAGTTCCGCGCCATCGTGTAGAACCTCTCTGCACCGACGATGTCCGCAACCTTTGCCATGACGATATTGCTCGAGAGCTCCATCGCCTCGCGGAGCGTCAGCAAGCCGTACTTGTGCACGTCGGTAATTGGTTGCCCTCGACCGCGAACGGTGTAGAAACCGCGTTCTGCATCGAACTTCTGCGACGGTGAAACGAGCCGGTGCTCCAACGCCGCCGAGACGACAACCAGTTTGAACAACGAGCCCGGCTCGAACACATCCGTGATGGCGCGATTTCTGGCGGCTGCGAGGTCACCGGCCGGTATGCGATTCGGATTGATACCGGGGTAGCTCGCCATGGCAAGGACTTCGCCTGTCTTGGGATCGAGCATCACCACCAAACCGCTCTCGGCGTTGTTGCGGAGAATACCGTTGCGCAGTTCTTCTTCGGCGATCGACTGGCAGTCGAGATCGATCGTCAACACGATGTTGTTGCCATTGACGGGTTCCACGCGCGGGAGATCCACCGACGGACGCTTTCGACCCAAACCATCTCGTTGCATAATCATGTAGCCGTCCTTGCCGCGCAAGTATCGGTCGTACTGCAACTCGATACCGCTCAGCCCGTTGTTGTCAATGTCCGTGAAGCCCAAGAGCTGTCCCGCAAGCTGGTCGTAATGATAGATGCGCTGCGGTTCGTTGGTAACGATCAACCCGTCGAACTCCTGCGGGCGAATGAGATTGACGGTTTGTTGCTTTGCGCGTCGTTCCAGCCACACGAAACGAGCATCGCGTCTCCGCAGTTTTGCAAGATATGCCTCTTTCGCACCACCGAAGACATCGGCAAAGCGCCAAGCAAGTGCGTCCGCCTGTTCGCCGACGAGCTTCGGGTCGGCAGCGTAGGAGACTGCAACAGCACTCGATACCAGAATCTTCCCGTTACGATCGTACATGTTGCCGCGGGTCGCCGGCAGAGGCACCTTTGCTTCGTACTGTCGTCGAGCGATCTCTTTGTACTTCGCGGACTCGATAAGCTGAATGCGCACCAAATGCCAGCCGACGTACACGAAGCACGCAAGGAAAACGATCTTCAAGGCAAACAGCCGAGACAAACTCCTCTGGAGCGGCGTGCGCTTGGCTTGTGCCTTTTGGGGGGATGGGCGTGTGGTCTGCACAGTTATCGCTGTTTAAATTCCTCCAACTTTTCAGCATCCACGTCCAACACTTCGGGGCGCTCCTTGGGATGCATCATGCCCAACTGCTGCACCGCGATGGTGCCGATACGTTCCCATGCCGCCTTCCGATTGATCTCGGCGCGCAACACTTTGTTCGTGTTGACAAGCGTATCATATTGGAGTTGGAGCTGATTGACTTCCGCGTTCAACTGATTGATCGCCAGGAGATTGCCGATGTACAAAACGCCGACGACAGCAGCTGCAAATAACGCCACAACGATATTGAAGGTGGATACCTTCCGCTTCGCTCCTACCTTTTTATGGGATGGACGAACCGCGTAGCCCGGTATCTTTTCTTGTGGGTCACCGCTGTAGATGTAGCGCCGCTCTTTCTGCACGAGGGTATCGAGACGCCGCGGCTCCGCGACATCCGTCTTCGCTCGCGAGAGCATTTCTTGGAGATCATCAGAAAGTTTCTTTGCCATGCTCAGCTCGTTGGCTGGTGGTGAATTCAAAGGCGTTCTGCTGCGCGAAGCTTTGCACTCCTCGCTCGTGGATTACCCAGCACTTCATTGTTGGATGGCGTCACGGGCCTCTTCGTCAAGAGACGAAGCTTGGGTTCGAGACGCAGATCCGGAACGTACTTGTGTCCCGATGCACGCGATCGTGCGGCCGCTTCGCGCAACATCGTTTTCACGACGCGATCCTCCAACGAGTGATATGAGATGACGACAAGCCGTCCTCCGGGTTCCATCAATTCAATCGCGTCGTGCAAGGCACGATTGAGAGCATTCAACTCATCGTTCACTTCGATGCGAATCGCCTGAAACACTCTTGCCAACGTTTTGGTGAGGAATCGCCAACCCACCGTTTTCTCGACGACCTCCGCAAGTTCACCCGTTGTGTTCAGCGGTCGAGCATGCACGATTGCGCGCGCGATGCGTCGCGCCTGGTGCTCCTCGCCGTACACGCGCACGATGCGAGCAAGCTCTTCCTCTCGATACTGATTCACGACATACCATCCGTCCAACTCCTGCCGTCGATCCATCCGCATATCGATTCGTTCGTTACCTCTGAAGGAGAATCCTTTCGATGCGTCATCCAGTTGGTGCGACGACACACCGAGATCGAGGAAGAAGCCCGTCATGGAAGCAACGCTGTGCTTCTGCAATTCTTCTTTCAATTTCTCGACGTTCGCATGCACAAGTCTGACGCGAGGCTTTACATCTCTGAGTCGTTCGCGCGTTGCACGGATGGCATCTTCGTCCGCATCGAATCCGATAAAGCACGCGTCCGGATCGAGCTTCTTGCAAATGCTCTCAGCGTGTCCACCCCCGCCGACTGTACCATCCACATACACTCCTGTGGTTTTGGTGAGAAGAAAACGTAACACGTCATCGAGCAAGACCGGAGTGTGAAACGAATCCGTCACATGTCTTTCTTCTGAAGAACGGTTTGCGCTACTTCTTCGTACGAACGTTCTTGCGACGCGAGATACGCTTGATATTCTCTCGGATTCCACAGTTCGATGCGGTCGAGCACGCCCAGAATGAGCACCTCGCCATCGATAGATGCAAAGTCCAAAAGCTCCTTCGGAATCGTAATGCGCGCCTGTGCATCGAGCTGCGATTCGACCGCTTGCTGCAGCAGGACTCGCATGAAGAATCTGTGTTGCGGATTTGTCGGCGAGAGCGCACGAATGGCTTGTTCCAACTTCGCCCATTCGTCTTGGGGATAAACGAATAAGCACTTCTCGAATCCGCGCGTAATCGTGAACGTGTCGTTGGCTTCCGGCGATACCGCCTTCCTCATCTTTGCAGGGATGTTGACCCGCCCCTTGCTGTCAACCGAATAGGTATATGACCCTTTTAAGCCTGGCATGTGTGTACTCGCATGCGTTTATGAGATGGGAACGATGATTCCCATTATTCCCCACAATTACCCACCATCGTGCCATAAGATACGGAAATCAAGTCTAAAGTCAAGTGAAAATTTGAGAAAATGGGTCGATTTGAGCAAAAAAGTCTGCAACTTTTAAGTGGGGGAAGAATGCATTGAGAGTGTGCTCTCACACCATCCGATTGGGTAATATATATAAGAGGGAGACTTGATGAAGCGGAAGCTCGAGCGTCGTGCGAACATCGCCGTCGAGTTAGGCAGAAACAGTCGGCTCTGCTGCCAGGTTCGTTTCGATTGCGTGCAAGAGTTCGTCGAGAATCTCTCTGGCAAACATGAATGCGTCTGCCGAACCAGTCACAGAAGCGCTAAGCGTAAGCGTCTTCCCCTTCTGGTGCAGCATCAGACGCTTGTCTTGCTTGCGGGAAAGGTAGGTCATCAATGCTTGAAATGTTTCGCTCGCATAGAAGTCCGCCTCCGATTCGGGGGGGAACTCCAGAACGATCACCTGCTTGCCAACGCTGAGCTTGTGGAAGCCGAGCTTTGTTGCTTTCAAGCGCAGTCGGACCAAATCCAAGAGATGCTGGACCTCTTCCGGAAATGCTCCGAAGCGATCCTTCAGTTCTGCTGCTATCGCATCGACCTCGCTTGCTTTGCGGAGACCAAAGAGTCGTCGATAAACCAAAAGGCGCTCTTCACCGTTCTCGAGATACCACTCGGGGATGCGCACTTCGACGTCAGCATCGACAAGTGTTTGTTCGCGCTCTTCGGGTCTGACAGTTTGTTGACCAAAGAATTCGGAGAACTCCTGTTTTCTCAATTCCGCGACCGCTTCTTCCAAAATCTTCGAGTACATTTCGAAACCCATCGCTTCGATGAAACCGCTTTGCTCTCCTCCCAAGAGATTGCCTGCACCGCGAATCTCCAAATCGCGCATCGCCAAATGGAAGCCAGCTCCCAATTCCGTAAACTCCTCGATCGCCTGCAGTCTGCGCACCGTCTCACGCGGCAGCGATGAAATGGGTGGAACCAAGAGGTAGGCGTACGCTTGCGTGTTCGAACGTCCGACCCTGCCGCGGAGCTGATATAACTCGGCCATCCCGAATCTGTCGGCGCGATTGATAATGATCGTGTTGACGTTCGGTATGTCGATGCCCGATTCGATAATCTTCGTCGCAACCAAAACGTCGAAGCGCCGCTCGAGAAAGGCAAGCATAATCTCTTCGAGCTCGTGGGCGCGCATCTGCCCATGTGCCATACGCATACGCACGTGCGGCACAAGTGCTTGTAGCCGAGCAACCCACTCCTCCATATTTTGAATGCGGTCGTGGACGAAGAAAACCTGTCCGCCTCGATGGACTTCGCGTAGGATCGCTTCTTTGATCAACGTGTCATCGTATTCCGCGATCTCGGTGATGACCGGAAGCCGGTTGCGCGGCGGCGTGGCGATAATGGAGAGATCGCGTGCGCCGAGCAGCGAGAAATGTAAGGTTCGAGGAATAGGCGTCGCCGTCAGCGTCAGGGTATCCACGTTTGCACGAAGCTGGCGCAGTTTTTCCTTCGCCGCTACACCGAACCGATGCTCTTCGTCGATGATCAGCAATCCGAGGTCTTTGAAGACAACGTCCTTCGAGAGCAACCGGTGCGTCCCGATGATGATGTCCACGCTGCCGATTTGCAAGCGGTGGAGAATGGAACGCTGTTCCGCTTTCGACTTAAAACGCGAGAGCACTTCTATCTGCGTGCTGTAGTGTGCGAGACGATCGACAAACGTTTGGTAGTGCTGTTGTGCCAGAATCGTTGTCGGCACAAGAAGCGCTACCTGCTTGCCGCTCATGACAGCCTTGAAGGCGGCACGCACCGCCACCTCCGTCTTGCCGAATCCGACATCACCACAAATCAAGCGATCCATCGGATACGGCGCTTCCATATCACGCTTCACCTCTTGTGTTGCTTTGACTTGATCCGGCGTATCTTCGTAGATGAACGAGGCTTCCAGTTCGCGTTGCCATAAGGTGTCTTTTGAGAAACTGAAACCGGGGAGAGTCTTGCGTTGTGCATACAGGCGAATCAGATCGCGCGCGATGTCTTTCACGCGCTTCTTCGCGCGTGCTTTCAGTTTCTCCCACTCACCGCTTCCGAGCCGTGTGAGTTTCGGAACGTGACCATCCTTCGAAGCATACTTCTGAAGTTTGTGGAGATAGTTGAGATTGACGTACAGGGTATCCTTTTCTTCATAGAGGAGCGTGACCACCTCCTGTTCCGTACCGTTCACGTTGATCTTCTTCAACCCGTCGAAGCAGCCGATACCGTAATCGGCATGCACAACGAAATCGCCTCTGTGCAACGCATGCAGTTCTCTTGGCGAAATGCCTTTAAACCGCGCCCGCTGTGTGCGTCCTCGACGTTTCAAGCGATTGAAGATTTGATGTTCTGTGAAGACTGCGATCTTCCCAGCAGGATAGATGAAACCCTGATGAAGCGCTTCGAGCGAGAATTCGATTGCCTCGACATCGACATGGTGTTCGACGGCGTGCGCTGTCCGCTCTTCCTCCTCTGCGAGCGGCTCGATATCTACAAGCAATTCGCGCAAGCGTTCCAGCTCCGATTCGGTATCGGCACTCAGGAAGATGTGGTGCCCCGAGGACTGTAAGTCTGCAATATGCGATCGAAGTATCCGGATACTGCTGTTGGTCGACGGTTGAGAAATCGACGCGAAATCGATCGCTAGCTCACTCCTCTTCTCGAATGTGATGTTCACACGCGTAAATGTTTCGCTGAGCCTAAGGATATCTTCCCATGGCACTTGCTTCGCAGGTTCCAGTTGCAGCCCATCGGTCGGCCGCAAGGTCAAGACATCCCATGCGATTATGGCGTTAGGCTGGAGATAATCGAGGAGTGTTGTGTGGTCGTGAGCAGGCAGAGAGTGAAGATCGGGGACGATACTCGCGCTCGTTAGCTCGCGGATGGATCGTTGAGAGAGTGAATCAAATTCGCGTACCGATTCAACCTCGTCTCCATTCAATTCGATCCGGAGAGGATTGTCTCCGACGAAAGCAAACACATCAAGGATTCCGCCGCGGAGTGCATATTCACCCGGCGCCTGAACGAATTGTTGCCGAACGAAGCCATATCCGTCCAATCGCTTCAGGAGAAGGTCGAACGCAAGCTCCTTTCCCCGCTCGATTTTTATGATGCTGTCCTTAAGGAGAACCGGTGGGGGAACACGGTGCGTAAGGGATCGTACCGATGAGACGATAACGCTGGGCTGAAGGTCGATCATCGCTCGAAGCGCACTCACATCTTCCCCGTTAGAAGGAGCGATCGGCGACAACACTGCCCGACCAGCTTCGAAGATCGCAACAGCTTCAGAACCCACAACGAGACTCGCGTCGTCGGCCGTTTCACCCGCTTGTGTTTCGTCTTCGGCAACAATCAATACTTGACGTGCCAGATCATCGGCAAGCGCGCTCAACACCACGGCGCGAAGAGATCCGGCAAGACGTTCAACATCAACGCTCCTGCCGTCGGGTAACCCGGCAAGCAACGTGTGAAGCCTCTGGTAAGGTTCGGATTGTCGAACCCTATCACGCAGCACCTCGATCATTGCTCTCACGAAACGTCTATGCTCTTCCAATCGCTACGCGAACGAAGCCATTGGCTTGGGCAAGACATGCCCGTGCTTGTTCTGCCGACATTTTGTTGGCAATCATCACGATAGCAGTTTTCACATGCCCACCAGCCAAATCCAAAAAACGTGTGGCTGTTTCGTAATCAACTCCAGTCACTACCATAATAATTCTCTTGGCTCGTTCGTTCAACTTCTGGTTGGTAAGCTGAAGATCGACCATCATATTCTCATACACCTTGCCGAGTTTGATCAACGCTGCAGTAGTCAGCATGTTGAGCACGAGCTTTTGTGCTGTCCCCGATTTCATGCGTGTAGAACCCATGATTACTTCTGGACCGACTTCGGGGCAAATGGCGGCATCAACGTCGAGCGTGAGCGTCGATCGAGGATTTGTGGTAATGTAGATTGTCTTGGCTCCGAGTGTACGCGCTTTCTTCACGACCGCAACTACGTACGGCGTGCGCTTGCTTGCTGCAAGCCCGCAGACGACATCGTTCGGCGTTACGTTTTGTGCGAGAAGATCACGCTCTGCCTGAGCCGTATTGTCCTCAGCTCCCTCCTGCGACTTGAAAACCGCCGCTGGTCCGCCGGCAATTACACCAACAACCATTTCGGGCGGCACGCCAAACGTTGGTGGGCACTCCGCGGCATCGAGGATACCCAAGCGCCCACTCGTCCCTGCGCCAAAATAAAGGAGGCGACCTCCCTTTCGGAAACTTTCAACAATAATGTCAACCGCCTGTGCTATGTAGGGGATCTCCTTCTCCACAGCCAGCGGTACAAGCTTGTCCTCCGAATTGATGATGCGAAGGATCCCGTCGGTGGTTTGCAAGTCAATTTCTCGCGAGCGGGGATTGCGTTGTTCCGTCAGCAGAGAAGCAAGTTCCGTTGCAAGACTGTTCACGTCAGTTTGCATGTTCAATAACAGAATTCTTTTCAGTTGAAACAAACGAAGACAATTTTCTTTTCGTCGAGTCCGATCTCGTTACTGTCCTTGAATACGACATTCTTTACTTCGATTATACACTCGGGAATTTTCTTTTTTAGCTCGTCAATCTCACGAGTCAAATCTCCACCTTTGTAAGCCAGTAGCGCCGGATGACTCACGGTTCGATGCGATCGAGCATCTTGCCGAGTCGCGGGCTTGAGGAGGGGCCTCGACCACTTGGCAAGTTCGAAGAGCGAAGCAACGGCGCGAGCAACCACCAAGTCGAACTTGGGAGCGACCGGCTGGTTCGAAAGCTCTTCGGCTCTCGCATTGATTAGCGTTACGTTTGTAAGATCAAGCTTACTTACGATATCCTGCAGAGCAATGATCTTCTTTCGAGTCGAATCCAAGAGCGAGAATGTACACTCCGGGTTGAGGATGGCTAACGGGATCCCGGGAAGCCCACCCCCCGTTCCGAGGTCGAGCACTCTCAAACCCAAGGGGAATTCAAATAGCAACATTGGGGAAAGTGAATGGAGGAGATGAGCAAACCAAATATCACGAGTATCACTTCGGGAAATAAGGTTGACCTTGGAATTCCATTCTAAGATGAGTCTTACATAAGCTTCAAGCTTTTGGAGTTGTTCGTAGCTGATGAAGATCCCGTTTTTCTTGAGTATTGAATAAAACTTCAAAGGTGAT
The DNA here is from genome assembly GCA_040290295.1 of Ignavibacteria bacterium. Classification (GTDB taxonomy): domain Bacteria; phylum Bacteroidota; class Ignavibacteria; order UBA10030; family UBA6906; genus CAADGV01. The sequence continues at coordinate 42,785 of PSMW01000006.1, forward strand.
GCTGATTCTGAACTCGTCATTTCACGTGAAATCATTTTCTTAGTGTAACCAAAAGGACGGAGATATCCGCTGGCGTGATTCCGCTGATGCGAGACACCTGTCCGATTGAGCGCGGCTTGATCCGGGCGAGCTTCTCCCTCGCTTCCTTGCTCAAAGCCATCACGCGCTCGAAACCAAAATCGGGAGGGATTTCGATGCTTTCCTCTCGCTGGAATCTCTTCACCTCTTCCTCTTGTCTCTTCAAGTACCCTTCGTATTTCACCTCAATCTCGACTCGTTCGAAAGCTTCTCGATCCTCCAAAAGCTCGCGCAAGGCCGGCTCTTCACGAAAGTCATCCAAATGAGTTAGCTTTGAGAGTGTAACTTCCGGACGTTTCAGGAGTTGGTCGAGGCTTGCAGGTTCGGCGATGGACTGTGATCCGACCGCCGAGAGAACTTGATTGATGGCTTGTGGCAAGACTGTGGTGCTTGCAAGTGCTCGCTTGCCCTGTTCGATGCGGCGCTCCTTTTCCTCAAGTCGCTCCAGTGCATATCTTCCGATGAGCCCTAAGCTGTATCCTTTCCGCATGAGACGCGAGTCTGCATTGTCCTGACGCAAGAGCAATCGGTACTCAGCACGCGACGTAAAGATTCGATACGGCTCGTCTGTCCCCTTGTTGATGAGGTCGTCAATCATCACACCTATGTATGCCTCGTTTCGATGGAGAATGAATGGCTCTTCTTGCTTGATTCGAAGCGCAGCGTTGATCCCCGCTACTAAACCCTGAGCCGCTGCCTCTTCATAGCCGCTGGTTCCGTTTACTTGGCCTGCAAAAAAAAGTCCCCGCACTATTTTCGATTCCAGAGTATGCTCGAGCTGATGTGGCGGGAAAAAGTCGTATTCGACTGCGTAGCCCGGGCGAAGCATGACCGCGTTTTTCATTCCTGGTAATGTTCGCAGCGCTCGTTCTTGAACCTCAGAGGGTAGACTGCTCGAGAATCCATTTACGTACACGATTTCCGATTCGTACCCTTCCGGCTCCAGAAAGATTTGGTGACGGTCGCGTTCGGCAAATCTATTCAGCTTGTCCTCAATCGAAGGGCAGTATCTCGGCCCTACCCCCTTTATTCTTCCAGTGAACATCGGAGATTCGTCAAACCCTTCCCGGAGTATCGCATGGGTTTGCTCGTTGGTGAAAGTAAGGAACATCGGGATCTGTTCGTTCCTAATTCCCTGACTCTGATGCGAAAAGGGAATCGGTGGTGTATCAGGAAATTGCATTTCAGTTGCCCCAAAGTCGATGCTGCGCCGTGCAACTCGCGGAGGTGTGCCAGTCTTTAGTCTCCCCACTTGAAAACGTAAGCGCTGGAGGCGATGCGACAACTCAGTCGCCGATGGCTCATTATACCTACCGCCAACAGAAGATCTCCTACCGGTGTGCATGATGGCGTTCAAGAAGGTCCCGCTACAGATAACCAGCGCCCTACATGCAAGACGCTTTCCAGCGCTGGTTTGTATACCTTCAACCTTGCCGTTCTCGACAGCGACATCGACAATGGAATCGATCATCACCGTTAGATTCTCCTGCCGGAGAACACGCCGAGCTGCTTCCCGACTGTACCACTCACGATCGTTCTGACACCGGGGAGACCAGATTGCGGGACCTTTCGACTTGTTGAGCATTCTGAAGTGAATTCCGGTAGCGTCAGCTATTTTGCCCATCTCACCACCGAGGGCATCGATTTCACGTACCAAATGCCCTTTGGCTGATCCACCAACTGCGGGATTGCATGACATTCTCCCGATTGCATTGACATCCATCGTAACAACGGCTGTCGCACACCCCATTCGAGATGCAGCAAGCGAGGCTTCTATGCCGGCATGCCCCGCTCCAATGACGATGACGTCAAAGGCGGCCCGATTTGTCGAGCCGGTTTCACGTGAAATGGTCATTACTTTCCAATGCAAAAATTTTGGAAAATATTATTTAGGACCTCATCCGAAGTGACGTCCCCAATTATCTCTGCCAATGAATTAGAGGCCTCCCTTATATCAAGGGCAACAAACTCGCTCGGCCGACCCTCGTTCACTCCGGCAAGTGCATTTGTCAGGCAGTCGATTGCTTTCAAGATCGCCTGATGGTGCCGGCTACTGATGACCTGAACGCCGCCGGCTTCGTTATTCCCTTCAGTAACAAGCTCAGCAATGGCCATGCGAAGCCCATCCAATCCGTAACCAGTTTTTGCTGAGACGCTTATCTCTACTGCGCTTATCCCATCGACTCTATTCTGTGCTAAGGGAATTCGTGTGGCATAATCGAGTAGGTCAACTTTGTTCCAAGCTATAACCAATCGTTGTGGAATTTCCAAGCCGGAAAGGAACTCGACCGCATCCTCCGTCGAGACTACTGCGGTCGCATCTGCAACCAGAACCAACACATCGGCCCGTCGAATCAATTCCTTTGTTCTGTTCACACCCTCTTGCTCCACAGGGTCGTCCGTTTCACGAAGACCCGCCGTGTCGCTGAGGCGAAACAGTATCCCATTGATCAAGATGTTTTCTTCGAGAGTATCTCGAGTCGTTCCGGGAATTGGAGTGACAATTGCTCGGTTCTCCCGAAGGAGTGCGTTGAAGAGACTGGACTTGCCAGCATTTGGCTTACCGGCAATCGCTACCGATGCACCGTCTCTGTACACTCGACCAAGTCGATAGGAGTCGGCCATCTCATGAAGATGCGATCGTACGTGTTCGATTCGACGAACCACCTCTGAGCGACTGAGAAGGTCCAGGCCCTCCTCACTGAAGTCAAGCTCGAGTTCCAGCATAGAACTGAGGTTCACCAAATCAGATTTCAACTGACGAATACGATGAGAGAATTTGCCTTCGAGGTGGCTTAAAGATGCGCGATGAGCAGCTTCGCTCCTTGAAGCAATCAGAAGTGCAACGGCCTCTGCCTGAGATAGGTCGATTCGTCCGTTGAGAAAGGCTCGTTTCGTAAACTCGCCCGGAGAAGCTTGTCGCGCACCCGCCGCGAGTACTGTTTGCAACACCTTTCGCGTAACGAAGACCCCCCCATGACAACTAATCTCAACCGAATCTTCTCCAGTGTAAGAGTTTGGACTCCTGAACACCGTTGCAACAACTTCATCAACGTGGTTTCCGTCTTCATCAACCAAAACCCCATAGCGCGCAGTATGGCTGGGTGTGTCTGCAAGTCGTCTCTTCCCTCTGAAAACCTTGTCGGTGGTTGTTATTGCAGCAGTGCCGCTGACCCTCACCACTGCGATCGCTCCTTCGCCTAACGGGGTGGCAATCGCTGCTATGGTGTCTTCATCATATCCCTTCACCTTATCCATCTCTCTCCCTTGTCCAAATGATCCATCAAGCAAGATGCAACCTAACAATTTCCTCGTAGAGCATCAATTCTTTCCACCAGACATCGCCTTCCTAATGAGTCGAAGCGAAAGCATCACCTCCCCCAGACTGACAAAAAAGCCCGCTCAAATCGAACGGGCTTTGTGCACCGGCTACTGAACACCTGTGAAGCGCACTACCTTCTTTTCATGTCAGGCATGTTCTTCGCTAGCCTTCCTATCAAGCCTCCTTGAGCTTTCTTGGGATCGACTTTCCTGAGTGGCTCATCACCGTGTTTCTTTTTGATCCACATTTGTTGGCCAATGGAAAGCAAGTTGAAGACGAAATAGTACAAATTCAATCCCGACGGCAAGCCGTTGAAGATCAAGAACATCATCACCGGCATCATCCACACCATCGCCTTTTGGCGCGGATCGGTGATCGTTTGCTTTTGCTGAATGAACATGGTGATACTCATGGCAAGCGCGAGACCGCTGAGTTGACTCATGCCGAAAAGGGGGATCGTGAACGGCAGGTGCACGATCGTGTCCGGAATGGAAAGATCGTTTATCCATCCTACAAAGTGCGCTTGTCGCAACTGTATCGTCGAGCTGAACACATTGTACAAAGCATAAAGTATCGGCATCTGCAAGAGCAGCGGCAGGCAACCACCGGCAGGATTGACGCCGTACTCGCGGTAGAGATTCATGATCGCTTTGTTCATTTGCTCTGGGTTATCCTTATACTTCTCGCGGATCTCGTTCATCATCGGCTGAAGCTTTTGCATCTTTCGCATAGCGTTCATGCTCGACTTGGTAAGAGGGTGCAAAGCAATTTTGATGATGATCGAAAACACGATGATCACGATGCCCCAGTTTGCGATGAACAGATGCAGGAAATTGAACAGCGGCATCATGATATACTCGGTAATGGGACGAATGATCCACGCAGCACCGAGCGACATGATGTGATCAAGCCCGCGATCCATCGAACGGATAAGATTGAAATCCAGCGGACCTAAGAACACGGTGACGCGAGCTGCCTCGCTTGTCGTTCCCTTGAACGGCATTTTCAAAGCGATGCTGTAGGTTTCCTTGACGCCACGGTCCGGCTGTGGGCTGCGGACACCTTCCAGAAACGCCCCTTGAGTCATGTCCTTTGCCGGGAGTAACGCAACAGCAAAGTACTTATTGCGTGCTGCTACCCAATCCGTCACTCCCGAGATATCTTTTTGCGCTTTCTCAGTTTCATGCATCGCATCAACTTCCGCGAGCTCGCCCCCGGAATATGCGTATGCCATGGCATAGTGTGACTCGTCGATGCTGTTGTGCTCTGCAAATGGGAGAGCGTGTTCCCACACGATTTGATATTCGAATCCTGAGATCACATCTCCGACATTCTGCATCTCGATGTCTGCATCGAACGAGTACGTGCCGTTTGTAAACGTATAGCGCTTAAGGATGCTCTTCCCCTCTCGCACCGGCAGCGTGAAAGTCACAGTGACGGAATCACGATCCTTGAGGACTACTTTTTTCCACGTGGGATAGTCGCTCTCAAAAAACAAATCGCGCGTATTGATTTGCTTCCCATCCTTCGAGATGAACAGGAGACTGAAATCGCCACCTGTATTCATCTCCACAAGATGAACGGGATATTGATTCCAGGTCTTATACTTCTTCAACTCCCATTTTCGAATCAACCCACCCTTGGTCGTCAGCTCGGCAGTGTAGAGGTCCGTCTCGATGATCACAATTCGTTCCGACCCTATGAGTCTGTCCGAGAAGAACTCGCCGTACTCCTCTGCGTCGGGTGCCGAAGTGCTGGGGTGTTCGACCGTTTGCTTCGGCGCCACTGCGGGACCTTCTGGTGGCGATGCGATCATTGTTCGCGTTGTATCAGCCCGCTGTACGGGACGTGGCGGCGGTGGAGCGTTGTACCACATCCAGACCATAAGCACAAGGCCTATGAGTATAAATCCTAGTGTTGCTTGTCTATCCATTTCTACATATCCCTATAGTCGCTGTGGTGTCAGGTGATGCTCTCAGGCCGGATCATATCCGCCGGGGTGAAATGGGTGGCATTTGGCGATGCGCTTTATGGATAACCACACGCCTCGGAACGTTCCATATTTCGAAATCGCCTCAATGGCGTACTGTGAGCATGTCGGATAAAACCTGCAGGTATTGGGTGGTAGGAGAGGCGAAACGAGTAGCTGGTACAATCGAATGCACGCCTTCAAGAGCATCTTCACAACCGGTCTCCCAGTTCCGACACAATGGTGTTGCATAGAGCTTTCATCTCCTCACGCACATCGTGCAGGGCAAGCTTTTCGATGCTTGCGCTGTTCCCGGCATTGAACCACACAATCATTTTAAGGCTGTGAAGAGGAGAGAGTGGAAGCGCAGCAGCAAAATTATCATACTCTAACCGCATTGCTTCTCGCATCAGGCGACGCACACGATTACGCTTTACCGCATTAAACGTTTTGGAAGGAACCTTGATTCCGACTTGAACTTTGCTTCGGCACCCTGCAGGTTCTTTCAGGAGCAGATAACGGCAACGCAGCAGCTTACCCTCGATTCGCTTGCCCGATTGAGCGACGCGCTTGAAGACTTCTCGCCCACGGAGGAGTGCTGTCTTCCTCAAGCTTCGCCTTTCCCACCTCTAACGCTCGTCGCTGACGGTGAGTTTTTTTCTACCCTTCGCTCTCCGACGAGCAAGTACTTTTCTGCCGTTCTTGGTCGCCATACGTGCACGGAAGCCGTGTGTATTGCGACGCTTTCGTTCGTGAGGTTGGAATGTCCGCTTCATTTCCTCTTATCCCATTTTGTTGAGTTACAAAAGGAAAACAGCCATAGCTTCCTGAGAAGCCTGCTCTTGCTGCGAGCCTCTGGCCATTAAAGTTAACCAACATCGTTTTGAGAAACAACATGATTTTTCCCTTACCCTCTTGCGTACGCGTGTTCCATGTTGTATAATTGCGTACGAGCCTCGGTGAGCTTCGGTGTTGATAACTCGTGAATAGCGTTGTGCTGCACCTGCGCTCGACTACTACAAGGGGGCTCATTTTATTTGCACACCATGAAAGCCAACTTTGTTACGCTGTCGCTATGCTATGTGCTGCAATCAGTTGGCTAGCGATGGCAGAGTGAATATCGTGTGAATAACCTCTGGATAACTAGCACAAACATTTTTTGGTTTTCCACAGGTGTGGATTTCTCTGTGGATAAATTCACTTCATCGACGCAAAAACAGTTTCACTCAATAAGTCTGTTGGTTCTATGATCGATATCGCCGAATCCCCTGCCTCCGAGACAACGATGAACCAGGCGAAACACGTCTGGTCAGCGTGTCTCAGCAAGCTCAGTGAGCGCGTTAACTCACAGAGCTACAAAGCCTGGCTCGAACCGATAGTTCCCATGAGTCTCGAGGCAGGTGTTCTAACGCTTCAAGTTCCGAGTCATTTCTTCTACGAGTGGATCGAGGAACACTACGAGGAAATGATTACTGCCGTTGTGGGAGCCGTACTCGGCAAAGATGCCCGGGTGGCTTACGAGATCGCCAAAGACGATCCGCCCATCGAGTCTCATGCGGATGTCGCTGCCGTTGCACCGCTGCCTCGTTCCGAGCCAAAATCCTATCCTCCTCAACCCGAATCGTTCAGGATCGGCAATGCGCCTCCGAACCACAAGCGCTCGGGGGGCTCGGGTAGTTTTCAGAATTTCCTCAATCCGCGATACACGTTCGAGAACTTCATCAAGGGCGAAAGCAACCAGTTTGCATGCGCTGCCGCAACTGCGGTTGCAAATAACCCGGGTGGTACAGCGTTCAATCCTCTCGTCATCTACGGAGGCACGGGGTTGGGAAAGACACATCTCCTCCAAGCCATCGGCAACCGCGTTCTCCAACTCCATCACAATAAGCGTGTCATCTATGTTTCGAGCGAAAAGTTCACCGTCGAATTCGTCGAAGCGATCCAGAGTGACCGAATCAACGACTTCTCCGCTTTCTACCGCAGCATGGATATTTTGATCGTTGACGACATTCAGTTCTTTGCAGGAAAAGAGAAGACGCAGGATAGTTTCTTTCATACATTTAACGAGCTTCATCATCTTTCCAAGCAAGTTATTCTTTCATCCGATCGCCCCCCAAAGGAACTCAACGGATTGGACGACCGTCTCCTCTCGCGCTTCCAGTGGGGGCTGACGGCCGACATTCAACCTCCAGACCTCGAGACACGAATCGCCATCCTCCAGCACAAAGGAAAGGAACAGAAAATCGATCTACCTGTGGATGTCGTCGAGTGTCTTGCCGCCAACATCAACAATAACATTCGCGAGCTTGAGGGCTGTCTCATCAGCCTCCTTGCGCGAGCAAGCATCCAGCGCAGAGAAATCACTGTGGAGCTTGCGCATGAAGTACTCCGACACACCATCGGACAGGTGAAGTCCCCGATCACCATCGATGAGATTCAACGCAACGTCTGTGAGTATTTCAGCTTGCCGACCGATCTCCTCAGCGCAAAAACGCGCAAGCAGGAGATCGTCAATGCCCGGCAAATCGCTATGTACTTAGCGAAGGAGTTAACCAACTCCTCGTTGAAAACAATCGGATTGCATTTCGGTGGACGTGATCACAGCACGGTGATTCACGCCTACCAATGTGTCGAGGACCTCATGAGAGTCGATATGAAATATCGATCGACCGTGGAGCAGATACGGCGGCGGCTCGAGACAAGGACGAAAGTGTAGCGCTCTACTGATCGACTCTACCATCCGAACAAGCCTTGCTTTCATTTTCTGTTTCGAGAGGAAGGCTTGTTTCTTCTCTTCACATAATGAGGATAACTGTGTTGGTGGTACGTGAACAAGTGTGATCGTCGTGTGGAATATGGCGTTAGATAAAGATCAGCATGGGAGTTTCGTCGTCGAGTGTTGAAATGATTCGCGGTTATGAACAGTCTGTCTTTTTCTGCGTTACTTGAGATACCGTTGTTCGAAGTGAAACTCATCAGCATGTAAGGAGTTGTTGCTGGTACGCTATCAACATATCAACACTCCTTATTACTATCTTTATTTTTATGTATGTGAGGTACAAAAGATTATTATCCCCACGTTCCTGCTACATTCCTCTACCGAAAACGAAACTGTGCAGAACATGCTGATGCGTGCGCATCGAAAAGTTCGATATCACCCTATCATACAACCACTTGCTTCGGCTCAGGAGCTTTGAACTGTCCCGTTTTTTGAGTAAATTTTTGAAGTTTGAAGCATCCTCACGACCTCTCATTTTTCTTTCCGAAGGAGCTTTAGAATGAAATTCACGACGACAACCGGAGAACTTCAGCGCGCACTCTCCAAAGCGAGCAGCGTTGTGCCAACGAAAACCACCACGCCGATAGTCGAGAACATTTTGTTCGAACTTCTCAATAACACACTGACTCTGAAGGGAACGGATAATGAGATCTTTCAGATCGTCTCGATCACCGTCAAGGGGACGGAAGATGGAAGAATTGCCATCCCGAGCAAACGCCTTCTCGAGACGATCCGTGCCCTCCCGGATACGGAGGTCTCGTTCACGATCGATACGACGATACGAAAGATTCGCCTTACAACACGCAATGGTGAGTATAGTATCAGCGGAGAGGATGCAGATGAGTTTCCTGTTGAGCCGAGAGTGTCGAAAGCTGATGAAGTGGAGTTCGAAGGCAAGCTGTTGAAGAGGATCATCAACCGCACTGTTTTTGCCGTCAGTACGGATGAGCTGCGGCCTGCCATGATGGGTGTGTTCTTTCATTCGAAAGGAAACGAACTCCGTGCGGTGTCAACGGATGGTCATCGGTTGGTCCGCTATACATACAAGATGGAGGAGGGAGGGACAGTCAAGCGAGACATCATCGTTCCTGCAAAAGCTCTCAACATTGTGAACAGAACACTCGAATCGGAAAAGGTCCGCGTTGCCATAGCAGAATCGAACATCCAGTTCGCATTCGATACGAGCATTATCATCTCACGGCTGATCGATGAGACGTATCCGAACTACGAGAGCGTTATCCCGACGGAAAACAACAAAGTGCTGACGGTTCATCGAGAGAATTTCATGGCGGCGATCCGTCGCGTGTCGCTCTATGCGAGTGCGACAACGCATCACATCAAACTCTCACTTCGGAAGGATGAAGTGACGGTGAGTGCACAGGATATCGATTTCGGTGGCGAGGCGAAAGAAACGTTGGAATGCGAGTATGCTGCCGATGACCTCGACATCGGATTCAATTCGGTCTATTTGATCGACATCCTCTCACATCTCGATAGTGAGAAGGTCGTGTGCAAGTTCAGCAGTCCGACGCGGGCAGGCATCATTGCGCCGGCAGGGGAGAACGTGAGCGAGGATGTCTTGATGCTGGTTATGCCGGTGCGGTTGAGCGCGTAAAGGTCGATCGGTGAATGAGAGTCACTCGGTTGCGGTTGAAACACTTTCGAAATCATACGGATACCGTACTCAATTTTGGAGAAGGGATAAACGCTCTTCTTGGGCGTAACGGACAGGGCAAGACAAACGTGCTGGAGGCAATCTCGTATCTGAGTCTTACGAAAAGTTTCTACGCAATCAGCGATGCAACCGTGTTGCAAGTTGGGAGTACGATGTTCGAGGTAGAGGGGGATATTACCACCGACAACAATCTTGACTACACCGTGCGCGTCGCCTACACGCACCACGGCGAAAAGGTCTTCACCATCAACGGTACGAAGCCCGACACCCTTGCATCAGTCATCGGCAGATTCCCGATCGTGATCCTCTCTCCGGAAAACAGTGCGATCACCTCTGGTTCTCCAGCAGAGCGACGAAATTTTCTCGACCTTCTGTTATCTCAAGTGAGCCGCACCTATTTAGAAGACCTTCTCGAGTTCCGTCGCGCGCTGAAGCAACGAAATAAGCTGCTTGCCGACGCGAAGGCAGAGACCTTCTCACGCGCCGATCTCATAGAGCCATGGACTGCTTCGGTGATTGAGCACGGTGCTCGCATCATCCGGCAGCGTGCAGCATTCGTCCGAGCGTTTTCGCCGCGTGTGCAGCATGCGTACCGGCAACTCGTGGCTCGCTCCTTCGATATGCCTGAAGGCGAAGTGCCGGAGTTACGCTATTGCTCCATCGAAGGTGCGGCAACAGCGCAATCATTGCAGGAGATCGTGAGGTCACTGGAGGAGGAGTTTGCACAACGCTTTGCGGAAGAGCGAAAACGCGGAACCACGCTCGTCGGTCCGCATCGCGACGATGTGCAGTTGCTGCTCAATGGTCTCAGCATGCAGCAGTTTGCTTCACAAGGCCAGCACAAAACGATGTTGGTGGCGTTAAAGGTTGCCGAGTTCTTTTACCTTCTCGACCGACGCAGCGAACGCCCCATGATGCTGTTGGACGATGTGTTCAGCGAACTTGACGAGGACCGTGCCCGACGGTTATTGGATACAGTCCGAACGCTCGGTCAAACATTCATCACGACCACGGATGAAGGCGTGTTCCGTGGCGTGATCCCATGGGACGGAACACACCGGCGATTTACCGTCGAAGCGGGAACGGTGAGAATCGACGCATGACGGCATCGGAGCAAGCGATGAGTGAGCGAAAACCACCGAAACGAAGACGAACGATCGGACGAACAGCGAAGCAGCCGGAGCCGCTTGCTGAAGCGCTCGACGCGTTCGTCCATCAGCTCGGCATCACGAAGAAGATGAAGCAGGTTTCCATTCTCACCTCCTGGCCCGACATCGTCGGCGAGCAAATAGCACGCGTCACGGAAGCGGAACGCATCGAGAACGGCATCTTGTTCGTGAAGACCACAACCGCTCCATGGCGAAACGAACTGAGTATGCGGCGCTTGGAGCTTCTCGAAAAAATCAACGCTGCTGCGGGTGCCAAGATCGTGAAGGAAATCCGCTTTCGATAGAACGCAGGAGTTTTTGAAAAGAGGAGAAAGGCGTGAAAAAAGCAGTTCAAACAAAACCAATTCCGAAAGACGACGCGGCACAATACAGCGCCGATGACATCACAGTCCTTAAAGGCTTGGAGGCGGTTCGCCGCAGGCCTGCAATGTATATCGGCGATGTGAGCACGCGAGGGCTTCACCATCTCGTGTACGAAGTGGTGGACAACTCGATCGACGAAGCGCTTTCAGGCTTTGCGAAGAACATCAGCGTTACGCTCAACAAAGACGGCTCGGTCACTGTTGTGGATGACGGCCGAGGCATTCCGACGAACATTCACAAAGAGGAAAAACGTTCGGCGCTCGAAGTTGTCATGACCGTGCTGCATGCCGGCGGGAAGTTCGACAAGAACACGTACAAGGTGAGCGGCGGGTTGCATGGCGTCGGTGTTTCGGTCGTCAACGCGCTCAGCGAGTGGTTGAAGGTTGAAGTGCGTCGCGAAGGGAAGCTCTTTTTTCAAGAGTATCGTCGCGGCGATCCTGTGGCGCCGGTGAAGGTTATCGGGAAGGCGCGTGAGGGCGAAACCGGAACGTCGGTCACGTTCATGCCCGACGGCACGATCTTCAAGAATCGCACGTTCAAGTTCGATCCGTTGGCGGAACGCTTGCGCGAGCTTGCGTTCCTGAATCCGACGGTAACGCTGACGCTGCGCGACCAACGGAACAAGACCGAACAAGTGGAAACATTCCACTTCGAAGGCGGCTTGGTCGAGTTCGTGAAGTACATCGACGCGACGCGTCCTTCCATCATGAAGAAGGTGTTCTACTGTTCGGGCAAGGACAAGGACGAGAACGGCCGCTGGGTGGAAGTGGAGGCGGCGTTTCAGTACAACGAACAATACAGCGAGAACGTCTTCACGTACGTCAACAACATCAACACGCACGAAGGCGGAACCCATCTCATCGGTTTCCGCACGGCGTTGACGCGTCAGTTCAACACCTACGCGTACAAGAACAATATCCTGAAGGAAGGTGGCATCACGCTGACCGGCGACGACTTCAGGGAGGGTTTCACCGGCGTCATCAGCGTCAAGGTGCCCGAGCCGCAGTTCGAAGGTCAGACGAAAACGAAGCTCGGCAACAGCGAAGTCAAGAGCATCGTGGAGGGCATCGTCGGTCCGGCGCTACAAACGTGGCTCGAAGAAAATCCGGGCGATGCGAAGCGCATCATCGAAAAAGCGTTGCAAGCCGCCGAAGCGCGAGAAGCAGCGCGCAAGGCGCGCGACCTGACTCGCCGGAAGAACGCGTTAAGTGGCGGCGGCCTGCCCGGCAAACTTGCCGACTGTTCGATCACCGATCCGGAGCACTGCGAGTTGTATCTCGTCGAGGGAGACTCCGCGGGCGGGAGTGCAAAGCAAGGTCGCGATCGCCGCTTTCAGGCGATTCTTCCTCTCAAAGGAAAAATCCTGAATGTCGAAAAGGCGCGGTTGCACAAGATTTTGGAGAACGAAGAAATCCGCAACATTTTCACCGCCATTGGGACAGGTGTAGGCGATCAGTTCGACGTCTCCAAGCTGCGCTACGGCAAGATTATCATCATGTGCGATGCGGACGTGGACGGCTCGCACATTCGCACGTTGCTGCTGACGTTGTTGTTCCGGCACATGAAGCCGCTCATCGAATTGGGACACATTTACATCGCTCAGCCGCCGCTGTACAAAATCAAGAAGGGCAAGCAGGAGTTCTACGCGTACGACGACGACGAGCGCGACGAAATCCTCAAGCGTCTCGCGAGCCAAAAGAAAAAGGAAGATGGGAAGGAAGAAAAAACAGACGGTGAAGAGCCTATCGAAGAAGGAGCCGTCGTTACGCCGAGCGGAGCGGTCGTTTCGCGATTCAAAGGGTTGGGCGAAATGAACCCCGAGCAACTGTGGGCGACGACGATGAATCCTGAAACGCGGACGATTCTCCAAGTCACGATCGAAAACGCTGCCGATGCCGATCGCACGTTCTCGATCTTGATGGGAGATGAAGTGGAACCGCGGCGGCAATTTATCGAGAAGAACGCTAACTATGTAAGAAACCTCGACGTATGATCGTGCCTGTCATGAAAGGTGAGTGGAGCCTCGCTTCTTTACCGCCCGATCACCCAACCCCGACAGCATGAACCACCGCTGAGACAGAGGAACGAACGTAAGAGAAGAGAACATCAGAGATGGCAACACTGAACGAACGGATCATACCGGTCGATATCGAAGACGAGATGAAGGGATCGTACATCGATTATTCGATGTCGGTCATTGTTGCGCGTGCATTGCCTGATGTACGTGACGGCTTGAAGCCGGTACACCGCCGCGTGTTGTTCGGCATGCACGAGTTGGGTCTCGCGTCCAACCGTCCGTACAAGAAGTCGGCGCGTATCGTCGGCGAAGTGCTCGGCAAGTATCACCCGCACGGCGACGCGCCGGTGTATGAAACGATGGTGCGCATGGCGCAAGATTTCTCGATGCGCTATCCGTTGGTGGACGGGCAAGGAAACTTCGGTTCGATCGACGGCGATTCGCCCGCCGCCATGCGATACACGGAGGCGCGGCTGTCGCGCATCGCCGAGGAATTGCTTCGCGATCTGGACAAGAACACCGTTGACTTCATTCCCAATTTTGACGACACGCTGAAAGAGCCGACGGTTCTGCCGTCGCTCGTGCCGAATCTCCTCGTCAACGGTACCAGCGGCATCGCCGTCGGTATGTCCACCAACATCCCGCCGCACAATCTCGCCGAAGTGGTGGACGCATGCATTGCGTACATCAAGGACGAGAAGATCACGTCCGAAAAATTGATGAAGTATATCAAGGCTCCCGATTTCCCGACCGGCGGGATCATCTACGGTTATGAGGGTGTGAAGGAAGCCTATCTTACGGGCAGAGGCAAAATCATCGTCCGGGCAAAGGCGACGATCGAAACAGACAAGAAGGATCGGCAGAACATCATCATCACGGAGATACCCTACCAAGTCAACAAGCTCAGCCTCATCGAGCGCATCGCCGACTTGGTGAACGAGAAGAAGATCGACGACATTGCAAACGTCAACGACGAATCGGATCGCGATGGGTTCCGCATCGTCGTCTCGTTGAAGAAGGACGCCAACGCGCAAGTGGTGCTGAACAGTTTGTACAAGCACACGCAGATGCAAACCACCTTCGGCGTGATCATGTTGGCGTTGGTCGACGGCAGGCCGCAGATCCTGACGTTGCGCGATCTAATCGAGAAGTTCGTTCAGCATCGCAACGAGGTGGTGGTACGGCGAGCGAAGTACGAGCTTGACGAAGCCGAGAAGCGCGCACACATTCTCGAAGGCTTCATCATTGCGCTCGACAACATCGACGCCGTCATCAAGCTGATCAAAGGCTCGAAGGATTACGACACGGCGAAGAACGGCTTGATGAAGAAGTTCAAGTTATCGGAAATTCAAGCCAAAGCCATCCTCGACATGCGCTTGCAACGCCTCACGGGTTTGGAGCGAAAGAAGATCGAAGAAGAGTATCGCGAGACGATCAAACTCATCGAGCAGCTGAAAGCGTTGCTGGCAAGCAAGAAGTTGCAGATGCAACTCATCGAGAAGGAGCTGCTGCAGTTGAAGGAGAAGTACGGCGACGAGCGGCGAACGGAGATCGTGTACAAGGCGGAAGAGTTCAGCGTCGAGGATACGATTGCGGAAGAGGAAGTCGTCATCACGATTTCGCACGGTGGCTACATCAAACGCTTTCCGGTGAGCGGCTATCGCCGGCAATCGCGGGGCACGCGCGGAGCAACCGGCGCAGCGACGAGAGAAGACGACTTCATCGAAGCGGTCTTCATCGCGTCGACCCATGAGCACATCATGCTCTTCACCGATCAGGGCCGATGTTATTGGTTGAAGGTGCACGAAATTCCGGAAGGCGGTCGCGCCACACGCGGGAAATCGATCGCCAATCTGATCTCGAAAGGACCGAGCGAGACGATCGTTGCCTACGTTGCCGTGAAGAGTTTCATCGAGAACCTCAACGTGGTGATGGTAACGGAACAGGGTGTGGTCAAGAAGACCGCGCTTGCCGAGTTCAGCAATCCCCGAAAGACCGGCATCGGGGCGATCGGTTTGGACAAGAACGATCGGCTGGTGGATGTTCACCTGACCGACGGCAAGAACGATGTGGTGATCGGTACCGCAGAAGGCGTTGCGATCCGCTTCCACGAATCCGATGTGCGCGTCATGGGAAGGGCGGCGGGCGGTGTCCGCGCCATCAAGCTCGAGAAAGGAGACAAGGTGATCGGCGCAGTCGTTCTCCGCAGGTCTGGCACATCGATCCTCGTCGCAACCGAGAATGGTTACGGCAAGCGCAGCGCCACCGACGATTATCGAATGCAATCGCGCGGCGGTAAGGGCATCATCACGATGAAGACCAACGACAAGACGGGCCGCATGGTTGCCATCAAGGAAGTCGCGGAGACGGACGACGTGGTCATCGTTACCGCCAACGGCATCATCTTGCGGCAGCATGCTTCGGAAATTCGTCTTGCGGGCCGCAACACGCAGGGTGTTCGTCTCATCAAACTGACGGAAGGCGACAAAGTCACCGACGTTGCCGCCGTGCCGTCGGAAGAAGAAGAGCCGACGACCGACGTGCCTGCAGAAAAGAGCAGCGGTCAGAACGACGGAGCGGAAGAAAGCCAGCCGTCGCTCTTCGAGGAGGATGACAGCGAAAAAAAAACCTTGACGACGACGGACAAGAGCCAGGAGAAGAAACTCGAAAAAACTAAGGCGCAGAAACCAAAGGGCGAGGAACGAACGCTGAAGGAAACATCCAAGCAAGAGAAGCGAAAGCGACAGGCACCGCCGAAACGCACGGCGCAGACGAAGAAGCCACAACCGAAACCAGTGAAGAAGGTATCAAAGCCCGCAACAAAGAAGAGCACTGCGAAGCCCAAAGCCGTGAGCAAGAAGTCGGCGACGAAGCGATCATCGAGGACGAAGCGATGAATCGCACGGCGATCGGATGGCAACGCGCTTTGTTTTTCTTGGCGGCAACGATCGCCGCCTGTACGGCGGCGTCGCAGTCGTTGCATTCGCCAAACAAGAAGCAGGTGCTCACGTTCAGTCTCTCGTCGAAAGGGGAGCCGTTGTATCAGCTTGCGTTCAGCGGTCGCCCGGTTCTTCTGCCGAGCAAGCTCGGCCTGGTGCTCAAGGGCGAGCCTGCGTTGCTCGAAGGTTTCGAACTGATGAAGGCGGAGACGACGTCGGTTGACGAAATCTGGGAGCCGGTATGGGGAGAGGCGCGGCTCATCCGGAATCGATACAACCAATTAACGGTCACGCTTCGGCAACCTGCGCACGATCGCACGCTTCGCATCGTCTTTCGCGTGTTCGATCAGGGCGTGGGTTTCCGCTACGAGTTTCCTGAACAAGATCGACTTCAACACTTCGTCGTTGCGGACGAGCAGACCACGTTCACCGTCACCGGCGACCACACAGCGTTTTGGATGCCGGGTGATTTCGATACGAACGAGTACGCGTACAACGAAACACCGTTGAGTAAAGTCGATGCAGAGATCGGCAGGCGCGTTGGAGAGATTTTCACGCGATCGGTCATCAGCAAGAACACCGTCCAAACGCCCTTGCTGATGAAGTCGGCGGATCATCTGTACGTTGTGCTCTTCGAAGCCGCGCTCGTCAATTACCCCGCGATGTGTGTGCGTATCGATCCTGCAGCCGGCGGCGCGTACACACTCACATCTCTTCTCGCTCCCGATGCAGTCGGCAACAAAGCATACCTCCAAACGCCGTGCACCACGCCGTGGCGAACGGTGATGGTGTCGGATACGGCGGCAGATCTTCTGACCTCCAACATCATTCTCAATCTCAACGAACCGTGCAAGCTCACAGACACCCGTTGGATCAAGCCGATGAAGTATGTGGGGATTTGGTGGGAGATGCACGTGGGCAAGACGACATGGCAGTACGCCGACGTGACGAACGTGCATCTCGACAAGACGGATTGGAAGAGTTTGAAGCCGAACGGCCGGCACGGTGCAACGACAGCACGCACGAAGCGATACATTGACTTCGCGGCGCAGCATGGCATTGATGCGGTGTTGATCGAAGGATGGAATGTGGGTTGGGAGGATTGGTTCGGCAAGTGGAAGGAAGAGGTGTTCGATTTCGTTATGCCGTATCCCGACTTCGATGTCGCCGAGCTGCAACGCTATGCGGAAGCGAAGGGTGTGGAGTTGATCATGCATCACGAAACCTCCGCATCGGTGACGAATTACGAGCGACGAATGGACGAGGCGTTTCGGTTCATGAAGCGGTATGGCTATGATGCCGTCAAGACGGGCTACGTCGGCAAGATCATTCCTCGAGGCGAGTATCATGACGGCCAGTGGATGACGAACCACTACGTGCGCGTGGTAGAGAAGGCGGCGCGATACAACATCATGGTGAACGCGCACGAACCTGTGCGACCGACGGGCCTGCATCGCACGTATCCCAACTGGCTCGCGTGCGAAGCGGCTCGCGGTAACGAATTCAATGCGTGGAGTGTGGGCAATCCTCCCGCACACGAAACGATCTTGCCGTTCACACGCTTGCTCGGCGGGCCGATGGACTACACGCCCGGAATCTTCGAGATCAAGATGAGCTTCTATGATCCGAAGAAGACCGAGCAGGTGCACACTACACTCGCCAAACAACTCGCGCTCTACGTGACGATGTACAGTCCCTTCCAGATGGCTGCCGATCTGCCGGAGAATTATGAGAAACGATTGGACGCATTCCAGTTCATCAAGGATGTCGCGGTCGATTGGGACGATACGCGCGTCGTCGAAGCAGAACCGGGAGACTACCTGACCATCGCACGCAAGGCGAAGCAGAGGGATGCGTGGTTCATCGGTGCCATCACCGACGAGCACGCCCGAACCGCGACAGTGCCGGTGAGGTTTCTCGACGAAGGCCGCTCCTGGGTAGCGACCATCTATGCCGATGCTCAGGACGCCCACTGGGAACGCAATCCGATGGCGTACACCGTGAGCCGATGGCGTGTCGAGAACACGACCCTGTTGAAGCTAAACCTTGCGCCGGGTGGTGGTGCAGCAGTCAGCATTGTACCGGCGCGCGACGACGAGTTAAGGTCACTCCAACCCTACCGCTAACGCTGCTGTGCGATGAAGCCTCCTCGCAGGATACTCTTCATCACAGAAGGGGGATTGGGCGATCAAGTTGCCCTGACGCCCGCACTGCGCGCTGCAAAGGAGTCGTTTGCCGATTCGTTCGTTGCAGTGTTTGCTACGTATCGTCATCCGACCGACGTAGAGAAAGCCGAGCCGTTTCAGAATCTTGCCCCTTCAGCCATCGAGCGCGCACATACAATTTTCTCGACCGATCCGAACGTGGATGAGTTGTACGTCCTCAATCGCTACGCATTCAGGTCGTTGACCCTCCGTGCCCGTCTTGCCGCGGAATGGTCGGTGGTGCGGTTTCTGCGCGCGAAACATTTCGATACTGTCATCTCCACATTTCCTCATCATGAGCGGTTCATCCTGTGGGGTTTCCTGGCGGGTGCGCGTCATCGAGTGGGAGCGCGCAATCAAGGCATGCATTGGCTCCTGACACATGCCCCGAACATCGAAAAGGCGAACCGTGGTGTGGTAGAATACTATTGCGATCTCGTCCGAGCGATTGGCGGGGAGATTCGTTCACCGCGGACAGCCTTTATGGTACCGAAAGAATCGTTGCAATGGGCTGACCGAGAACTCCGACGCATCGGCATACAGCCTGGAGGGATGTTCGTTGCGGTGCACCCGGGGGCGAGCGGCTTGTACAAAGCGTGGCCCCCCGAACGCTATGCCGCACTGATCGCTTCACTCCAGCGGCGGTGGCAGGTCGACGTGGTGATGGCAATGGGCGAACACGACCGGCAAATTGTCGATGCCATTCACATGCATCTCGAGACGCGGATAGGCGAGATCGATTGCACCGCCTCGGTGGCGAATCTCGCTGCGGTGTTGCAACGAAGTGCGTTGTGCATCTCGAATGATTCGGGCCCGCGGCATCTCGCGGTTGCTGCCGGTACGCCGTCGCTCGCATTCTTTCGGCGTCACCACGACAAAGAGTGGGATGTGTACGCTGATGTGCCCTTCTGTGCGACGCTCAAAAGCGGCGAAGCCTGTCCTGCGTGCCCGCCGGAGAAATGCTACGATCGCATTCCGGCTGGCGAGCTGTTCGGTGCGTACTGCGTGCGTCTGATCGGTGTGGAGCAAGCCGTGGAGCGAGCCGACGCGCTGATGCAAGTGCTGTTGGAACATCAACCGCACGGCTAAAGCGAGCGACGCTATTTGGTATCGAGGATGACCGGCAGGCCGTCCTTGCCTGCACCTACGATGATGACTTTCGTGTTGGGAGAATTGGCGAGCTTCTCCGTTGCCTCGATGCCTTTCCATCGCAGGAGGCGCTCGTCGATGCCGGTGACGACGATCCTTTGGAAGTCCGCGATGCCTTGCGCCTCAATGCGTTTTCGATCGGCTTCTTTTCGTTCCTTCTCCAGAATGAATTCCATCCGTTGGCTTTCTTGATCCGCGCGCTGTTTTTGTTCAATCGCGTCGGTCAATTGTTGCGGCAAGGCGACGTTACGCAGCGGCGTGGATTCGATGATGATGCCGCGCGGCTTCACCGACGCGGCAAGTTCTTCTTGAATCTTCGTTCCCAACCGTTCCCGCTCGCTCGAGTACAGCGCGCTCGCTTGGAAACTCGCCGTTACCGAACGACAGACGGATCGGAATTGAGGAATCAGCACGATCTCTTCGTAGTTTCCTCCGCTGATTTTCTTGTACACGCTCGCAGCAGAATCCGCTTCGAGCCGATACAGTACGCTGATCTCCAGCCCGATGGTCAACCCTTCGCGCGACAGCACTTGCATCGTCTCCTTGTGCTCTTTCGTTTGGACGGAGAACTTGATAACGCGAGCAAGCGGGTTGACGAGATTGACGCCCGATTTGAGCGTGTTGTCGGACACGACGCCGAAGAAGTCGATAACGCCGACGTGCCCTGCGGGAATGATCGTGAACGCTTGGGTGAACGCCAGCAGACCGAACACGAGCGCGACCGCACCTGCCACGCGTGCCGTGCGTTGATAGAGCAGATTCCGCTCCTGTATTACTTTCCGCCGCGCCGAAAGCCAAGCCAGCCCGGCGCCGACAGCAAGGAGGAATGTGAGGACAAAAAGCATAACGATCTCCTTTCCGTGATTGCAATATCGGGAGAAAGATACAGATGAATCAGAAAAGTTCCTAATGAAGCTCTCCTCCGCTCACGTCGTTGATGCTCGAATTGATGCTCGATTTTTCTATCTTGTGGGTAGCACTCGAGCCGTGAGTCCTCATGTCGAATCGAACCATCTTGCTTGGTGCACATATGTCGATTGCCGGAGGCGTGCACGCCGCCTTTCATCGCGCGACGCGCATCGGCTGTAGCGCTATGCAAGTTTTCGTCAAGAATAACAACCAATGGGAGGGGAAGCGACTCACGAAAAAGGATGTTGCTCTCTATAAAGCCGCTGAGGCGGCTTCGCAGATCGCGCCTGTCCTTGCGCACGCAGCGTATCTTCTCAACCTGTGTGCGAAGGACAACGCCATACTCAAGAAGTCGCGTTCAGCGCTGCGGGATGAGTTACGCCGATGTGAGGCGTTCGGCATAAAGGCACTCATCGTACATCCCGGCTCGCATGTCGGCGCAGGTGAGCAGGCAGGCATCGAGCGGGTTGCTGAGTCCATCAATGTGGTCCACCGGGCTACCAAAGGCTTCCGCGTGTTAACGGCGTTGGAATGCACTGCCGGGCAAGGGACTGCGCTGGGCTATCGGTTCGAACATCTTCGGGCAATGATCGATTTGATCGAAGAGAGGGATCGCATGGCGGTTTGTCTCGATACCTGTCATCTCTTTGCGGCGGGCTACGACATCGGTACAGAAGAGGGATGGGAGGAAACGATGCAGGAGTTCGATGAGATTGTCGGACTGCAACGCCTTGTCGCATTCCACACAAACGACTCGAAGCGTGAGCGCGGCTCGCGCGTCGATCGCCACGAACACATCGGCAAGGGACGTATCGGCTTGACGGGATTCAGGATGGTCATGAACGATCCACGGTTGGCACTCATACCGAAAATTCTGGAAACGCCGAAGGGCGACGATATGCGCGAGGATATCGAAAACATGAACGTGCTACGTTCACTCATCTCCACAGTGCAACAATGACCAATCCCCAAAAGCCGCAGAAGTTCCTGAGGCGACAGCCAGCCGTGCTCATCATGACGGCAACCATCACCCCGCCTTCGGATGCGCCGCATCTGCTGCGGAGCGATCCCTTGTTGAGGCTGCAAGATTATCGCGCAGCTCTCCAGTTCTACGTCTCGCTGCTCGATCGTTTGTTCGACAGGATCGTGTTTGTCGATAATTCGTGCAGCGACCTCACCTCTCTCGCTGATGCTATCGCGGGCGTGCGTGGCAGGGTGGAGTTGGTGACGTTTGCCGGACTCGACCATCCCTCACATTACGGGCGTGCATTCGGGGAATTCAAACTGTTGGACTATGCGATGGCGAACATTCCTTCGCTGCGCGACGCTGAACCGCACACGACTTTTTGGAAAATCACCGGCAGATATCGCGTCACCAATCTCACGACGATCATTGAACATGCGCCTCGGCCGTTCGCGCTCTACTTCGACTTGAAGCGCTATCCCATTCCGTGGTTCGACACTCGGTTGATGGCATGGACTTCCGCGGGATATCGCCTGATCTTGCAAGGGATTTACGAGCACCTGCGCGAAGATCTTTTCCATTCCCCCTCTGAAGAGTGGCTCTACAAGGCGGTGCAACCGTTCTTGCGGATTGAAGGCGTCGTACCCCGCTTCACTCGTGTGCCGCGCATCGAGGGCATCCGCGGACACGACAACCAGAGTTACAGTGGCGGATGGAATTTCCTGAAATATCTTCTCCGGAGCGCTGCGCGCAGAGTGTTTCCGCCATTGTGGATATGAGCGAGCGCCGTCTCGCTGCTGTAGCTTGAAACGCGTACGAGAAGTTGCTATCTTGCACACACTCATCCACGACGTTGCTCTCCACGTATGTCAACGAGAAACGATTCCAAGCATCCTTTTGTCGGCATCATCATGGGTTCGCAATCCGATTGGGAAACGATGCAGCACAGTGCGCAGACGCTCGAGGCTTTGGGCGTGTCGTACGAGGCGCGTGTGGTCTCCGCTCACCGTACTCCCGATCTGCTCTTTGAGTACGCAGCATCTGCCCGAGCGCGAGGCTTGGAAGTGATCATTGCGGGGGCGGGAGGCGCGGCGCACTTACCCGGCA
>PSMW01000006.1:65545-74276 GCA_040290295.1 Ignavibacteria bacterium
TTCGCGATCGGTAGGGCAGGAGCCGTCAACGCGGCGTTGTTTGCTGCTGCGATGCTTGCCAATAAATATCCCCCGATCGCCAAAGCGCTCGACGCGTACCGTCACGAACAAACGACGAGTGTGTTGGAACATCCTTTCCCCGCCGCGCAGCGACCTCGTGCAAGGAAATCACCAAGGCGATCATCTCGCAAAGCGCGCTGAAAGGGGAAGCAATGTTGCTCGGGGTTCTCGGAGGCGGACAACTTGGACGGATGCTCGCGCTTGCCGGCATTCCCCTCGGCGTTCGCTGTCGGTTTTTCGACACGTCCGCCGAGATGCCCACCGCACACGTCGGTGAGTGCATGGTCGGTGATTTTCACGATCGCGGAGCCTTGGAGCGTTTTGCGCAAGGTCTCGATGTCGTAACGTACGAATTCGAAAACGTTCCCGTTGAAGCTGCACGATATCTCGAGCGGTTCGTTGCGGTCTATCCGCCTCCGGTTGCGCTGGAAACGGCTCAGGACCGTCTCAACGAGAAACAGTTGTTCGAGCGTCTCCGGATTCCCACACCGGCATTTCGTGCGGTTGGGTCGGACAAAGAATTGAACGAAGCAGTTGCCGCGTTGGGCGTGCCGTTGGTCGTCAAGACTCGTCGCATGGGGTATGATGGTAAGGGACAGATGTTCGTACGGAGAGAGGAAGAGGTCGGGAAAGCGTGCGCGATGCTCGGCAGCTCGTCGCTTTTGGTGGAAAGGTTTGTTCCGTTCGAACGAGAAGTCTCTGTCCTTGCCGTACGAGCACCGTCAGGGGCGGTCGTCGTTTATCCTCTCGTGGAGAACGAACACGAAGGAGGAATTCTTTGTCTCTCGCAGTCGCCGACGACGTTGAGCGCATTCCTCCAAAAGGAAGCAGAAGAGTACGCGCACCGGATACTGGCGGCGTTGGAATACGTCGGCGTGCTGGCGATCGAGTTCTTTGTGTATGAGGGACGATTGATTGCGAATGAAATGGCCCCGCGGGTACATAACTCGGGCCACTTCACGATCGAAGGTTCGGCCACGAGTCAATTCGAGAACCACCTGCGCGCGCTCCTCGGTGATCCACTCGGCGCCACGACGCCGCGAGGATACGCCGCCATGGTGAATCTCATTGGCACGATTCCCGAGCGTGCGCGCGTGCTCGAGGTCCCTGGCGTGCACCTGCATCTCTATGGCAAGATGCCGCGCCCACGTCGCAAGCTCGGGCACATCACCATCACGGCGGAAACATCACATGAACGTGATGAACGAGTCGCCATGATTCGACGAATCGTGTCGACATCGTAAGCATCAGGAGCTACATATCGAAAACAGGATCGCAAAGGAGATCATCGATGGGACGGAAAGGCCCACGCGTCGACGCGTATATTGCCGCATCGGCAGAGTTCGCGCGTCCGATTCTTCTCCACCTCCGGAGACTCGTGCATCGCGCGTGTCCCGATGTGCAAGAAACCATAAAGTGGGGCTTTCCCCACTTCGAGTACCACGGCGTGTTGTGCAGTATGGCGGCATTCAAGAAGCATTGTGCGTTCGGGTTCTGGAAAGCCTCGGCGATACGCGACGCTGCCGGCATACTCCGAGAAACAGGTTCGGAGGGGATGGGGCATTTGGGGAGGATCACCTCGAAGGATGAGCTTCCATCCGACAACGTGTTGATGGGCTACATCAAAGAAGCGGCGGCGCTGAACGAGCACGGGGTGATCGTGAAGCGGTCGGCACGGGGAGCGAAGAAGCCGCTGGGTGTTCCGAGGGATCGTGCAGCAGCGCTCAAGAACACCCCCAAAGCACGACAGACGTTCGAGCAGTTTTCTCCATCGCATCGCCGAGAATACATCGACTGGATTGTCGAAGCGAAGAAGCCGGAGACACGTGAGCGGCGTGTTGCAACAACCATCGCATGGCTCTCGGCAGGGAAGAGGAGGAATTGGAAATATGAACGGTGAGCCGCGCGATCACGCATCATTGTTGCCGAGGTTCAGCGGGCAACATCTGCGCGACGGATGGCAAGACCATCCACAAAACCATACAGAAGAGCGTAACGAACATCGTTCTTGAGAACAAGCGATGGCAACACCCAACATCCACCCTTCCGACTTGATCGTTCAGCCTCTTTCCCGAGCTGAGACGATTCCCTCTTCGTGGTACACCGACGCAGCATTCCATGCATTCGACCGTGAAGCCATTTTCGATCACTCATGGCATGGTGTGGGGCATGTCTCCTGTTTGCGCAATGCAGGCGACTACATCGTTGCGACGGTGGCAGGCAATCCGGTTCTTGTGGTGCGAGGGCAGGATGATCGGCTCTGCGCGTTTTACAACGTCTGCAGGCATCGCGGCGGTCCGTTGGCGTTAGAGGACGGTTGTGGGAAGGTGCTGCAGTGCAAGTATCACGGATGGACGTATCGTTTGGATGGAAGTTTGCGCGGCACGCCGAAGTTCGATAGGACGGAATTGTTCGACAAGAAGGACTACGGTCTCGTTCCCGTCAATCTTGCGGTGTGGGAGGGACTGGTCTTCGTGAACCTCGATGCGCATGCCGAGCCGGTAGAAACGTACGTCGCAGGCATTGCCGAACGCATTGCGCCCATTGCCCTCTCGAAGATGAAGTTCTACAAGCGTGTGCCGTACTCGATCCAATGCAACTGGAAGGTGTATGTGGACAATTATCTTGAAGGCTATCATCTTCCGTTCGTTCATCCCGAACTGTGCACGCTGCTCGACTTCCAACGCTACATGACGGAAACCTACCAATGGTATTCGTTCCAATACAGTCCTATTCAGCAGCAACAGAACATCTACGGCGAAGCCGGTGCAATGGCGTACTACTACTTTATCTGGCTTAACTTCATGCTGAACATTCTGCCGGACCGACTGCAAACGAATCTCGTGCTGCCCGAGGCGCACAACCGATGTACCGTCGTGTTCGATTACTACTACACCGACATCGAATCGGCAGCCGCGCGTGAGCGGGCAGAGGCGGACATTGCCTACAGTCATAAGATTCAGTTGGAGGATATGCAGATTTGTGAACAGGTGCAGAAGGGACTCGAATCCAAAGCGTATGAGAAGGGGAGATTTTCCGTCGAGTTCGAAAACGCTGTGCATTATTTCCAGTCGTTGCTGAAGCGTACATACCGCGAGTATCTTTCGTCGCAAGAGGGTGGCGACAGAAGAAAGGGCGGTGTCGCAGAAACGGTGGGATAATGTCGTCGGCGTTGTTTCTGCGGCTGGCGTTGCGTAGATTTTTTCCAGGCTCATTGAACCACTCAGTCGCTTGCTCGATCGTAATCCATGGGATTCCTCTCGTTCAAAAAACATCCGCGAGATATAGCGCGGACACCAAACACGTTGGCGCGCCATCTCTTCTCGACGTACGAGATCCATCGGCTCGAGCACCTGGGTCCACACAACTGCACGCACGGCGAGATTCAACGTGAGCTGAGCGAGCTTGTTGCGCGCGGCAACGGATTGCTGCACAAAGAGGTGGTCGGCCGTTCGCTTGAGGGACGGGAGATCGCGATGGTGAAGATGGGTCGCGGCATGAAGCGGATTCTGTTGTGGTCGCAAATGCACGGCGACGAATACACCGCCACGCTTGCATTGATGGATATGTTCCATTGCATCCTATCCAAATCGCACGAGGAACGCTGGATCAAAGAAATGTTGGAGGAAACGACAGTGTACGTCGTGCCGATGTTGAATCCGGATGGGGCAGAGCGCCGCCAACGACGAACGGCGCAACATATCGACATGAATCGCGATGCGCGCACATTGATGACACCCGAAGCCCAACTCTTGCGGAAGCTACAGTACAGCTTACGTCCGACGTTCGGCTTCAATTTGCACGATCAAGAGCTTTCCACGGTTGGCGATACGCAACAGGTGACCGCCATCGCGTTCTTGGCGCCTGCACTCGACCGAAAGAAGTCCACACCCATGGTGCGCACGCGTGCCATACGGGTCGCTGCGCTTATGACACGAGCCCTAGGGCAGTTCGTTCCGCGCAACATCGCTGCGTACGACGATACCTTCGAGCCACGCGCCTTCGGCGACAACATGCAGGGGTGGGGAACGAGCACCGTGCTGGTCGAATCGGGTCATTGGCCCGGTGACCGCGAGAAGAAATTCATTCGGAAGCTGAACTACGTCGCGCTCCTCACCGCGTTGCGTTGCATCGGCAATGGTTCGTATCAAGATGTGGAACTCGATCTTTACAACGATCTCCCCCGCAACAGGAAGGGCGCGTACGACATCATCATACGCGATGTGATACTCGAACACCCCACCGGCTGGTCGCATCCCGTGGATATCGGGTTGACCATTCCGACCAATACCAATCCGAACCCGCTTGTTGTCACCGTTGCCGATATCGGCGATCTGAGCACCTACACCGCGCTCGAAACGATCGTCGGCGGCCGCAGGCGACTTTCATCCGATGCCATCGTGCTCGAGCAGAAGCTTCCTCTCTCGACGTTGCTCGATTTGCTCCAGTTGTACTATGCGTGAGAAGCATCGTGGCGTTTCTTGTGGTTCGAGTCTCGGACGCTTGAATGTCGGTGGCTAATATTGTACCTTGCCAACGGACGTGCTCCCCTTCACGATGAAACGATGAACCGCCGCATGACGAAGTCGGCATTGATACAAAAACAGCGCGAGTTTCAAAGCGAAGCCCTTCCTCACTTGGACTTCCTGTACAACTATGCGTTGCGCATGACCTACAAAAGTGCCGATGCAGAGGACTTGGTGCAAGAAACATTTCTCAAGGCGTTCCGCTTCTGGGAATCGTACGAGAAGGGAACGAATATTCGCGCGTGGTTGTTCAAAATCATGAAGAACGCGTACATCAATCGGTATCGGAAAGAAAAGAAGGAACCCGAAACGGTTGAGTACGACGAAGTAGAGAACTTTTACAACAGCGTCCGCGAGACCGCGGTTGAATCAAGCGACCTCCAAGAGACTCTCTACAATAATCTGTTGGAGGATGATGTGGCAACTGCGATTGCGGAACTTCCCGAAGACTTCCGTACCGTGGTTATTCTCTGCGACCTCGAGGGGTTGACGTACGAGGAGGTGGCGGAGTTCGTAGATTGTCCAATCGGTACCGTTCGGTCGCGTTTGCATCGCGGGCGAAAGTTGTTGCGGGCGAAGCTGATGGAGTATGCCCGCAAGCGAGGTTATGTCGTCGAAAAATCGAAAGAGTAAGCATCCCCATTTCGTTACACGCGTGAGAGAGCCTACCGTGGAGTGCAGGAAATTTCAGGAGCAGATTACCGCTGCGGTCGATAATGCCTTGGATCCGGAGGAGCGAGAACAACTGACCGTGCACCTGAAGCAGTGTCCGCGCTGCAGAGAGGAATTCGAAATCGAAACGACGACTCGCCACTTCGTGAAAACACGGTGCAAACCGTTACGCACACCGTCGCACGTGCTTCAATCCATCAACGAACACATCGAACAAGAGTCTCTCGCCCAGAATGCTCCATCGCGCTGGAGACGGCTAACGGACTCGCTGTATTTCAGGCCCGCTATTGCTTTCGCTGTCGCATGTTTGGCGGTGTTCGTTCTTCTCAACACTGATCGTACTCCACCGGCACCGCGCACAGTGGAAGCGTCGTTATTGCCGGCGAACGACGTCGTTAAGCAATCGCTAAACAACTACTTGGCGGTGGTCCGCGGTGAGATCAAGCCGCAACTCGTCTCCGAAAACGCCGAACAGGTACAACAGTTCTTCGCGGGCAAAACGGATTTCCCCGTGTTATTGCCGCGCGTGAACGGCTGTCGCTTGATCGGGGGCGTGCTGAACGATTTTTCGGGGAAAACTCTTGCGCACGTGGTGTATGCCCATCACTGCTCGGAACTGATTTACATTTACGAAGCCTGTTGGCAGACGGTGCAAAGCGGAAACCCGCTACAACTTGCCCCGGAAATACAAGAAGAGATGGCGACAGCGGGCAGATATATCCTTTCGCAACCTGACGGCTATACGCTCGTCCTATGGCGAGAGGACAGTACCCTATGCTCAGCCGTTGCCAAGCTCGATAAAGAAACACTTCTCGAGTCCTTGAACCTTACACCATAAGCGCACGGCCTCAGGGCTTTTCTCGCTCGAGGGTACGACCTTGAGCGCTGCGGTACCGTTCTCATGCTCGATCATTTGAAAGGAAAGCCAATGTACAAACGCATTCTCGTTCCCACCGATTTCTCGAAAGCGTCGTATGCTGCATTTGTCCCTGCGACGGTAATTGCAAAGAAATTCCAATCGAAAGTCTTCTTGCTGCATGTGGTTGAAGAAATTCCCGTGTATGCCTATCGCATCGGCCTCTCACAGAAAGAGTTGCACGATCGCATCATCGCCCACTCCGCAGAAGCAATGCGAGCAGCGGCAAAGCAGTTGAAGCTCAAGAACGTCGAACTCGTCGTCAGGATGGGCAACGTACAGGACGAGATTCTCAACGTTGTCAAGAAACATCGCATCGACTTGATCGTGATGGGCACGCATGGCAGAACGGGCTTCGCCCATACGCTCGTCGGTAGTGTCGCGGAAAAAGTGGTTCGCTCGGCGCCGTGTCAAGTACTGACCGTCAAGCCGCG
This sequence comes from Ignavibacteria bacterium, assembly GCA_040290295.1. Taxonomy (GTDB): domain Bacteria; phylum Bacteroidota; class Ignavibacteria; order UBA10030; family UBA6906; genus CAADGV01. Next base: position 72,154 of record PSMW01000006.1, read on the forward strand.
ACGGTAGCAATGGCGTGATCATCGCTGACTCCACATATGGCTGCATCACAGTCGCATCGCACAGAGGGGATGCCGTCCATCTTCACACCCGTTCTGAACTTCACCCATCACGGCTTTCAAACACATAGCATGTCTCTGGGCAATCCCATCGTGGTGATTGGTGGAGGTGCGGCAGGAATGCTCGCCGCATGGAAAGCCGCGTCGCTTGGTGCACGCGTGCTGCTACTGGAGCGGAACTCGAAGCTCGGTATTAAGTTGCTCATCTCCGGCGGCGGGAAATGCAACATCACGCATAGCGGCTCGATGGAAACACTTCTCGCGGCATTCACCGCTCGTGAGGCACGTTTTCTCAAGCCCTCCTTCCACGCATTTTCGCATCGCGCCATCATGGATATGCTCGAGGCAAAGGGTGTGAAGACGTTTGTCCGACCCGATGGACGAGTCTTTCCCATCAGCGGTAAGGCACACGACGTGGTCGATGCGCTCTCGGCGTATCTCGACGAAGTCGGTGTCGAAGTGTGGCTGAACACTCGTGTCCAAACGATGTGCAGCATGGGAGGTGCGGTGTGTGGCGTGGCATGCGATGACAAGGAGATTGTCACATCGCATGTGGTGTTGGCAACCGGTGGTGCATCGTACGCGAAGACCGGGACAACGGGCGATGGCTACCGCTGGGCAGCAGCGTTGGGGCACACGATCGTGCCGATTATGCCCGCCCTTGCGCCGCTCCGTATTGCCCCTCCGCTCCCGGCCCATTGGCGTGGCGTTGCACGACGAGACGGTATGCTGATGGTGTTCGCACGCGGGAGGAAGCTCGCCGAGTGGAGAGGCGATATCCTCTTCTCGCACGAAGGTATCACCGGCCCGGCAGCACTCGAGGTGAGCCGGGTGGCAGCGCGAGCATTGGGGCAAGGGGCGGTCGAGTTGAGATTCGACTTTTTCCCCACCAAAGATTTCAAGCACGTGGATGACGAACTTCAGCGCGTCCTTTTTTCACAACGAGAGAAAATGATCGCTTCGATCCTCGACGTGTGGCTCCCGAATCGCATTGTCCCGTCGTTGTTGCAAGCAGCAGAGGTCGAGCCTGGCAAGCGATGCTACGTCTTGACGCGAGAAGAACGGAGGCGTATCGTTGGGTTGCTGAAGTCGTGGAAGATGGGGGATGTTGTCGAAGTTCCGCTCGATCGCGGCGAAGTGACCGCCGGTGGCGTCGCGCTCTCCGAAGTCGATCCGAAGACGATGCGATCCCGTGTCGTGAGAAGCTTATACGTGTATGGCGAGGTGCTCGATGTGGCCGGACCTGTCGGCGGCTAGAACCTACAGGCGGCGTTCCGGACCGGTTATGTTGCAGGCGCAACCGCCGCACGCGACCTGCTCGTAGCGAGTGCCGTACCACACGAGCGTACACCATTCCCAACGTTCCCGAACTCATCGTGCACGGAGAGCGTTTAACCACGTGCAAGCCCATCCATCTTCGTTTATGGTGATTGGAGATGCCGAACCGCCGTCGTTTCTTGTTGATGTCTGCATTGAGTCTGATTTCCCTCCATCCTATCTTTGGCGACGAGGTGCGTCGCCGTCGAACGCGATGGGAGGTGATGATGAATGACGAACCGCCACAACCGGCACCTCTTCATCCACTGTCCAAGGAATGGAGCAACAACGCCTTCACGGCGGCATGGGGCGGACACGCAACGGTGCTCATCAATTGTTACGGCAAATGGATACTCACCGATCTGGTGTTTTCTGAGCGCATCGGTCTCGATGTGCTGAATTTCTTCACGATCGGACCGCGACGGTTGATCCTGCCGGCATTGACGCTCGATGAGTTGCCGCCACTCGATCTCATTCTTCTCTCGCACGGACACATGGACCATTTCGACATACCCACGTTGCGAAAACTCGATGGTCGTACGCCGGTGGACATCGCCAAAAACACGTACGATCTGATCGAAGACCTCGGCTTCGAACGCGTGTACGAATTGGATTGGCGGCAACATGCCGTCATCGACGATATCCGTGTGGAGGCGCTCGAGGTGCAACACTTCGGCTGGCGGTATCCCTGGGAGCGCGATCGTTCGCGCGGCAATCCCGACGGACGCAGCTACAACGGCTAGCTTGTA
>PSMW01000006.1:74286-151261 GCA_040290295.1 Ignavibacteria bacterium
GAGCCGGCAAACACTTTGTCTTTGGCGGCGACACGGCTTATCAGGAATGTTTCAAGAAACTTGCCGAGCGCGGTATCCCTATCGATGTCGCCATCATGCCGATCGGCGCGTACGATCCGTGGATACGAAACCACTGTACACCTGAACAGGCGTTGGCGATGACCGACCACATGCGTGCGCGCTATATTCTGCCGATCCATTGGAACAGGTTCATCCAAAGCGAAGAGCCCACTGAAGAGCCGATGCAACGACTGATGCACGCTGCGCCGATCGAACGCATAGCAGTGCAGCGCATTGGCGAAACGTGGGTGCTTCCTTCTCTCTCGGCCGAGCAGCAAGCAGACCAAGAGACGAACGGATCTCTCGGAGATTGAATCATGCTGAAGGGAAAGATCGCGATCATCACGGGTGCGTCGTCGGGGATAGGTGCAGCATTGGCAAAACGCCTGGCACACGAAGGAGCGGTCGTTATCCTTGCCGCCCGCCGAATCGACAAGCTCCATCAACTTGCCGATGAGATTCGTACGGCAGGCGGCACAGCGGTGGTGCATCCCGTCGATGTGACGGTGCGTGCTGAAGCAGAACATCTCGTCAATCAAACTGTCGAGGACTGGAAGCGCATCGATATCCTCGTCAACAATGCCGGGCGAGGGCACCTTGCGAGTGTCGAAGAGACCGCCGACGAGGTGATACACACCATGTTCAAGCTGAACGTCTATGCACTCTGGCACACTGTGCGCCCTGCGCTCACCTACATGAAGCAGCAGCGCAGCGGGCACATCATCAACGTCGCAAGCATGGCGGGTAAACTCGGCTTCCCTTACAACAGTGCGTACGTTGCAGCCAAGCATGCCTGTGTGGGTTTTACGCACGCGCTTCGGATGGAATTGATCGAAACGGGCATTCATGCGACGGTCGTGTGTCCTGCAGGTGTGAAGACCGAATGGGCAAACGTTACCGAAGGCGGCTCGATGCTTCCGCTCTTTTCGGAATCAGGACCGATTGTCAAGCGCATTGCCGCCGAGCGCGGTATCGATCTTCCCGCGGTCGAGGGTGTGTTGCCTCCCGAAACGATCGCGGAGAAGATCGTTGAGTGCATCTATCATCCTGTTGCAGAACTGTACACGCATCGCGGCGCAAAAGAGCTGGTCGAGCTTGCAGCGCATGATCGCGAAGCAGTCGAACGCATGTATCTCCCCGTCGTACTCGGCGAACGTGAGGTGTACGGGAAGGTGAAGAAGGGCAGTTGAGATGATTGCGAGAAAGAAATCTCCCCACCAGATCGATCGGGCAAAGCTTGTCGAACCTTCACTCTCGGAGGAGGAGTGGAAAGAGTACCGAACAGGGTGGGAGTTGTTCAACCACCACCGGTTTTGGGACGCGCACGAGGCGTGGGAAAGTGTGTGGAAAAGGCGTTATGAGGAGAGCCGGATATTCTTTCAGGGGATCATTCAGCTTGCAGCTGCATACCACTTGCTGACGGTGAAGCATCGGTTCGGCGGCATGATGCGGAATTTCGAAAAGGCGGAAGAGAAGCTGGCACTCTTTCCTTCGTCCTTCTTGGGATGTGATGTGCGTGTACTGCTGCAGGCGATCGCCGCGGCACGCAGTGAAGTACGGCGCATTGGCTCCGACAACCTTGCCGCCTTCGATCGCTCACTCATTCCTACGGTGCAGCTTCGTTCTCATCCTCTCTCTCACCACACATAAGGGATGAGCCTCCATGTCTGCGCGCTGTACGTCGCGTAGTTCGGGAATGTTCGTGCCAACAGTTTCTCTTCGAAGAGCAGCTTCGCAACCAACACACACACCAACAAACACCATGCACTCCATCCGACCGCAGTAGGCTGGTCGGCTACCAAGGCAAGCGTCGTGCACAACACCGACGTGTACATCGGATGTCGTAGCATGCGGTAGGGCCCGCGTTGTACCATCGGCGCGCTTTCGACCGGTTCGGGACGGATGTTGAAATGTCCTATCCGCATCACGAGAATTGCCCACATGCCGAGGGCAACGCCCATCAGTTCGAGAACAAGCAGAGGGATCGAACTTGCCAGCAGGTGCCCTTGGGCAAGAATGACGCCGATGAGCGCAAATTGTGCAGCGACGAGAATAATCGAATACATGAGCAAGAACGTTGACACTGTGTGTGTGTTGCAATATATTGGCTGCACAGTCAATTTACAACTCTCCCCTCCTTGAAACTTCTCGCAACGAACAGAGGATTCGATGCGCCGTCTTGGTTCGATCCTGCTCTTACTCATCATCTGTATGCCGTACGTGGATGCACAGGTGCTCAATGTGCCGCGACAATGGAAAATGTATCGCGACGGCAGATGGTCTCTCGGCTTGCGCGGCGGCGGAACCTTGTGGCTCAACGATTTCGATAGCCATGGTGTTGCCGGTGGGGGCGAGACGTTCGTGCGGTACTCGTTCACACAGACATTCTCGCTCGGTGTCATCGGATCGTACGTTGCGTTGCAATCGCGTCAACAAGAGCTATTTCCCGGAACGCCGCTCCAATTCGATTACATGGAAACAAAAGGACTTGCCGCCGATTTGGTCGGATGGATGTACCTCGGCGACGGAAAGTTTTCGCCCTACCTGTATGCAGGTTTGGGAGCCTATCGTTACACGCGACGCGTGTCCGGCGGCGTCGCTTACCCCGATACCAGGGACAATATGACCATCCACATCCCCGTGGGCTTCGGAGCCGATTTGATGTTCTCCAAATATGTAGGATTCAATGTTGATTTCGGCGTTCGGCTGATGGATGATCTTACCGACTACTGGCAAGGAGATGTGGAACGAACCCCTGCAGTGGGAAGGCTGGATCTCTACGCAGTAGGGAGAGTGGGTGTGGTCTTCGCATTCGGCGGCGCAGACTCCGACGACGATGACGGCGACGGACTAACGAACGAAGAGGAACGCTCATGGGCCCTCGATCCGCTTCGCGCCGATACCGACAGCGACGGATTGAGTGACGGTGAAGAAGTCAATAGTTTTCGCACGAATCCGAAAACTGTCGATACGGATGGTGACGGCATACTGGACGCCGACGAAGTGCTCGTGTACAAAACATCTCCCATCACCGTCGATACCGACGGCGATGGGTTGTCCGACGGCGACGAGATTGTTCGTTTCAACACGAATCCGTTGCACGTGGATACCGATCGCGATGGGCTGACAGACGGAGAGGAAGTCTTGAAGTATGGTACCAATCCTCGTGCTGCCGATACGGGCAACGACGGCGTGAACGATAAGGACGAGAGCACCGGGCACAAGACCAATCCGCCCAAAGCCGACCCCGATGGCGTGGAGATTCGCAACCGCACCGATCATCCCGATGCGAACGATGATATGCACCACGAAGTGGTGAAGCCTTCGCCCGTGAAGATCGGCAAAGCGATCGTGCTCGAAGGCATCACCTTTGCACCGGGCACGATCGTGATCGAGCGAGGATCGGTTCACGTGTTGCAACGCGCGTTGTCTGTGTTGCGCGAGCAGCCCGACATCGAGGTGGAGATTCGCGGCTTCACCGACAGTGTTGGCTCCTACGCCGCGAACATGCAGCTCTCGCAGCGTCGAGCTGAAGCCGTGCGCGCATGGCTGGTGCTTCGCGGCATCGCCCCGCAGCGCCTGACCGCAAAGGGCTATGGACCACAATTCCCCATCGCCGACAACGCAACGCCCGAAGGCAAAGCGAAAAATCGGCGGATCGAGTTCTTCCGAAAACGATAACATCAACCGCGACGCGAAAGGCGTCGTTGGAACTCACCTCCACTCTTTCTATCTTATCGCCGTATCCACATCATGACGGAGAATCACCGTGGCTCAACCACTCCTGGTTGCAAAAGGAGAGGGGGAAATCTTTCTCCTTCCTAAAATGGCAAATCGTCACGGACTCATCACCGGTGCAACGGGTACCGGCAAGACCGTGACGTTGCAAGTGATCGCCGAACAGTTCAGCGCCATCGGCGTTCCTACCTTTATGGCAGATGTGAAAGGAGATCTTTCGGGCATCAGCCAGCCGGGAGGAGGAAATCCTAAAATCGATGAACGCCTTCAGCTCCTCGGGTTGAAGAACGTTGCGTTCGAAGGAATGCCCGTGACATTTTGGGACGTCTTTGGCGAACAGGGGCATCCTGTCCGTGCAACCGTTTCCGAAATGGGTCCACTCCTGTTCAGTCGGTTGTTGAATTTGAACGAGACACAAGCGGGCGTGCTCAGCATGGTGTTCAAGATCGCCGACGACAACGGTCTGCTGCTCTTGGATTTGAAGGACCTGCGAGCGATGTTGCAATATGTGGGAGACAATGCCGCCGAGTTCAGAACGCAGTATGGTAACGTCTCAGCCGCCAGCATCGGCGCGATTCAACGAGGATTGCTGCAACTGGAGCAGCAAGGCGGGAACCAGTTTTTCGGGGAACCCGCACTCAATCTGGAAGACCTCATCCAAACCGACAGTCGCGGGCGTGGCGTGGTGAATATTCTGGCAGCCGACAAGTTGTTGCACTCACCGATGCTCTATGCCACGTTCCTGCTCTGGCTCCTTTCGGAATTGTTCGCACAACTCCCCGAAGTCGGTGATCCTGAGAAGCCGAAACTGGTCTTCTTCTTCGACGAAGCGCATCTGCTTTTCACGGATGCGCCGTCGAATTTGCTCCAACGTGTCGAGCAAGTCGTGCGGCTCATTCGCTCGAAAGGCGTCGGCGTGTACTTCGTGACGCAAAATCCGTTGGACGTTCCCGACATCGTGCTTGGACAATTGGGCAACCGCGTGCAGCATGCACTGCGAGCGTACACGCCGCGCGATCAAAAAGCGGTGAAGACTGCCGCAGACACATTTCGTCCGAATCCGCGGTTGCACGTGCAAGAGGTCATCACCCAATTAGGTGTGGGTGAGGCGTTGGTGTCGTTCTTGGATGAGAAGGGGGCGCCGCGTATCGTCGAACGCGCATACATTGTTCCGCCGCGCAGTCACGTCGGTCCGATCACTCCCGATCAGCGTCGAACGATCATGGCGAACTCGCTCGTCGGGACGTACTACGACAAACCGATTGACCGTGAATCGGCGTACGAACTGTTGACACGTCGGTTCGAGCAACAAGCGAACGTGGAGGCGGAAGCAGCGCAACGTCGTACACCCGCTCGTCAGCCCGTGAGCACGGGTGCTTCCATGCTCGATGCCTTTGCCAAGAGCGCGGTGCGTGCTGTTGGCAGTCAGGTGGGAAGGCAATTGGTGCGAGGCATTCTGGGCGGCTTGTTGGGTGGAGCGACGCGCCGCAGATAGCGTTTGCTCCGCTGCATTCTCTCCATCACTCCTTCTCTCGCAGTGCTGCGCTAACGAGCGCCAAAATACGGAGGCTCGTTGCCCGGCTTCCATTTGATGTTACACCCCATGCTGGGTTTCTGGTTGGGGTCAACAGGCTTCCCGCTCAAGACAGCATCGAGCGCGTTGCGCACGTCTTTTCCGGTAACGGGAATGGTGTTCCCGGGCCTGCTGTCATCGAACTGACCGCAATAGACGAGCCTCCGACCCTGATCGAAGATATAGAAATCGGGTGTGCAGGCAGCCGCAAACGCCTTGGCTACTTCCTGTGTCTCGTCGAAACAAAACGGGAACGTGAAGCCGAGCGTTCGAGCCATTTCTGCAGTGCTTGCCGGCGCATCCTCCGGATAGTGGGTAGGATCGTTCGATGTTATCGCAACGATGCCGACGTCTTTGTCGGCGTAGTCTCGTCCGAGGCGCGCGAGTTCGTGCTGGATATGCTGCACGTAGGGACAATGCCTGCAGATGAACATCACGAGCAGAGCTTTCTTGTCGTTGAATGTGTCGCGTGAAATCGTCTTTCCGCTCACCACATCCGGCAGCGAAAAATTCGGTGCAGGTGTGCCGAGCGGTAGCATGGTTGAAGGTGTTCGTGCCATCGAGGAGTTCCTTTCTTTTTCTTTTCGAACAAATCAAAATCAATAGTCGTTTAGGATGCACATCTCGATTGCTCACGTGTACTTCTCCGAGCGCAATGCGACGCTACCGCGAGGCTGACGTTGGGTGCAGGACTGTGCTTAATCGGCGTATGTCATCGGGTGTGGTGCCGCAGCAACCGCCGATGATGGAGGCGCCGAGCGCACGCCATTGCTGTGCAAACGCTGCGTATTCTTCCTCGTTCACATCGCGCGTCATGCGTCCTTCTCGCACGTCGGGTTTGCCCACATTCGCATACACGGCAAAAGGTGAGCGGGGTTGAAGCTGAGAGAGGAGATCGTTGAGTTGCCGAATCAAAGGGGTAAGATGCCGCGGGGAGATGCAGTTGAGTGAGAGCATCGTGGGTTGAAGCAACGCGAGAGCGCTGACCGCCTCGCTGAGCGGCTCGCCGCCGTAGAGCGTGCCATCCTTTCGGCACGTAAAGCTGACGACGACCTCCTTGCCTGTGGCTCGAGCGGCGGTGCAAGCTGCAACGGCTTCGCGGATGGTGGTCATGGTTTCGATCAGCAGAACATCCACGCCCAGGCGCGCAAGGCGTTCGGTCTGTTCGCCGTGCTCGTCTTCCAACTCGGCGATGCTGGGAACCAACTCAGGGCGATAACAATCCTCTACAGGTGCAACGCTTCCTGCAATCAAGATGGTTCGGTCGGGAAAGCGCGCACGTGCGAGCTGTGCACATTCGACTGCTCGTGCTGTCAGCTCGAACGAACGATCGGCGATGCCGGCGCGTTGGAACACTCGCCGATTCGTGCGAAAGGTGTTGGTCGTGATAATGTCGGCGTCTGCGGTGATGTAGTCCTCATGAATCTGCTGCACGACCTCGGGAGCGTGGACAAGAGCATTTGCCGACCACAACGGCAGTCCGATATCCACGCCGCGTCGCTCCAGTTCCGTCCCCATGGCACCGTCGAGGATGAGCACGGATCGTTGAGCAAGGAGGTGTGTGAGAGGACCGTTCATCGCTCGCGCCAAGGTGACGTGACGATCGCAGCGGCGTTGCTGCGTCGTGCCAGTTCATGAATGCGTCGCTCGATCGTTGCGCGCGCGGAGTCCAGCAGTCCGGTGCGGAGTACCTTTTCTCGCGCCGAGTGCTGAAGTGCTCCAATGGCTTGTTCACGATCTTCGTCCGAGATGCGATTCCACCACCCGCTTTCGTCTTCGAGGATCGAGAAGGAATCCATTTGCACCGAGAGGAGTTTGGGAGGCGGCAGTTCCGCACGCACTTCGAGCGGCGCGTCGGTGATGGTGATGCGAAAAGGTTGTTGCAGATCGAATCCTGCTTTTGCCGTAAACACGCCGCGCAGGCGCAGAGTTTTCGTGCTGCCCAGCCAGCGATGCGACCAGTCGTAATCGACCAACACATCGCGTGCGACGGTGGCCAACTCAGCAATCGGCGAGGTTTGCTCGATCACCACCGTTTCGTTGATACGGACCTGTGGCGTGAAATGGAATGTCTCCTTGATGCCTTGCGCGATCGTGTGTGCGACTTCCGCCGGCGCCTTGACAAAAAGGAGATAGGCGCCGACTGCCGCGGCGAGCAGCCCGAAGCCGATCAACGTCAGAGCTGTTGCAAAACGCTTCATGAGTCGTAGCAGGACGATAGCCTGTTCAATATAGCAATCGGATCGAAAAGAAAAAGCCCGCTGGTAGGTTGCAACGGGCGGGTCGCCATCGAGCACAGGAGTGGTCAGTTCACGATCAGCATGCTGTTCCATCCCCCAAAACCATCGGGCACTTTTCGGCTGTTGGCAGGATCTTCCAGCCATACAGCGCCATCGATGACGAACTTGTACTGATACTCGCCCGGTTGCGGCTTCGGCATCCATGCACTCCACCAGCCATCGAACGATTCTCGCAAGCGCAGTGCATCAGCGTTCCAGTTATTGAAACTTCCTGCGATGGCAACCTTGCGCGGTACACGGTTGTGATACAGAAAAAGAATCTTCCCGTCGATCATGTGAACCCCCGGCGCAAGGTCGCGATGGCCGCGCGTCAACGCCGTTAGGACCGCCAGGCGCGGGTTCAGCACGCCGCTTCCTTGCTGGTCGGGTGATGCGTGCTTGAGCGGCTCCGCGGTTTCCATCAAGATCGCCTTGATGGCTGCAGGCGTGAGGTCGGGATGGGCTTCGAGCATCTGCGCGATCACGGCGCTGACGATCGGCGCAGCGAACGACGTACCATCCGCGTGTTTGTAGTATGGTGCAACGTACTTCATCTCTTGGATGCGTGTTCGCGCCCATGCTTTGTAATCTCTTCTCACAATCTGCTTGGGAATCCTTCCCCCGACGGCTCGATACCGTTCGAGCAGGCGCTCTGCTCTGCGCGGCGACGCGTTCAGGAGCTTGAACAAGATGGGTGCTTCGAGAAACTGCGTCGTCCCCGGAAGGATCGGCGCTGCGATCCAGATTGCAGGAGCTATCACCTCGGGCTTTGCGATGCCCTCGGCAGTTCGTCCATACGTCGAAGGGAACATACGGCGGAATTCTTTCCACACCTCATTCTTGTCGTCAACGCCTCCCACGGTAATCGCCGACGGTGAGCTTGCAGGGGGAAGAATGGGTCGGTCGGGATTGTTGCCGACCGCAGCAACGACCACGATGCCCTTCTGCACCGCTTCTTCGACTGCACGATCCACAGGGTTGTCGGCGGACATTGCCGGCTCATCGTCATAGACGGACATGCTGATGATGCGGATGTTATATTCTGCGGCGTGCTCGGTCGCCCAGTGGAGCGCACGCAGAATATCGGCGCGAGAAATTCTCCGCGTGCGTGTGTTCAACACCTTTATCAATACCACATTGGCTTCCGAAGCGATCCCGCGATACATGCCGTCGGAGAGCGTGCCGTTACCGGCTGCCGTCACCGACGTCATCGTGCCGTGCCAGCTTTCCTCATGCGCTTTTTTGAAATAGCTCCTCGACACCTGCTCGTCAGTGACGTCGAGGATGGCTTTGATGCGATTGCGCGGCTTGACCAAGTCGGGGTGAAGACTGAAGCCGGAGTCGATGAACGCGATCGTCACGCCGCGTCCGCGAAAGCGCGGATCGGCGTTGAGCCGGAGCGGAAGAGGAAGGAGGGCAAACTCGTTGTTCGTTCGTGCGCGAAACAACGAACTGCGAAGCGCCGACGGTCCGAGTCCGTTGAATCCTGGGTCGGGCAGAAAACCCTCGCCGACGTATGCTTCCTCGAATTCGTTCAGATACAAGCACCGTTCGCACATCCCCTGATACACCGACCAACCGGGATAGCGCTTGCGAATCTTATCGACAACGGTTTGCTCATCCTCGCTGGTGAAGATGTGCTGCAGGCGTTCGACATACTGTTTGCAGATCGGGCACTTCGGGGAAGGCATAGCACGTCCCTCACGAAAACACGTACGCCATTAGCTTGCGCTTGGCAATGGGAAGAATGGTTTCGTTATACGGGAAGTCCACATCCGTTTCGCACACATACGTGGCAGGATTCGGCAGATCACGATATTGTTCGATGAGTTGAAGCTTGATCGATTCGGGCGAGCGATGGATGAAGCGCTGTTCGATCTCCCCGATGTTCACGGTTTTCAAGCGTCGGTACCGCTCGTTCGCCGACGTGAAGAGCGAAAGCTCGTAGCGAAGCAAGTGCAGTAACGCTGCGCGATGTTCGGGGACGAACCAATAACCTTCCTCACGATACATCGGAAGAATCCCGACCTGTTCGATCTTCATGTGTTCATCCACAAAATTATAGATGCTCACCCCTTCGTCGATGGCTTGCTGAATCTTCGGGAGTGCCCACAGAATCAGTTCTGCTGCACGAGCAAGATCATCGTCGGTCAAGCCGGTCGTTTCGTACACTAACTTGCCATGTTCAAGATCCACTTCCTTCAACTCGTGAGAAAGGTGGCCCTGCATATCACTCATGCTGTTGATGATCTTCACCAACGCACTGTGCAAGTCCACCAATTCCGCCAGCGATGGATACAGTTTGTTGTGGGAGAACTCACCGTAGTACTCTTTTAACCCTTCGAGCACACGATATTGTGCCGACTCGATGTCGCCGATGCCGGCAAGGAACGTATCGAGCGTCAGTTTCCGCATTGCTTCTCTCTCTTCTCTCAGGACTGTTTGTTTGTTGAGTTTCTTTTCAACGAACGGTCTTCTATTGACATATTATAAAAGTCGAGCCAAAAAAGTCAACGGCAGAAGTTGTGTTCGTGTAGAGCCGAGCAGCTCGACGCCGTACGGAGTTCGTGCAGTTTGTAGAAAGGTAACAGAAAGCAACTGAGCATGGAGTTGAGTATATTGTACGCACGTATGACGATCGAACAACAAACGGAACTGCTCGCGGCGCCGAAAGAGGTAGATGTCGAAGCGATCGAACGAGAGCTGACGCGGTTGTGGAAGGACGCCTCGGAGGAGAGCGCCGATCCTCTTTCCACGCCGGTGGTACGAGCGTGTTCATTGAATTTCATCGTCTTCTCGGAGGATGAGCACCAACTAGACGAACTTTGGGAGATGGTGGGGGAGGTGACCGTCGAACATCCGGCGCGTATCTTTCTCCTCGCTGCAAATCGCCGAGCGGCAACCGCCAAACTCGATGCATGGATTTCCGCACGATGCTCGCTTCCCGTGCCGGGAGGAAAGCAGGTCTGTTGCGAACAGATCACACTGATCGGCGGTGGGGAAGAGACGGCGAAACTTCCCAGCATCGTTACGTCCCTGCTGGTGCCGGATGTCCCGAGCGTGCTCTTATGGAAATCGGGTGTGGACGAACACGACGGCATTCTTCGATCGCTGAGTGCGGTGGTCAACCGTGTGCTCATCGACTCGTCGGACGACCCCACGTCGCTCGATACTCTGCGAGCATGGGGAGCCTTTGTCGATCGCGCTGAGGTGCACGTAACCTTCGGCGACCTTGCCTGGACACATCTCACGCCGTGGCGCTCGATGCTGGCAAACGCATTCAACCCGCCGACAATGCGCCCGCTTCTTCGCGACATCGGTGCGGTGACGGTATCGTATTCGAGAACAAAAGAGCCGCGTCATTCTGGTTTGAGCCAAGCCTTGCTGCTCGCGGGTTGGCTTGCAGTACGCCTGCAGTGGCAGACTATCGAAGCGATGAAGGTGCAAGAAGGGGGAACGTTCTCCGCGCTTTTTCGTTCGGGAGATCGTCGCATTGCCGTTGCGCTTTGTCCGGTGGAACCGCGGCAAGGGCTTGCTGGGGGCATCGAAAGTATCACGCTCGCTTTGGGAGCCTCGTCGAGTGTAAAGGTGAAGACGACGGCGCATCGCGATTGTGCGGCACTGACGATTCGGTCCGAGCACGGCACATCGGAAGAGGTGTTGACCGTCATGATCGACAAACCGGAGGCGGTGCTGGTGGCGCAAGAACTCGAGGTGTTGACTCGCGATCGAGGCTACGAAGCTGTGCTTTCACGACTCAGGGAACTGCTGCCATGAGCCGCACGATCCACATCTTTTCGTCAACAGACGAGATGCAGTGCGAAGCTGCGCGCGCCATTGTTCAGACATTGCGGCGCGCGGTGGAGCAGCGGATGGTGGCCTCATTCGTGCTCAGCGGAGGCTCCACACCACGAGCCATCTACGCATTGCTCGGCGCCCGCGAGATGCGCTCTGCGCTACCGTGGGAACGGGTACATGTCTTTTTCGGCGACGAGCGGTATGTCAGTCACGACCATCCCGACAGCAACTACCGTATGGCGTACGATGCGCTTCTGTCGCACCTGTCGGTGCCGGTCGAACATGTCCATCGCATCGAAACAGCATTTCCTCCTCGAGAAGCGGCAGAGCGGTACGAACAAGAACTGCAACGAGCGTTTGCCTTGAAGCAGCACGAGCGACCGCGATTCGATCTCGTGCTCTTAGGATTGGGCGACGATGGCCACACCGCTTCATTTTTTCCCGAAACAGACATCCTGAACGAACAGCACAGGTTGGTGCGCGAAGTCTATGTCCCGAAATTGCAAACCTATCGTATCAGTCTGACGCTGCCGGTGTTCAATAATGCGCGTGACGTGTTCTTTCTCGTGAGCGGCTCGACGAAAGCCGAAATTGTCGCAAAGGTTGTGGAAGGTGAAGAGGGGCAATTTCCCGCGCAGGCAATTCGTCCCACACATGGTACGGTGCGCTGGTTTCTCGACCACCATGCTGCAGCGCTCCTTCGCTTTCGGCATCGACAAGAAGCGGGGACGGCGTCATGATTCTTGCTGGCGACGTCGGCGGGACAAAGACGAACATCGCTTCGTTCGACGTAGCGGACGGGCGAGTCGTTCGCCGGCTCGTGAAGAGATATCGGAACAGCGAGTATCGTTCGCTCCTTGCCATCATCCAAGAATTCAGAACCGAAGCGGGCATGACGATCGATTGCGCAGCGTTCGGTGTTGCTGGACCTGTCGTCAACGGCCGATGCGAAGCAACGAACCTTCCGTGGGTCGTGGATGCGCGAGAGATTGCCTCGACACTCGGCGTCGCGCAGGTTGGACTCATCAACGATTTGGAAGCAACGGCGTACGGCATTCTGCAACTGCAAGAGACCGATACACTGGGCTTGAATGTCGGCACGGCCGCACCGCACGGTACGATGGCAGTGATCGCGGCAGGCACGGGATTGGGAGAAGGAGGGTTGATTTGGAACGGCACGCGCTATCAGGCGCTCGCGTCGGAGGGGGGCCACACGGACTTTGCTCCGCGGAACGAGTTGGAGATCGATCTGCTCCGCTACCTACTTTCGATGTACAAGCGTGTGAGTTACGAACGCGTCGTGTCCGGTATGGGCATCGTCAATCTGTATCGCTTCTTTCGTACCCGCCTCGGCACACCCGAGCCGAAGTGGCTGAAGGACGAGCTCACCACGGGCGACGCCGCGTCAGCCATCGCAACCGCGGCGCTGGCAGGAAAAGATGAAGCGTGCAGGCGCGCAATGGACTTGTTCGTCTCGCTCTACGGTGCCGAAGCCGGCAACCTTGCGTTGAAACTGTTGGCGACGGGCGGCGTGTACGTTGCAGGAGGGATCGCTCCGAAAATTCTTCCCCTCCTGCAGCAATCCACGTTCATGGATGCCTTCTCGGAAAAAGGAAGGCTTTCGGCGCTCGTCAAGAGCATGCCCGTGCATGTCGTGCTCAACGACAACGCTGCGCTCTACGGAGCGGCACACTTTGCTTCGACCATCATCGAACGTTGTCTGCCATGATTACGGTAAACGTCAAACTGTTCGGTCCGCTGAAGGATATCCTTCACGCCGATGAAGTGAAGGTGAACGTTTCGCCGCCCTACAACGGAGAAGCGGCGTTCAACGCACTCGCCGAGATGTATCCCGAATTGCGAGCGTGGAAATCGAGCGTACGCTTGGCCGTCAATCTCGAATACACGTCGTTCGATCGCACGCTCACGTCGGGAGACGAAATCAGTTTCATTCCTCCTGTAAGCGGAGGCTGAGGACGCGAACAAGCCGGAGAGGCCGATACGATGGTTTCGATAACAACAGACCCGATCGACGTTGCTTCGATCTATCAGGCGGTGCAGTCCGTGCATGCAGGCGGCATCGTCCTGTTTGCCGGAACGGTGCGCAATCGATCGCAGGGCAGGCGCGTGAACGCGCTCGAGTATTCAGCGTACATTCCGATGGCAGAAAAACTGATGGCGGCGATCGAAGAGCAGATGCGCGCGCAGTGGCCCCTGCACCATGTGGTGCTCGTCCATCGCGTGGGAATGCTCGCACTCGGCGAGGTTGCCATCGTGACCGCTGTTGCGGCTGCTCATCGCAAAGAAGCGTTCGAGGCATGCCGCTTCGGGATTGATCGCATCAAAGCCGAGGTCCCCATCTGGAAGAAGGAACATTTCGAAGATGGACAAGAATGGGTTGTCGGGCGGGATGATGCCGATACGCCCATGACCTGAGCGAACAAGCGCCCGATTGTTTCGACCACGATCGCATGAACCCTATGGCTCAATTACGGGATACCTTCGGAAGGACCGTCACAAACCTTCGCATCTCGGTTACCGATCGATGCAACTATCGCTGCTCGTATTGTATGCCTGAAGAAGGCATGCAGTGGCTGGAACGCGAGAAGCTCTTGACATACGAAGAGATTGTTCGACTCGCACGCATCTTCGCGTCGCTGGGTGTTCGGAAGATCCGCCTCACGGGAGGCGAGCCGCTGATGCGGAAGGAGCTGCATCGCCTGATCGCGATGCTCAAAGTCATCCCCGGCATCGACAACATCGCGCTGACAACCAACGGTTACTTTCTGAAGGAGCAGGCGAAAGCCCTTGCCGCTGCCGGATTGGATCGCATCAACGTGAGTCTCGATGCGCTCGATCCGCGCATCTTCGCCGAGATGGCGCGGCGCGACTACTTCCACCAGACATGGGAAGGGATCGAAGAAGCCGAACGCGCCGGCATCGCTCCCATCAAACTCAACGTCGTTCTCGTGCGCGGCGTGAACGATGGTGAAATTCTCAAGTTCGCACACCTTGCTCGCTCCCGTCCTTTCTTCGTTCGATTCATCGAGTTCATGCCGATCGGCATGGACGATGGCTGGACGATGGAAAAGGTTGTGCCGACGCATGAGGTGTTGGAGACGATCAACCGGTACGCTTCACTCGTTCCCGCGCCGTCAAGCAACGGCAAGGTGCCCGCCGAGCGTTACATCTTCAGCGATGGAAAAGGCGAAATCGGGTTCATCAGTTCGGTCAGCCGTCCCTTCTGTGCCGACTGCGATCGCGTGCGGATAACCAGCGACGGGAAATTTCGCACCTGCTTGTTCTCCCTCGTCGAAACCGACCTGCGCGCGATGCTCCGCCATAACGCCTCGGACGAAGCCATCGCCGAAACTCTCGTGCGTGCCGTTTGGAAAAAGGAAGAAGGTCATCTCATCAACCGACCGGGATTTGTCCGGCCCGAGCGAACGATGAGTCAAATCGGCGGTTGAGCATTCCACCACGCTTGCGCATGAAACTCTCCGACGGTGCACCCACAATCAGCGGCACGAATACCTACGGCAAGCCGAAACGTCCGCCCGGTCAAATTGCAACGGCGAAATTTCCTGTGCTTACGTACGGCGAGACGCCGGAGATCCCGACCGACGCATGGCGCTTCCGTTGCTTCGGGTTGGTCGAGCCAGAGATCGAATGGACGTGGGAGGAGTTCATGCGCTTGCCGCAGACGACCATCGTTGCAAACGTTCATTGCGTGACGACCTGGAGTCG
Source organism: Ignavibacteria bacterium (assembly GCA_040290295.1). Taxonomy (GTDB): domain Bacteria; phylum Bacteroidota; class Ignavibacteria; order UBA10030; family UBA6906; genus CAADGV01. The sequence goes on from PSMW01000006.1 coordinate 89,482, forward strand.
ATTCGACGACCGATGGACGGGCGTTCTCTTCAAAGATCTCGTTAAACACATCTTCCTCGATCCCGAAGCGAAGTTCGTCATGCAACATGCGTACGGCGGCTACACCACGAACCTTCCATTGAAGACGATGATCGAAGAGGACGTCATGTTTGCCCATACGTTTCATGGCGAGCCGTTGCCGCGCAAACACGGCGGACCGCTGCGTGTGATCACCCCCTTGCGCTATGCATGGAAGGGCGCCAAGTGGATTCACATGCAGCGCTAAGAAACAAAAGCGCTTGTCTCTCGACAGGCAAGGGCGAGTCATCTTCTGTTCGACGCTCTTCCGGTGCCATGAAACCGACCTTCAACACATCATGATCTGGCACAGCTAAGCCTCGTCGTGCGGTCTGTATTGTTTGAGAGTGTCGTATCTCTCGTCGCTTGTCTTTCGCAAAACCCCTTTCTCCATTAGCCATGGGAACGTTCTCTGTGTTGTGATGGATTGGAACTTTGACATTCCCGCTCTAGTCACAACGAGGAGAGTTCGCCATTCACGAGTCTTGCCGAAGGCCTCCTGATCCAGCCTATCGGGACGTGCAACGCTCGCCCAAGTCGCTCACCTGACGATAGAGGTTCTTTTAAGCAACGCGCAGCCTGACCGTCGGCTGTCATCGCCCATCGGCCTCCTCTCACGGTGTAGCACGATTCGCTCTGGCAACGTTCGGGCAGCAATCAAGAGACGATCATCTCTGCGCTCCACCTTTTCAGAACAATTTTTGGTATCTTGCAACTGGATTCATTTCTTCTCTCCAAGAGACAACACGAGCACGCCTATGCAGATCGGCATCGTTGGACTCCCCTTCTCGGGCAAGTCCACGCTGTTCCAGACCATTACGAAAACACATCTCGATCCCGCAGTGTTGGGGAAGGTGGAAGCGCATCATGCCGTCGTCAAAGTGCCGGATCCGCGTGTGGATCGGCTCGCAGCCATCTTTTTGCCAAAGAGGACGGTCTATGCGTCGATCGAGTTCGTTGATGTGGTGGGACTCAAAAAAGGAGAATCGGGTTCGACGCAATTCACGACACATTTTCTCGCGAATGTGAAGTCGAACGATGCGCTCGTTCAGGTGGTGCGCCTCTTCAACAACGACGCCGTGCCGCATCCCGAAGGATCGATCGATGCGGAGCGCGATATCGCTGCATTCGAAACGGAGTTTCTCCTCGCCGATTTGGCTGTGGTGGAGAACCGACTGGAGCGTCTCAACAAACAGGTGATGAAGTCCGGCGACGAACTCGCCAAACGAGAGCTGCCCGTCCTGGAAAAGTGCAAAGCGCTTCTCGATGCGGAGACGCCTCTGCGCAAGCACGACTTCACGAAAGAGGAACTTCATCTCCTCAAAACCTATCAACTCCTTTCCATCAAACCCATGTTGATAGCGTTGAACCTCGACGAGTCGCAGCTTGGTGTAGCCGAACAGTTGGTGCAACGCCTTGCAACGAAGAAACAAGGACGGAACACCAAAGTTGTTTCGTTCTTCGGTAAGATCGAAATGGAGATGTCCGAATTGAGCGATGAAGAGGCACGAGCCTTTATGGACGAATATGGTATCAAGGCATCAGCGTTGGATACGTTGATACGTGAATCGTACGCTCTGGTGGGCTTACAGTCGTTCTTTACCGTTGGTGAGGACGAATGCAGGGCATGGACTATCAAGAAAGGGATGACGGCGCAAGAGGCAGCCGGCGTGATTCACTCGGATTTCTTCGCGAAGTTCATTCGAGCAGAGGTGGTGAGCTACGACGACTTCATCGCTGCCGGTGGATCGTTTGCGAAGGCAAAAGAAGCCGGACACTGGCACTTGGAGGGAAAAGAGTACATCGTCAAAGACGGAGATATTCTCTCGATTCGGCACGGTTGAAAGGCGCCGCACAAGGCGGCGAGCATGGTGCAACAACGACGGAGGTCAGTCATGAATATCGGCATCCTCGGCAGTGGGATGGTGGGAACGACACTGGGAACGAGACTTGTTCGGCTCGGTCATGCAGTGATGATCGGCTCGCGGTCGCCGGATAACGCCAAAGCTGCCGCGTGGGCGCGCAGCAACGGAGAATCGGCGTCGCATAGCACGTTCGCCGATGCGGCGGCCTTCGGCGAGATGATCCTCTTGTGCACGAAAGGCGACGTAACGCTCGATATCCTTCATGCGACGAACCCGGCTCACTTCGCTCGAAAAGTGGTGATAGACGTAACGAACCCTCTCGACTTCTCCAAAGGTGTTCCTCCATCGCTGTTTGTATGCAACACCGACTCGTTGGGCGAGCAAGTGCAATGTACACTTCCCGAGGCTTACGTGGTGAAATCCCTGAACATCGTGAACTGCGAAGTGATGGTCAATCCTGCCAAGTACGCTCCCGGCGCAACGATGTTCGTTTGTGGAAACGATGCAACCGCCAAGACACGAGTCGAAGCCTTGCTACGACAGTTTGGTTGGGAAGATATTCTCGATCTCGGCGACATCACCGGCGCACGCGGCATGGAGATGATGTTGCCGCTCTGGCTTCGTGCATGGATGGTGACGAAGGACGTTCACGTAGCGTTCAAAATGGTTCGCCACACCTAAGCCGAGCGCAAAGAGTCGCCTTCTTCACAGCTCAGCTCACGCCAAGGGAACTCAGGTGGAGGTTGTTTGTTTATTGCCTGAGTGGCGATCGTTCACGATCGCGCAGCACAAACTTCTTCACCATAGCCTGTTCTCTTTCCATGATGCTCGAGCGGTGTCAAGAATGGGTTGCGCTTATAGCGTTGGTGTGTGTCCCGATCGGGTGCGAGCGCCGCGTGATGGATGTGCCTGCCGTCGAACCGCCCTCGCTGTACGCGGCGCGTGTCATCCCGAACGGTGACAACCCGGTCAGTCTCCTGCTCGCTTGTCGCACGTCGCTCGGCTGCATCGGTGGCAGTCGATGTGCTGCGTGCCTCAGTGCTCGAGCAGACGGCTCCCGCATCCGAGGTCCGCGATGATTCGGTCGTCATACCCATTGCGTGTTTGCGACCTCAAACGTTCTACACCTTTCGTGTTCGACTGACTGCCACGTCGGGCGCAATTCGTGTGCTCCACGCCGCCACGATAACCACACAACCGCTTCCTGCTTCTGTTGCTCTTCCACCATTTCGACTGCTGTATGCCGATTCGCCAAGCGTGAAGTATGTGTTGGTGGGAATAACGCCCGCGAGCAACGGAAAGTCGTACGCGATCGCGATCGATCGCGAAGCCATTCCGGTCTGGTACAAGGAGTTTCGCGATGCAGTGGTCGATTTTCAGCGGCAGCCGAACGGACAGTTGACCGCATGGTCGTCGAGCGATGGAAGTCTGCCGGTGTTTTACGCGTTCGATATGCTGGGAAGACTTGCCGCAACGTACTGAGCATCCCAGCAACGTGCAACGGGGCCGCACGAGTTGCGTCTCGCCGCCGACGGCTATGCGCTCTTTGGCATTGAGTTTCGCACAATGGATTTGACACGCTACGGTGGCTTGCCCGACGCTTCGGTGAGAGGGATTGTGGTTGAATGGAATCGCGGCAGTCGGCAACTGCATGGGAACACCTTCGATCATTTTCGTGTGGATGATGCCGCTCCCGATATTTTGCTGACGACAGCGACGGTGAATCCGTGGCATGGCAACGCAATCGAACGTGATCATGACGGCAATCTCTTGGTCTCGTTCCGCAATATGGATGAGATCACGAAGATCGATGCCGCCAGCGGAGCAATCATCTGGCGCTTGGGCGGTCGTCGTAACGAGTTCACCATCAGAGGCGATCCTCTGGGCGGCTTCTCACACCAGCATGGGATCCGCCGATTGCCGAACAGCAACATCCTCCTCTTCGACAACGGCAATCTTCACACCCTACCACAAAGTCGCGCGGTCGAGTACCGTCTCGATGAAATGCAGAAGATTGCCGAGCTGGTGTGGGAGTACCGCGCGTCGCCGCCGTTGTACGGATTCGCGCTCGGCTTTGCGCAGCGCCTCGCAAACGGCAACACCCTGATCTGCTTCGGCACTGCGCAGCGCATCATTGAAGTCGATGCATCGGGACGGAAGAGGTGGGAAGTTGCACTCGACCAACCGCAACGCTACGCCTACCGAGCTTTCTCGGTCGAGTCGTTGTATTGATCGCGTTACAGAACGTGTGTAGCCCTCACGGTGAAGCGGAAGCCGCGCGGCGCGCTGAGCCGCCACGTGAAATCGGTTCGCAGCAGATCGAAGATGCGATTGATGCCAACGCCGATCTCACCATACCATCCATGGGTTGCCTGACGTATCCCACTACCGTCGGATGGCAATGGCGCTGATGCCTGCCAGGTTTTTCCGGCTCCGCCGAAGAGAATCAATTCAAGGGAATGTTTGTAAAGGAAAGGCATGCCGAGCGCGAGAAACGGTACACTGCGGAAGTTGTGTTCGAGGAACATCGCGGCGAAACTCGTCCCTCCGAACTCCTTCACGTTCATCCCTTTGAACACACCGAACGGTGCGTAGCCGCTTGAAGCCGATTCCAGTGCGAAGCAATATTGAGGGAAATCGCCGCGATCGGCAGCGCCCGCAGCAACGCGGAGCGAAAGCGTTTGGGGAAACAACAAGCTTCGACTGAACGTCGGAAGGACAAGTGTTGCCATCCCCCACATCCGACGTGCAGAAAATCCCTGGCGTCCGAAAGCCTGTTCGGCATGAAGTTCCAGCGCGTTTGTTCGCACCAAGTCCAACGGCACCGCCGCGTTACCCACACGGAGATCCCATCGAAGCGTCGTGTACATGCCCTCCCTGATCGAAGGATTGGCGCGATAGAGACGTGAGCGCGAAAACAAACTGTAATTCGTATGCTGCACAACTGTCCGTTGGTCTTCGCGCACCAGTGCCAAACGTGTGGTGACAATGGTTGTTGGCGTGTACGTAAGAAACAGGCGCCACCCCTCGACCTCGTAATAATCGCGATAATCGTTCTTGAACAGCAACGACGTGAAGCTGTTGAACAGGGAACCGTAATATCCGAAATCCTCCCAGATAGCAAGCGAGCGATACACATCTATTCCGAAGCCGAACTTGCGTTGCGCAGTCGTATAGACGGTAGCACCAACGTTGTAACGCGTCCGTTTCTCCGAGAATGCGTATGCTCCTCCGCTGCGCACGTGCAGCAGGTCCTGCAGGCTATCATGTTCCACCCTCACACCAAGTCGCAACCCCTCAACGCGATTGAACGCTACATCGAGGGATTGTGCCGCCGCTGTTGCATCGCTGCCCTCGGCGCCGAACGCTATACTCATGCCTCCGCGGCGGAATTGTACGTCCAATGTTTGTGTACTGTCCAGAGTTTTGTAAGCTTGCTCTTCTTCGTTCGTCAGCGGCAGCACGTTTTCCGACTGCCAGAGTGCGGAGTCGTACACAGCAATCGCAGCGGAATCTATCGTGAGCCGCGGCTTCTGGAAAATCGAATCGGGAATCGTCGTGTTGATGTCGTAGTGCGACAAGACGGATATTTGAGTGAACGACAGCGGAGGAAGCGTGAACATCATTGCACCGATGGTCGCGCGCGCCTCGATGCGAACATCCACCGGCATCCAGTAGAGATTGTCGAAGAGCTCGAAGTGCTGCCGGTAACGGAGCGAGAGATCTTTGACAAATGGAAGGATAAACGCCGCGTTGGGTCGGAGGTCGGCGCCCATCAAAGCGTAACTCGTTCCTGCAATCGCGATGGTTCCCTCGAAGAGTGGTACGGTACGCGTGCGCGGCAGCAGAGCGATTTCATACACCTCTCTGCCCGCGCTGGTGCGCGTACGTAAGAGTTTGTAGTCGTAAGAGGTGAGGGCTTCGTCCGCAAGCGGCCCGACGAAACGATGACCCACGAATCGTATCTCTTCGTCGTAGAAGTTGATGATGCTGCCAACAGATGCAAAATTGAATTCTGCCTTGATGTTTTCGGTCTGTCGCTTTTGCTTGACGATCTCCCGAAGTGTATCACCTTGTTGCCAGTAGCCTTTGGTAAGCGATTCGGTGATGCTGACGATCGCGGTGTCGCGCTTCAAGACTTGGCGCGTGAACGCATCGACCGTGTAGTTCTTCAATCGTTCTTGCCATCGCCGTTTGTTTGCGATCGCTCGGCGAACGATCTCGTACGCCGGGTCCTCCGACGTAACAACGATTTCGGGCAACACAATTGCAGAAGGGATGAGCGCCACATCTCGCCGCAGGGTTTCTTCCAGCAGGAGGTGGAGTGTGTCGGTGGCGTAGCCGAGACTGCCGACCACGATCGTGTACGTACCACGCGGGAGCCGGAGACGATAGTACCCCTCGCTGTTGGCGACGGTGCCGATCGATGTTCCCAGCACGCGCAGTGTTGCCGATGCGATCGGTTCATTGGAGTGAGCGTCGGTCACGCGGCCGTGAATCTGAACAATGTCGCCCGCAAGAGCGCAACGCCACGTTAGCAGGAGAATCGTTATGGCAAGTTGCATAGAGATTCCTCTCTTTCGAGTGTCGAAAGTCAGCCTATCTCAATAACGCCTTACGGCGCCTCAACCCCCAGAAGACGTGAGGCGTTCCTGCCGAACGCAAGAACGCCCCCTCGTTACATCGTTTGGTGCGAACCTACCGAAACAGTTTTCCCGAGCGGATGCGTTCGAGAAAAAAACTGCGGGTCTTCGGGAGTTGATCGGCTTGGCGATCCCACTCGTTTCGCACCTCATCGGGCGTCGTGCCATGCAAGCGCTGCCAAGCAGGGAGGATGCGTTTCTCACAGGCAAGCACTTCAGGTGCGAGAGGGTCCAGCAAGTACGCGCGCATCAACAACTCGAACGCCTTGTCCACGGCGCCGCGCGAAAAGAAGTAGTCCGCGCTGTCGGTAAGGATGCGGACACGGCGCTGCACGCCTGCGAGCTGTGCCGGTTGATCACGCCCGGCACTCTCATGCGTTCGCGACGATGTTGCAGTGGAGAAAAACTTGCGCAGCAAGGCACGCTTCGGGCGTTCGACGCGCAGACTCGCTACCAACTCCTTGGTCATTTGAATCGATTTGTTGTTCGGTTCGATTTGTTCGGCGGCAGCGAGAAGTTCCATGGCGGCGTCGTAGCGTTGCTCCTCGATGGCTTGTTCTGCCGCAGAGATGAGTTGGATAATGCGATCATTCATAGTACATGCGGTAAGGAGTGGTGGTGGTCTGTCGTCGCTTCTCGCTGAGAGAACATATCCAGTACAATAATGATGAACAGAGATGATGCTCCGCACAGTTCACGAAAGATACGGCGGCTTGCCGATCAACGCCGGCACATCCCAGGGCGGCTCAGCCACGAACGGTGCGGTGCGCACCGTGCACGTTGTGATGCGGCACATCGAGCAGCACGACGGTACGCAGGGATCGAGATGAATCAACACCGAGGCGTGATCATTCAACCCTTCGATCAGGTTACGTTCCACCTGCCCTTGGAACTCGTGCGCTTGCTGAACATTCCAGTAATAAGGAATGGTGAGATGGAAATCCACGTGGTGCAGTTGCCCCGAACGCATCACCCGCAAATGGTGAACGTTGATCCATTCGGGAGTACGATGAAGATCGATGATCGCGCCGACACGTGCGAGCGTCTCCTGATCGGATTCGTCCATCAGTCCGCCGATCGACACCCGCATCAACTGGTAACCGGAGATGAGGATGTTCAATGCCACCCCGATTGCAACCATCGGGTCCAAAAGTTCGATGCCTGTGAAACGCACCAACAGAAGTCCCGCGACAACCCCGAAGCTTGTCCACGAATCGGTCAGCACATGTTTGCCGTCTGCGACGAGGGTGAGCGAGTGTGTTGCTCTGCCGCGACGGATCAGGAACCAGCCGAGCACAAGATTGATGATCGACGCGCCGAGCGTCAACGCCATGCCGGTATCCAATGCCGTCAGCTCGCGTCCGACGATGATGCCGCGAACAGCTTCATAGATGATAGCCACCGCCGCAACGACAATCAATCCGCCTTCGATCCCTGCCGAGAAAAATTCAATCTTGCCGTGTCCATACGGATGAGATTCATCCGCGGGACGAGCGCTGAGGATGACGCTATAGAACGCCATCGATGTTGCGGCGACGTGCACAACCGATTCGAGCGCATCCGAAAGGATCGCAGCAGATTGCGTGACGAAGTACGCCGACATCTTCATCACCAACATCACGAAGCCGACGACCAACGAAATGAGCGCCGCTTGTTTTTTCAGTTCGAATTCGGTACGACGAGCCATCAAGAGCACCAAGGGAATGTTCAGCCCTCTCAAAGATACAGAGAAGTTGGGCGCGATGCCATACAGGCACTCTGCGGAATCCTCCGGAGTGCAACGGTCTCTTGACTCTCCCCACTTTTTCGGCTAAGTTATGGGCGGTTGATTGACACGTCGCCCGTTGCTTCCTCGATCTCGATGAATCTCTCCACACGCACATACACACTCATACTCTTCGGTGCCATTCTGTGGTGCGCGGCGATTGTGCTCGCGCCTCTTGTTGCGTCCTCCGGGTCGCCGTCGGCGGAGTATCTCTATCGTTTCTTCCAACCCATTTGTCACCAACGCGGCGAGCGATCGTTCTTTTTGTTCGAACACAAGCTGGGTGTGTGTACACGATGCACGTCGGTGTATTGTGCGTTCCTCGCGGGCGTTCTGGTGTATCCGTTCGTGCGCGGTTTGCGGAATCTCTGTGTGCCGCCACGCAGCGTCCTTCTGTTGGCGCTCGCTCCTATTACCGTCGAAGTCGCAACCGAGTGGGTCGGTTGGTACAGCAGTTCGCCCTTCACGCGATCGCTCACCGGAGCTTTGCTCGGGTTCGTGCTCGCTTTTACCATCCTCCCCGTTGCTCTCGAAGCCGTGCAGCAGATCGCGGACCGGCGTGCAGCCGATTGTTCTTCCATCATCAACAAATCCAGCAAACAATAACAAAGGAACGGTTATGCCCGAGAAGCCAAGTATGCTGCTGCCTGCACTGTATGGCGGCATCATTATGGGGGTCATCAGCGCAGTTCCGGGATTGAATCTCGTGAACTGCTTGTGTTGCGCGGGTGTGATGTTCGGAGGATTCATGGCGGTGTTCTTTTACAAAAAAGAATTGACTCCTGAAATGCCTCCGTTGTCGAGTGCCGATGGTATGCAGCTTGGAGCGCTTGCCGGTGTGTTCGGCGGTATCATCGGCGGTCTGCTCTCCATCATTATTCTGCAATTGGCGGGGAATGTTGGCGGCGAAATGATATTGCAGTTTATGGAGGGTCTCAAGGATACCATGCCGCCGGATGCATGGGATCAAATGGAGCGCAGCATTCGTGAGGGCGAAGTGTCGATATTCAATCTCATCATCGGGATCATCATTGATGTTGTCTTTGGACTGATCGGGGGCCTCATCGGCTACTCGGTCTTCCGATCGAAAGATCGACCTGCGCATCCTCCACAGTCGCCTGCGGCAGTGTAACGATGGCGAGGCAGCGTGAGCATCTCGCCGAAATGATCGACACATTGGTAAGGGTATGTTCTTATGCATCGCGAACTTCACGGTTGGTTCAGTCCTCACCTCAACAAGGAGATGGGCATCGCCGTGTACGGACACTACGGCTTCGCGCTGTTGATGTTTCCGACAGCAGCGGCGGATTTCTTGGAGTATGAGCGCTTCTCGCTGATCGATGCAATTCGCCCCTTCATCGATGCAGGCAAAGTGAAGGCATTCTCGATCAACAGCATCAACAACGAGAGCTGGCTGAACGATCATGTTCCGCCGCCGTACCGTGCGCTTCGGCATCAACAATACAATCAGTACATTGTCGAGGAGGTCGTGCCGTTCATTCGTAACAAGACGAGCGAGGAGACGCCGATCATCACAACCGGCGCAAGCTTTGGGGCGCTGCATGCCGCCAATTCGCTCTTCCGCCGCCCCGATCTCTTCGAGGGAACCATCGCCATGAGCGGCACATACGATCTGAAATCCTACACGAAAGGATATTACGACGACAACTGCTATTTCAATTCGCCGGTCGATTACCTGCCCAACTTGCATGAGGAGTACTTTCTCAGTCGTCTGCGATCGAAGCGGCATATTTACATTCTGAGTGGGCAGGGGGCGTACGAAGCACCGGAGCGTTCGGTGCAACTTGGCAAAATCCTGGAAGCCAAAGGTATTCCTCATGTCGTCGATTTGTGGGGACACGACGTTCCGCACGATTGGCCCACGTGGAAGCACATGTTGCCGCATGTGTTGGGAACGCGATTTTAGTGGTCATGGCAGTTCGCTCGCGCGCATTGGCACTCGCCTCGTTACAGAAGAACGTCGTTGCGTGTCGGCTTTGCCAGCGGCTGGTGCGCTGGCGTGAGAAGGTCGCGCGAACGAAAGTGAAACGTTTCGCGGACGAAGAGTATTGGGGGAAGCCCGTTCCGAGCTTTGGCGATCCATCGGCGCGTGTGCTGCTGGTAGGCCTTGCCCCTGCAGCACACGGTGGGAACCGCACGGGACGGATGTTCACCGGCGACAACAGCGGTCAGTGGCTTTATCGTGCGTTGTACAAGGCGGGCTTCGCCAATCAACCTCACTCGATCGATCGCCATGACGGATTGACGCTGACGGATTGCTACATCACCGCGGCGTTGCGGTGTGCGCCGCCACAGAACAAACCGACGGCGCGCGAACGGGCGAATTGCCGGCGCTACCTACTGCAAGAAATCGAACTCTTGGATAACGTGTGCGTTGTGATAGGGTTGGGGAGGATCGGCTTCGAGGCGGCATTGGACGCATACCGCGCAGTCGGGCGCATCGCCTTTGCAACGAAACCGAAGTTCGCGCACGGTGCATTGTATCGCTTCGGCGCGCTGAGGTTTCTCGCCTCGTTCCATCCGAGCCAGCAGAACACGTTCACGGGCCGACTGACAGAGCCGATGTTGGATGCCATCTTCCGAACGGCGAAGCGGGAGTGTCAACGATACAAAAAGATGTTGTCAACGCGCTGAAAGTTTTCTATCTTTTGACCACATGCAGAAACGGTGAGATGCAAACACGTACCATCGAGGTGAGTTATGGGTAAACTTGCACTGGTTCTCTCAGGAGGGGGAGCGCGCGGCGCGTTTCAAGCCGGCGCACTGGTCGAATTGCTCGAGTACTTCGAACGAACGGGCAAACGGATCAACATTCTCTCCGGCACATCGGTCGGTGCTCTGAACGGAATGAGCATCGCTCAAGCCCCGTCACTCGCCGATGCCCGTCGCGAGATCGAGTATTACTGGAAGCGCTTGACGAACGACGATATCTACAAAGTGCGCGGCTGGGCGATCCTCAAGCTCCTCGTCACATTCGCGTGTCATCGGCTCGAGCGATGGCCCTCGCTCCGAGGCGTCGATTCCATTTTCGATAACACTCCGCTCTATACCAAGTTCGTAGAGAACTATCTCGACCTCGAAGCTATTCGGTCGCGCAGAACGGTCGACGATTTCTTCGTTTCGCTGACGTCGCTCAACACCGGCGCGGCATACCTGCAGTGCCTTACCACCGAACCCGACCGCGAGAAGGCGAAAGAGTATATCATGGCTTCGACGATTACGACGGTTGCCTATCCGCCGGTGCGCACGGTGGTCATCGACCCGGAAATTCCCGAACACCTGCAAGAAACGCCGCAGCTCTATGCCGATGGCGGCATCTCCAACAAAACTCCGCTGAAAACGATTCTCCGCACAGGCGATATCAGTGAGTTATATGTCGTCAACACGTATCCGACCTATCCCACCAAAACCGAAGAGAGCATGAAGGCAACGTACCCGAACGTTTTCTCACTCCTGATTCGCACTGCGGTGGAGTTGCTGCCGAATCTCTACTTCCATCGCGATATGCAGACCGTCGAGGACGTGAACAACGATCTGGAAGCTTGGGAGCGTTTGAAACGGAAGGTGCTCGATGCAGCTTCGGACGACCGCACGCGGGCGAAGCTGGAAGCACTGCTTGCAAACGAAGAGAAAGCCTTCACATTCAAACAAGGAAATAAGCACATCGTGCATCCCGTCATCATCGCCCCCGACGAAGAGCTGCCTGTTCAGGACACAGAGTTTGTCCAGCCCAAGCTTGAGCACACGTTCGAGATGGGTCGAGCAAAAGCTCGTGAAGTGCTGCGGCGGGTCTCCACACGGCGGCATGATCAGGCAGCACACAACCTGTTGCCCAAGTCGTAGCCACGGATCGAGGTGGTGGAACTCTTAACGCGTTCGTTTCGCGAGTACGCGTTCCATCTCATCCATCACGGCGTTCATCTTCTTCATGGTCAAGTCGAACGGTTCGGCGGTGGTCATGTCCACGCCTGCTTTCTTCAATAAGGCGATGGGATAATCCGAGCCGCCCGAGGCGAGCAACGTCAGGTAACGCTTCGTCGTTTCCTTGTCGCCGGCCAGAACGCGTTCGGACAACGCCACCGAAGCGGTGAACGAGGTTGCGTATTGATACACATAGAAGCGGTAGTAGAAGTGCGGAATGTGCGCCCACTCCACCTTGATCTCGTCGTCCACAAGGCAGACTGCTTGCGAGTGTCCGTAGTATCGTTTGGTGAGTTCATCGTACAGTTCGCTGAAGCGCTCGCCGGTGAGCGCTTCTCCCTTTTCGACCAACTGATGGATGAGCAACTCGAACTCCGAGAACAGCACCTGACGAAACACGGTGCCTCGAATGCCGTCGAGAGAGTTGCCCAGAAGCGAAAGCCGCATATCATCGTCGGTGATCGTATGGAGCATGTGGTGCATCAACAACGCTTCGTTGAACGTCGAAGCAACTTCAGCGACGAAGATCGAGTAGTGAGACGTCGGATACGGTTGATGGGTGTTGGAGTAGTAGCTGTGCATGGTATGGCCCAACTCGTGCGCCAGGGTGCTCACGTCGTCGTACTTGCCGTTGTAGTTGAGGAGAATGTAGGGATGCGCGTCGTACGCCCCTCCGTTGCTGTAGGCGCCCGACATCTTCCCCGTGGTCGGGAAGACATCAACCCATCGGTCCGTAAAGCACCGGCGCGCAACGCTCACGTACTCCTCACCGAGAGGTGCAAGCGACGCCAACACGTGCTCACATGCCTCGTCATAAGTGTACTTGACATCGATGTCTTTGACAAGCGGTGCATAGAGGTCGTAGTAGTGTAACTGATCGACGCCGAGAATGCGCCGACGAAGAGCGAGATAGCGATGGAAGGTGGAAAGATGCGCGTTGACGTTTTCGATCACACCCGTATAGACACGAGTCGGGATGTTGTTGCCGTCGAGGGCGTAGTCGAGGCACGACGGATACTTGCGCGCCCGCATGTAAAAGAGATTCTTCTTGACCTCGGCGTAGAGGTTGGCTCCGAACGTTCTCTGAAACTCCTGAAGCTTCCCAAAATACGCAGCGAACACTTTTCGCCGATCGTCACGTAAAGGCGCGCTCTTGTGCAGGGCAAAGGCGGCTTGATCGAGTTTCACCGTTTTCCCGTCGCTGAGTTCGACATGAGCGAAAGGAAAGTCGGCGTTTGCAAACACGCTGTACACGGTAAGCGGAGCGTCCGACAGAAGTCCCGCGTCGGCAATGATCTTCTCCTCCCCTTCCGTGCCGATGTGCTCCTTGCGGCGAAGTTTTTCGTTCAGGATGTGGCGGTACGTTTCGAGTCCCGGCTCGCGGGCAATGAACGCATCCACCGTTGCCTTGTCCAGAGAGAGAATTTCCGGTTCGATGAACGAAACCGCGGCGGCAAATTCTGCTTCGATAGCACCGACCTCCTGTTTCATCGCAAGGTATATTGCATTCCGCGTGTCCAGATCCGATTGCATGCTTGCGTAGCAATACAGGCGATTCAACTCCTTATCGAGTCGGCTCACGAACTCCAGACATGCCAACAACGACTGCGGCGAGGCGGCTACCTTTCCCCGAAAGGCGGCGACCGCCGGAAACTCGGTAACAAAGCATTGCTTCGCTTCGAGCCACGAGCGATCATCGGGGTAAATGTCGGCAAGATTCCACGTGTATCGCTCGGGGATCTTCGTCCGCTCTCGTTCGATGATGAATGATTTTGCTGATGTCGACGTGTGAAATTGCATTCCCCGCGGCATGGGGTGAAAATCGTCAACGCGCATTGCTTCTCTTCATGAACAGTGGGTGGATGTATGCATTGGTGTAAAATGTAAGAGGAACCGGGCGAAAGGGCAACAGCAATTCCATCTTTGTGAATCTCTTCACACATCTTATGGCGTGCGAGTCACACCTACGCACTGAATAAACACGCCGATGGTGTGTATCAGTGACAGAAGACCAGAAGCATGACACCACAAGACCTGAGTACGGAAGCGGAATGGATTCGCCGTTGCCCACGCGGCGAAAAAAAGGCATTTGGCTACCTTGTCAAGCGATACATGAAGCAGGCATACTACGCCGCGTGGAGCATCCTCGGCTCGCACGAAGAAGCGTTGGATGCGTCGCAGGAGGCATTTGTAAAAGCCTATCGAGCCATCGATTCGTTCGAGACGGAAAAGAGGTTCGATACGTGGTACTACCGAATCTTAAAGAATCAGTGCTTGAACATGATACGCAGGAGGGGAAAAAATACGGTAGCACTGTCGGAACTGATCGAGACCGACAGCGAACCACCAGAAGACAGCGGCGCTGATCGGATGGAACGAGAACGGTTGCGGCGTGCCGTTTGGAGCGGACTGTGGAAGCTCGACCCCGAAGATCGTGAGCTGATCGTTGCGCGTGACATGTTAAACACGCCCTACGCCATGCTCGCGGAATTGATGGACTGTCCGCTCGGCACGGTGATGTCGCGCTTGTACTACGCGCGCCGTAAGCTGTGTGAACTTGTCAAGCAGGAGGTGGGATGATGTATCTCTCCGAACAGGAACGCGAACTCTTTGTCAAAGCATTGGAGGGAACATTGATGTCGCACGAGCGCGCTGTGTGGGAACTGCTGCTTGCTGCCCGCCCCGACGTGCGCGAAGAATTTACCGCACAGCAAACTCTCAAGGAGGTTATCATGAAACTGACATTTACCAAGCCACCAGAAGAAACCTGGGATCGGTACTGGGCGAATGTCTACGCGCGTATCGAGCGCGGACTCGCTTGGCTGCTCATCAGCATCGGCGGGGCAGTGGTGCTGAGCTACGCTGCCTACAGCGGGCTGATGGAGTTGTTGAACGACGTGACGCTGCCGTTGGTCGTGCGCATTGCCGGAGCGGTGTTGGTGTTCGGTCTGGCAATTTTAGCGGTGTCCGTTTTGAGAGAAAAGTGGTTCACACACAAGTCCGACAAATATCGAGAGGTCATTCGATGATGCTCACGACATCGGGCAGTATAGCCGGCAAGCGCATTGTACGAACCATCGGGTTGGTTCGGGGCAACACCATACGTGCTCGCCACATCGGCAAGGATATCATCGCATTGTTCAAGAATATTTTCGGCGGAGAGATCGAAGAGTACACGAAGCTCCTCGCTGAGTCGCGTGACCAAGCGGTGGACAGGGTGACGGCGCAGGCGGCGGAGCTTGGTGCCAACGCGCTTGTCGATATCCGCTTCTCGACAAGTTACATCATGGCAAATGCCGCTGAAATTCTTGTTTATGGCACGGCGGTGATCGTGGAGGATACTGCAGAGCCGTCTTGACTCTCGCGGTAGTTTTATCTATCATGCAGCCAGCTTCGGTATCGACGCAGTTCGGCCCGGCGGGGAGCCGGCTGATCGTGCTGCAAGGCACAAACCCGCGTCAGCACCACCAACGTCATGAGCACACATCAACGATAACGAGGAGACCGTATGAAGCATGTCGGCATCCTGTATGGGATGGAAAACACCTTCCCTCAAGCTCTCGTCGCTCGCATCAACGAACTCAATCAGGGAGTGATCGCGGAATCGGTCAGCATCGGCGTCACCTTCATGGCACAGCCGACGAAGTACGACGTGATCATCGACCGCATTTCGCAAGATGTGCCGTACTACCGCTCGTTCTTGAAGAACGCGATGCTCAACGGCACGATCGTAATCAACAACCCCTTCTGGTGGAGCGCCGACGACAAGTTCTTCAACTACGCGTTGATGTCGCAACTTGGTGTTGCTATTCCCAAAACCGTTCTGCTGCCCTCGTACAAACATCCGCCCGAAACGACGTCGCAATCCTTTCGCAATCTGCGCTTTCCGTTGGAATGGAAGGAGGTGTTCGAGTATGTCGGGTTCCCTGCCTTTCTCAAACCGCATAGCGGCGGCGGATGGAAGCATGTGTACAAGGTGCACAATGAAGGCGATTTCTTTCACTACTATCATCAAACCGGCGATATCGTGATGACGCTGCAAGAAGCAATCGACTTCGAAGAGTATTTCCGCTGCTACTGCATCGGCAAAGAGAAGGTGCACATCATGCGGTACGACCCGAAGCAACCGCATGAACATCGGTACGTGAAGCCCAACGCACCGCCCAGCCCCGAACTGGCGGAGCGTATCGTCAACGATTGTCTGACGATTTGCCGAACACTCGGCTACGACATGAACACGATCGAGTTTGCCGTGCGCGACGGTGTGCCGTATGCGATCGACTTTCTCAACCCCGCTCCCGATGCCGACTACTACTCCGTCGGCGCCGAAAACTTTTCATGGATGGTCGATGCGATGGCGGAGTTGGCGATCAAGACGGCTCTCACCAACACTGGTGAGATCGACGAGCTTCGCTGGTCGAAATTCTTGAATGGCGAAGTCGTGAGAATGCGCGCTCCGCAGGGTGCAACGAAGACGTCGAGGAAGTAAGCGCGCTCCTTTTTCCGCTTCGAGAGGGTTGGGGCTGCGCTTCCAGCTCCTCATGTGCTTGAGCAACTCTTGACGGAGCGAGAGCGCGCCTCTGCGATGCTTGACTCTCGACGCCCTAATCTCTATCATACTTCACGCACGTGCATCATGGCTTCATCCATTCACACACATGCACTGCATCAGGGCCTCAGTAGGGTAGAACTATGCGTCCCAGTTTTACACTCGGCATCGAAGAAGAATTCCAGACCGTCGACCCGGTGACACGCGATCTGCGCTCGCACATCAACACAGAGATCATCGCGAAGGGAAAGATGCGCTTGCGAGAGCGGGTCAAACCTGAACTGCACCAATCCGTTGTCGAGGTGGGCACCGGCATCTGCAAGAACATCAAGGAAGCAAAAGAGGAGGTCTTCGAGCTTCGGCGCAGCATGGTGCAACTTGCCCGCGAAAACGGATTGCTGCTTGCGGCCGCGGGCACCCATCCCTTCGCCGATTGGTACAGCCAGGCGATTTTCCCCGACAAGCGCTATCAAACGATCGTGGAGGATATGCAGCAAGTGGCGCGCGCCAATCTCATTTTCGGTCTGCACGTGCACGTCGGCATCGAGGACCGCGAAGCAACCATCCATCTGATGAACGCGGCGCGCTATTTCCTTCCGCACCTGCTGTCGCTTTCGGTCAATTCCCCTTTCTGGATGGGGAGAAATACGGGGCTGATGTCGTATCGGTGCAAGGTGTTCGACAAGTTTCCCCGCACCAATATCCCCGACTACTTCCAGAGCTACGGCGAGTACGAAAGTTTCGTCAATCTCCTCATCAAGACGAACTGCATCGATAACGCGAAAAAGATCTGGTGGGATATTCGTCCGCATCCGTTCTTCGGTACACTGGAGTTTCGCGTGTGCGATATTCCGATGCGTGCGGACGAGACGATTGCCCTCGCTGCCCTGATGCAAGCGATCATCGTCAAGCTCTACAATCTTTATGCATCGAACATGGGTTTCCGCTTGTACCGACGTGCGCTCATCATGGAAAACAAATGGCGCGCAAGCCGCTACGGGCTGAACGGCAAGCTGATCGATTTCGGGAAACAAATGGAGGTGCCCGCCAAGGACTTGATGCACGAGCTTCTGCAATTCGTCGATGACGTTGTCGATGAACTGAACAGTCGCGAGGAGATCAGCTACGTGTACAAGATTCTCGAAATGGGAACGGGCGCAGAGCGTCAATTGCGTGTGTGGGAACAAACACACGATTTGAAAGCGGTCGTGGATTATATTGTGAAAGAAACCTGCGTGGGACTCGGCGTCCCTGCACATGTATGAACGATCGAGGAATTGCATGAGGAATGTTGATCTGATCGACGTCGATCCGGCGTTGATGGAAGGAGCGTACAATGCTATTAATGTCTGTTTGCAGGTGCAGCCCGGTGAACGCGTCACGATCATCACCGACGAACGGACACACGACATTGCTGCGGCGATAGCACACGAGGCGGTGAAGGTGGGTGCACAGTGCAACATATTGTTGTTAGAAGACTTCGCACCCCGCCCGCATCACGAGATGCCGCAGCCGATTCTCGATGCGCTCGCCGATACCGACGTGAGTGTGTACGCCGCATGGGGACAAGCCGGCGAGTTGCGCACTCGCATGCAGATGACTCGCGTGGTGACCGAACACCGCGTTCGCCACGCACACATGATCAATGTGAACAAGCAAATCATGATGGAAGGGATGCGTGCCGATTTTCGGAAGGTGGATGCGATCAGTACACGCGTGTGGGACCTTGCCCGCCGTGCACGCCGCATCGTCTGCACCACACCGATGGGTACGAACATTACTGCGGAACTGAATCCGAACCTCAAATGGATCAAGACGAGCGGCATCATCAGTCCAGAGAAATGGGGCAACCTCCCGGGTGGTGAAGTGTTCACTGCACCGATGAACGTTCAGGGAACCTTCGTGGTGGATGGCGTCGTCGGTGACTACCTCTGCACGAAATTCGGCGACTTGAAGGAAACGCCTTTGACGATCGAGATTGCGAACAGCCGCATGGTGAGCGCTTCGTGTGCGAACAAAGAACTCGAGCGCGAATTTTGGGAGTATTGTCATACCGACAAGAACAGCGACCGTGTCGGTGAGTTCGCCGTCGGTACCAACATCCAGCTCAAGCACGTGATCGGGCATATTCTGCAGGATGAAAAGATTCCCGGTGTGCACATTGCCTTCGGCCATCCGTACGCCGAGCATACCGGCGCCGATTGGAGTTCCTCGACGCATATCGATGTTGTGGGAACGAACTTCGATATCTGGATCGATGGGAAAAAGATCATGGATCGGGGGAAGTTCCTTCTCGACCTGTGCTGACGTTATGATTCACGAACTCCGTGCTTGGTATAACAGCCACTTCACCCAGGAGAAGTATCGGCTCTTCCTCGCGCGTCTCGATGCTGTGTGCGGTATGCACATCGAGTTCAAAGTTTCCGAGACGCCTTTCTTCCTTCCTTCCGCACTCATGTCTGCAATGGCTGAGGCTGGTCGTGCTATGCTTCATCAGCTTGTCAACGATGCAGACTATCTCGCAAAGGCACGCCGTACCATTCCGGAACAATTCTGCGTACCCAACGAAGCGCGGCATCCGTTGTTCGCCGCGGTCGATTTCGGGATCGTGCGCACTGCCGACGGCGAGGTTGTACCGCGCCTGATCGAGTTGCAAGGCTTCCCGACGCTCTTCGCCTTCCAACCGATGCAAGCCCTCCTGTTCAAGGAAACGTTCGGCTTGCCGCAAGAGTGTTGCTTCCTTCTCGACGATCTCGACCTTGAAGACTACTTGATGGTATTCCGCCGCGCGGTGTTGGGTGCCTGCGACCCGGAGCATGTCGTCCTGATGGATCTCGATCCCGAGAGGCAGAAAACGCGACCCGACTTTCTTCTTACCGAACGGTTCTGCGGCATACGCACCATCAACATCCGAGATGTTGTGCAGGAAGGGCGAAAGCTGTTCTATCGCTCGAACAGTTCGCTCGTGCCGATTCGCCGCATTTACAATCGAACCATCGTCGATGAAGTGGTCGGCACGGGTGTGCAGGTGCCGTTCGAGATGCGCGATGAGTTGGAGGTGGAATGGGCAGGCCATCCCAACTGGTTCTTCCTCATCAGCAAGTTTTCTCTTCCTTTCCTTCAACATCCTTTCGTTCCGAAGACAATGTTTTTGAACGAGCTTGACGCTGTGCCGAATGATCTCGACCGTTGGGTGCTGAAACCGCTCTTTTCGTTTGCGGGCACAGGCGTCGTCGTAGGTCCCAGCCGTACAGAGATCGAGGCAGTGCCGGAACACCAACGCACACACTACGTGCTGCAGGAGCGCGTCGAGTACGCTCCCCTCATTGCCACGCCACACGGAGAGACGAAAGCGGAGGTGCGCATCATGTACATCTGGGAAAACGAACTGCACGCCGTAGCGAATCTTGTTCGGATGGGAAGAGGAAAGATGATGGGTGTACGCTACAACCAAAACATGGCATGGGTTGGAAGTTCCGCAGCATTCTTTGTATGACAATCTGTGCCGGCGCAGGGCGCGAAGAAAACCCGCTCATCCGTTCCGTGACGATATTCGTATCTCTTCATAGCATATGACTCCGTTCCTTCCAGAGGCTGTTAGCCTTTTGGCGATGATCGTTCAGTCCATGGTGCGCAACGAGGACGATGTTCGATTACTTGTTCGCATCAAGGAAGGAGACCAAGCCGCATTTGCGCAGCTCTATGATCGCTACGCCCCGCTGTTATATTCCATGGTGCTGCGCATCGTGCGGGAGACAACCGAAGCCGAAGACGTTTTGCAGGAAATCTTCCTCACCATCTGGAACAAGGCGTCGTCCTTCGATGAAGCAAAGGGGAGCGTGTACACCTGGATCGTGACCATTGCAAGGCGCAAAGCAATCGATCGGCTCCGTTCGAAAGAGATCGTAAATCGAGATGAGCGATTGCATGACGATGCCGTCACCGGGATACCCGATGCAGCGTACATGACGAATCCGCTCAACGCCGCCATCGGCAATGAGTACGAAGCGTTGATGCGGACTGCGCTTGCCACTTTGAGCGACGAACAACGTACGGTTATCGAGATGAGTTATTATGAAGGATACACTCAAGAACAAATTTCCCAACGACTGCATGTGCCGCTGGGAACGGTGAAAACACGAATGCGTCAAGGGTTGATCAAACTGCGAGAATATTTGCACGACCGGTTGCCCCAATGAACCGCGAAGAATTCATAGAACGTTGCTCACTCTACGCGCTCGGCGCGTTGGAGGAAGACGAACGCAGGATGTTCGAAGCGTATCTTGACCGGGCGAGCGATGAAGAACGTTCTCTCCTCTCCGAGTTGATGGCGACAACAACGTTGCTTCCCCTTACGTTGGAACGAAGAAACCCGCCGCCGCAGGTGAAGGAGGAGCTTCTCCAAAAGATCGCTCTCACGGCGCGGGCTCGAGCCGCTGTGTTCCGACGTGATGCGGAAGCGCGAGCGCAAGCACCTCCACGCAAGCCGAGCTGGGTACCGTGGGGTATCGCTGCGGCATTGGCAATGGCAGCGGTGTTCTCGCTCTTCATGTTGAATGTTCTGCGGACTCTCGATCGACAAAACGACGAACTGATTGCACTTCGCCAAGAAAACACACGCCTTCAAACGCGACTCGTCGCGCTCGAAGACGAACTCACGCGCAAGGAAGAGCAACTCCGTGTCCTTTCAGCCAAGGAACTCCACATCTCCATAATGAGTGGGCTGCAAGTCAATCCCGTTGCCTATGGGAAAATCATTTGGGATGCAGAGAAGGGGACGGCGATCCTGCACGTATCGAACTTACCCCCCGTTCCGCAGGATAAGGACTACCAACTGTGGATTGTCAAGGGCGGTCAGAAGATCAGCGCCGGCGTGTTCGCCGTTCGAGATACTGCTGCGAACTTCTTCCGCATCGATAATCTTGCCGTGACAAACCCCAAAGAAATCGGGGCATTTGCCGTTACGTTAGAGCCAAAAGGCGGCATGCCTCAACCTACGGGCGAAATGTACATGCTCGGCACGCCTCGGCTGTAAGCTCGTACGTGTTAGCTTTCCAACCGTTCCTTCCACAACCGGTACCCCCCCTGTTCGTACGTGATCACGAAGCGTGTTGCGAAGCTTTACCGAACTTCGTATAATTGCCTCAGCGTTTTGCCTCGCGGAGAGCCGACGCGATGGAACCGCTACAACACGCGTGGCTCATGCGCTTGTGCATAAGGGGGGAGGAAGTCTTGCCGAAATGCAGCGAGCGTACCGCTTCTTCCTTCCGCCGAAAAGCTCATCGCCGATGCGGCATCTGTTGTTCACGAATGCAATCATCCATCAACCATCATTACGGTCTGCTTTCATCCATCATCCCACTCACTCTATCACTCACATCGTAGGAGTCCTACTATGGCAGCACCAGTGGTATACTGGGAGATCAACTCGAACAACGCGCAGCAACTGCACGAGTTCTACTCGAAGTTGTTCGGTTGGACGATCGACACCAACAATCCGATGCACTACGGATTGGTCAACACGGGCAGCACGCTCGGTGCGCAAGGAGGCATCGGTCAGAACGATCCGAATCAACCTCCGCCACCTCCGGTCACGTTCTACGTGCAAGTGCCTGACCTGCAAGCGACATTAGATCAGGTGACGGCATTGGGAGGAAGTGTTGTTATGCAGCCGACGGAGATTCCCGGCATGGTGACGATGGCGATGTTTCGCGATCCCGACGGCAACACGATCGGCTTGGTGAAGGGAGAAGAACCGAAGCCTGCACCCAAGAAGCGCGCAGCACGAGCACGAAAGCCTGCCCGACGCAAGCCGGCCGCTCGGAAGAGAACCGCTCGCAAGCGCCGGTGATAAGCATCGGCAACGTTTCTCGGCCGACAACGGTCGGGCGAGAACGCACAACCATCATCATCCATAACAGAACAAGGAGGCACAGTATGCGACACGAAGGTATCAATTGGCTCGCGATTATCGTCGCGGCGATCATTCCGATGGTTCTGGGAGGATTATGGTACTCGAACGTACTGTTTGCCAAACAGTGGATGGCCGCGATTGGAAAAACGGAAGAGGAGATACGCTCCTCGGTGAAGAATCCCGCTGCGTTGTATGCTGCAACGTTCGTTGCTTCGTTGGTAGCGGCATACGTGATCGACAATTTCGTGTATTGGACGAACACAACGTCCTTTCTGCGCGGCATGAAAATCGGTGCGATGCTGTCCATCGGTGTTTTCGCCGTCGGAGCGTACCAAACGGTGATGTTCGAGTTTCGCAGGCGAGAGCTCTACACCATCAATACTGCCTACAACGTTGTCTGCATAGTGCTCATGGGAGGATTGCTTGCCGTGTGGCGCTGAGCGCTGTGCAGTACCCATATCGCCCCAATCGGTCCGCTGTGAGCGATTGGGGTTTTGTATGTTTGGTGCAAAGAATGTCGTATATTGACACGACCATGTTCCACGACAACGAGCGAGACCCGACTATGTCTGTACAAACAGCACAGCTCACCGATCGCCTTACGCGCACACAGGCAGCGCGATGCTCAGCGATGGCTGAAGCGTTGATCGGTTCGGAGATCCTCAAAATCGCGTCGGAGATTCGTGCCCTGGTTGCTGAAGGTAAGATAATCTGCAATCTTACGGTCGGCGACTTCAGTCCGGCAGAGTTCCGCATCCCACGGTTTCTCGAAGAGAACATCATCAATGCGTTGCAGCGTGGTGAGACGAGCTATCCTCCTTCCGATGGTATGCTCGTCCTGAAGAAATCCATCCTCGCGTTTTATGAGCGCTGGTTGCAGCTTCGCTTTCGCCTTGAGTCGGTGCTCGTCACGGGCGGCTCTCGCCCCGGCATCTACGGCACCTATCGCGCCCTCGTCGATCCGGGCGATGTGGTCGTGTATCCCGTTCCGTCATGGAACAACAATCATTACTGCCACTTGGTCGAAGCGAGGGGTGTTGCTGTGCAGTGCAGCAGCGACGAACTGTTCCTCCCCACACGTTCACGTCTCGAGCGCGCCGTGCGTGGCGCTCGACTGCTTGCCCTTAACTCACCGCTCAATCCTACAGGCACGGCTTTCACGCGCGAGGCGCTGGAGGGCATCTGCGATTTGGTGTTGGAGGAAAACGCACGCCGATCGCGCGAGGAGCGCCCTCTTTACCTTCTCTACGACCAAGTGTATTGGATGCTCACTTTCGGCTCGACACACCATTACGATCCGTTGACGTTGCGCCCCGCACTCGCTTCCTACACCATTTTGGTGGACGGCATCTCAAAACCCTTTTCGGCGACGGGAGTGCGTGTCGGTTGGGTCATCGGTCCGTCGGATGTTGTTCACCACATGGCGAGCATCATCGGGCATGTCGGTGCATGGGCACCTCGAGCCGAGCAAGTGGCTGTGGCTAAACTTCTGAGCGCCACCGATGAAATCAAGGCGTATCATCGCGCTATGAAAGGCGGCGTTCAACAACGGTTGGAACGACTGTACGACGCAATGAGCTTCATGCGGTCGGAAGGATTGCCGGTGGATGTCATCCCACCGATGGGGGCGTTGTACCTGTCGGTCCGTTTTGCGCTCAACGGCAAGCACACAGCGTCCGGCACGCTGCTTGCGACGAACGAGGACATCCGCACCTTCCTTCTGCACGAAGCGGGATTGGCGGCTGTGCCGTTCCAAGCATTCGGTGTGAACGACGAGAGCGGCTGGTTCCGCCTTTCGGTCGGTGCGGTTTCGTTGGAAGAACTCGAGCAGATGGTGCCCCGCCTGAAAGACGCATTGCACACTCTTCAATGATGCAAAGCTACAAAGAGATTCTTGCCTCCGCCATTGCCGCCGCAAACCTTCCCTCGCGAGCACTCGACGTGGGAGAGTGCCAGTCACCCACAGGTCAGCGATGTTCGTTGTGCTATGCGGTCCGCCTCTCGTATGCCGATGAAGCACGGTTGAAGGATGAAGAGCTGCAGCGTGTGTGGAAGGATTGGCGATTCACCGCAGAGCTTGCCCGGCTGGTTCGCTCGCCACTCGGTCGGGGATATCGTACCACGACGAAGCGGCGCGTCTTTCCGTATCGCGATACCGTCTGTCTTGGACTTATCGCTCCCAGCGAGGAGGGTGAGATGCGTCCGTTTCCCGTTGTCCGCTGCGTTATTGAACCCCAAGAGCATTGTGCTATCTTCCATCACGTTCAAGAAAGCTTCGTCAAACCGTACGCGAAGAAGTTGGCGCGAGCAACAAGCTACGTTGTCATCAAGGGGACTTCTGCAGAGCAGACGCTTATCTTCAACGTCAAAGATATTTCGCCCGAACTGGTGCGTTCGGCGAATACCCTCTCCAAGTCCCTCACGCGCTCGTTCCCTTCGATCATTGGCATCTTTCTGTACGCGGACACGTCGAGTCCGCAGTACTATCTCGGCAGGCAGAGAGGGAGAAGTCGCACGTCCTTTCGGAAGCTGTACGGAAAGTCGGAGGTGTACCACCGGGTGTTGGGGAGGAGTTTCTTGTACTCGCCGTTGTCGTTTTCGCAAGTCAATCAATCCATACTCGAACGGGTGATCAGGGAAGCGCAAGCGCTGCTGCAGCCAAAGAATGACGCGAAGCTGTACGATCTCTATTGCGGCTACGGACTCTTTGCGTTGTGTCTTGCGGGAAACGTGCGCGAGGTTATCGGAGTGGAGAGTTCGAGTGCCTCAATCGCCTCGGCGTTTGCCAACGCGCGTCGCCAACGAGTGAACAATGCTCGCTTCCTTCTCAGCGACATCAATCAAGAAACGATAGGACGTATCATGACGGCAGCACAGCCCGGAGATGCGGTGATACTCGACCCGCCGCGCAAGGGCACAGCCGAAGGCGTGATCGAGTTCATCGCTGCGACGCGACCTGCGCGTGTCGTCCATATTTTCTGCGCCGTCGATCTCATGCCGAAGGAGTTGAAGCGTTGGGAGCGGGCCGGCTACACCGTCGTGTGCGCTGTACCGTTCGATATGTTTCCCGGGACACCTGAAGTGGAAATACTGGTGCTTCTGGAGCCTGCATGAAGAATTTCTGAACCAATCCTGCAAAACCGAGCAGCGCCATTTTGTACATTGATTCCCAAACGCACACTCTCGCATACCCGCGCTCTCGTCTGCGAGTTGCAAATGCCAATCCTCAAGCTCCAAACGTTGAACACCAAACCCGCAACCTAAAACCCCAACCCTTTAGGCTCAGTGGGCATCTGCCAGTGCCTGAGCGAAATCTTCTTTCAAATCTTCGATTCCCTCCACACCGACCGAAATGCGAACCATGCCCGGTGTAACGCCGTGACGTGCTAACTCGCTCTTGGTCATATTGATGTGCGAGGAGTACACCGGAATGCTGACGAGGGTTTCTACTCCTCCCAACGACATGGCATTCACAGCGATGCGCAGTCTATCGCACAAGCGCACTGCTGCTTTCACTCCCCCCTTCAACTCAATCGTGACCATTCCACCAAAACCGCCGCGCATTTGCCGACGTGCGATAGTGTGTTGCGGATGAGTGCGTAACCCGGGGTACAACACGCGCTGCACCTTCGGGTGGCGGCGAAGAAATGCTGCAAGCGCCATGGCATTCTCGTTCTGTCGTTGCACGCGAAGCTCGAAGGTCTTGAGGCTTCGCAACAACAGAAACGCCATGAACGGATCAGGGCTTCCGCCCAAATATTTCAACTGTGTATGGACACCCTTGATGAACGCGCGCGTTCCTACCACGACTCCGCCGAGCAGATCGCTGTGTCCGCCAAGATATTTGGTGCAGCTTTCAACAACAACGTCGACCCCGAACTGGAAGGGGTTTTGGTTGAATGATGTGGCAAACGTGTTGTCAACCATCTTAAGGATGGGCGTGCCGTGCCGGCGAGATGCACGCCGGGTTGCTGCCACAACGCTGGCGATGTCCACAATATCGAGTGTAGGATTGGTGGGCGTTTCGAAGTACACCAATTTCGTTTTCGGCGTCGCTACATCGAGCAGCGAGTCCGGCCGGAGCGGATCCATGAAGCGCACGTTCACGCCCAAGTCGGGGAGAATGTCGCGGAAGAAGCGGTACGTGCCGCCGTACAATGCCGGAGCGCTGATCATCTCGTCGCCTGCTTTGACCACCGAGAGAATTGCTGAACTGATCGCTGCCATGCCTGAAGAGAACAGCAACGCTTGTTCGGCGTGCATCATCAAGGCAAGGCGCTCCTCGACTTCGCTGGTTGTTGGATTGTGATAGCGCGTGTACACGAGAACGTCGGGATCGCCCTGTGCATACCGAACGGCATCCTCGCTGCTGGCGAACCGATAGGTTGATGTTTGGTAGATGGGAAAAGAGACAGGTCCTCGGTAAGCGTACAGCTTCTTTCCGTGGATGGCGAGTGTTGCAAGTGATGTTGCAGCCGGTGTGCGCTTCCGTTTCATAGGCGTAATGCCTCAATGGTGATGGAATGGTTATGATGGCAGCGTTCGTGAATGCTTCAGATGGTACGGAAGCAGTGCCGCATAGATTGCACGGTGGACGGGCGTCGGGATGCCAAGACGTTTGCCCTCGCTGACGATCGTCCCAGAAAACGCCTCGATTTCCAACCTCCTCCCATGGACGAGGTCGTGATAGAGCGACGAGCGAGAACGGTTATCGTACCGCTTCAAGACGTCGAAAATGTATTCGACAAAGTCATGGGGCAATTCGATGCCGCGTGCGTGTGCGATGGCGAGCGTTTCGCGCATAGCATCTTCCAGCAACGCACGTGTTTCAGGCACTGCAAGAATTTCTCCGAGCGTCAAGCGTGTCAAAGCGGTCATCCCTCCCACCGCAGCAATGAAGATGTACTTTTTCCAAAGTTCGATGCGAATGTCGTTGACAAGTTCAGCATGGATGTGCGAACGAAGCATCGCTTCGTGGATGAGCTTTGCCCGCCGGAGGCACTCGGCATCCGTCTGTTCGAGAGGACCGAAAACGATTTTCGTGGGACCGATCGTGTGCGTGATGACGCCGGGCGCGGTGATGTTCGCATAGATGTATGCCACGCCCCCGAAGACGATTCCTCGCGGGATGAGGCGTTGGATCTTCTCTTCGTTGTCGATACCGTTCTGTAGGCTGATGATGATGGTGTATGGAGAGAGAAGCGGTTCGAGCGATTGTGCTGCCGATGCCGTGTCGTACGATTTCACACAAAAGAGAACGGCATCCACTGTGCCGACTGTTGCGGCGTTGCCCGTCATCTTGCCGGGTGGAACGACCCACCCCCCTTCGAACGAGTCAATCCGCAATCCCGACGTGTGCATCGCTTCGAGATGCGGTCCTCGTGCGAGAAACCAGACGTCTTCACCACTGCGTGCCAACCTGCCGCCGAAATATCCGCCGACACCACCGGCGCCGACTACTGCAAACTTCATATTCTTCTCATGATGAGAAAAAGAAGGGAAAGCGCATGGCACATCTCAATTCGTCGCATCCTCATGCGGGAGTGCCGGCTCAGCAAAGATAATCTTTTCGCGCTCAACAATCACCGAACCCGGCGCGGCACCTCTTGGTTTTCGGACGTACTTTCGTTCGGTCATCGCAACCGGCACATGCTTCGCGTTGCGCATCTTGCTATAATACGCGGCGATCGCGGCGGCTTGCTCTTTTGCTTTTTTCGACGGCTCGCCTTTGCCGGATCCGATTTTCAAGATCACATGGGACCCCGACGCCCCGCGGACATGAAACCAGAGATCGTTCGGCTTTGCATGCTTCAGCGTCAGTTCGTCGTTGTCCCGACTACTCTTTCCCGCCCACACCTCGAAGCCGCCATCCACTGTGAAGATGCGGAACGGCAAGCGCTCCCGTTCAGCAGTGTTTCCGCCGATCCCGATTCTCTCGAGGTCGTCTTTGTGCTCTTCCATAAAGGCTTTTAACTCTTCTGTCGTGGATGCATCGTCCAATGCTTGCGTAAGACGCTGGACGGCGTCGATCTGATCGTTCAGGCTCACAAGGCGGGCGGAGGCTTGATGATGAGCAAGGAGTGCTCGTTTGGCTTTCTCGAAATATCGCTGTGCGTTCTGCACTGCTGTGAGCGACGGGTGTAACGGGATGTGCATCGCCATGCCATCGTGTTCGATCACGACTTCCTTCTCACCGCGATGCACGAGGTGTGCATGCTGCATCAGCAGCGTGCCGAAGCGCTGGTACTCATCTGTCCGATTGCTCTTTTTCAGTTCATCCTCCAGAACCTCGTGTGTGCGCTTCAGCTTTTCCATCCTTCTGATGAGTGTATCGAGCAACGCACGTTTCTTCTTCTCGAAACGCACATGTGAACGAGAAAAGGCAACGAAAAACCGAATGGCTTCGTGAATATCATCGAAGGGGCGCTCTTCATTCTTCGGAAGATGGGTGAGGGGAACGAGCGAGAACGCAACAGGAAATCCTTTTCCATTTTTCTCCACAAGATAAACCCGCGGTCGCGCGGCCGACAGATCTTGAAGCAGCGCAGCAAGTGCGCGCCGAAGCACTTGCAGGTGCTCATCGTGAATGGCTGACACGCTACGTGTCGGCGACACCTGTGCGCGATGCAGGAGTTCTCTCACCAGCGTCGAACCCAGCGTCGGGAAAAAACGCTTGAGACTCGCCGCGATCGTCTCTGCCGGTGTCTCGCTCACGTGTGTCCACCATGCATCGATATCGTACACAAGCTCGCCGCTCTGGTATTCCATCTTCGACCCGATAAGCTGCTTCGGCTGCTTGAACGCATCGACGACCGTTCCCGTTTCATCAACCAACACAACGTTTGCCCTCGCACCGAAGAAGCAGAGATCGAGCCGCTTCCCGGACTCTAACGAAAACATCATCACTCGATCTCGAGGGTGCATCTCGATCGCCTCGATACGGCGCCCAATGATGCTCGGGAGGACATCGACGGAATTCGTCCGTGCACGGGTAGCGTCGCGCCTCAACCGGAGGGTGTTCATCTCACGATCGCATGCGATGATCAGTCCGTCGTTCGAGCAATCGAACCGGAGCACGAGTTGATCTCTTTCCTGCGAAAAAGCTTCGACGACGGCGTGTCCTTCCAACCGCGGCTTCAGATCTGAGGCGATATAGGACAAAGTGTGATAGGAACTTAGCATCGTGTTATCAACAATATAATGAAAAACGCCTCTACCGCCACATTTTTGCAATGTTAGTGTGGATAAACTGTGGATTGTGGATAACATGTGTACAGCTCTGTGACCATTTAGTGGGGAACTTTCCATTGCAGGCGACACCGCTTTTGCGTACTTTTGTAGTCCGAAATCATCCCAAGAGGTTGCAATGATAGCCAGTATGACCGGCTACGGACGAGGAGAGGCAAGTACCAAAGGCATTGCCGTAGCGGTGGAGTTGCGAAGCGTGAACAGCCGGTTTCTCGAAGTCTCCGCGCGCCTACCACGCTCGCTTTCGATACGCGAAAACGAAATCAAGGAAATTATCCGCAAGCGCATCTCGCGCGGCAAGATTACTCTGGTGGCGGTGGTCGAGCACGCCAACGACGGCGCGATCCCTGTCCGCATCAATACCTCGGCAGCAAAGGGTTATTACAAGCTCCTCAATCAGTTGCGCAAGACAGTCAGGATCAAGGCACCTGTAACGCTACAACACCTGCTGCAATTCTCGGAAGTACTGGAGCCGGTGGAACTGGAGAATACCGACGAGAAGGAGTGGTCGTTGCTGGAACAAGCCCTCAGTCAGGCGATAGAAAACCTTCTTCTCATGAAACGGAACGAAGGAGAAGAACTCGGCAAAGATTTTCGCCACCGGATCGGCTTGGTGGAGCAAAAGCTAACGGCGATCGAACGGCTCTCTGCCGAGCAGATCCCTGCACAGCGGCTTCGCTTGCGAGAACGCGTCAAGCAGTTGCTGGAGAGGGAAACAATCGATGAGGACAGATTGGAGATGGAACTGGCGCTTCTGGCAGATCGGTTGGATGTAACGGAGGAATGTGTCCGCTTTCGCAGCCACAATAAATTTTTTTTGGAGGCGTTAACAACCGACGAGGCAGCCGGACGGAAGTTGAATTTTCTCATCCAGGAAATGAATCGAGAAGCCAACACCATCGGTTCGAAGTGCAACTCTTCAGAGATTGCGCACCTTGTGGTAGAGATCAAGGAGGAATTGGAGCGCATCCGCGAGCAACTGCAGAACATTGAATGAGGATCCTCGACGAGCGACGGAATAATGCCGCGCGGTAAACTCATCGTCATATCGGCGCCCAGCGGTGCGGGCAAGACGACGATCGCCCGCGAGATCATGAAGCGCAATCCCTCGTTGGGATTTTCCGTTTCGGCAACAACGAGGCCCAAACGCAATGGCGAGATTGACGGAAAAGATTATTATTTTCTATCGGAAGAAGAATTTCGGCGCCGCGTTGCGGCGGGAGAATTCGTCGAGTGGGAGGAAGTGTATCCCGGCAAGTTGTACGGCACGCTCAAAGCCGAAGTGGAGCGCCTGCTGCGTTCGGGGCACGACGTGTTGTTCGATATCGATGTGAAGGGCGGCTTGGCAATCAAACGCCAGTACCCCGAAGCGTGCTTGATCTTTGTGCGGCCACCGAGCATCGAGGTCCTGAAAGAACGACTTGCCAACCGGAAAACGGAAGACGCGGGAACGATAGCGCAACGGCTGCAACGCGTGCCAATGGAATTGGAACTCGGAAACCAGTTCGATTATCAGGTCGTGAACGACGTGCTGAGCACAGCAGTCGATGAGGTTCAAAAAATTGTCGAAGAACATTTACAATCCTAAGGAGCACCCTATGCCCATCAAACCGATCGATATCGAAGAACTGACGTCGAAAGCGAAGAACATCCACGAAGCGATCGTGGCAATATCTCGTCGCGCGCGCCAAATCAACGAAGAGATGAAGATCGAATTCAATCAGCGCATCGCGACGTTTGTGCAAAAGACGGAGTCGGAGAACGAAGAAAACGACGTGAATCCGGACCAACTGCGGGTGAGCCTCGAGTTCGAGAAACGCCCGAAGCCGACCGACATCGCTCTGGAGGAACTGCTCGCCGGCAAACTCCAATGGCGCTACCGCGAAGCTGAAGAATCGCTCAAGAGCCAGAAGAAGAAGGACGAGAAGGGCGCGGACGAAGACTAGCTCTTTGTCCAGCGGGTTGGTCGAGGGCACCGTTGTATTGTTTGGTGCCCTCTCGATTCATGGCTTTGCTTTTCTGCGCTGCTCGGAGGCAGCACCACTGAACATCGCACCACGTGTAGCCGCACATGCTCAAGGACAAGAAGATCATCGTAGGCGTCACCGGCGGCATTGCTGCCTACAAGACTCCGCTGCTTGTACGTGAGCTTGTCAAAGCCGGCGCCGAGGTACAGGTGGTGATGACGCGCGCCGCGCAGCAATTCGTTACACCGCTGACGTTCTCCACCGTTGCACGGCGCGACGTGATCACCGAGATGTTCGGCGAGCAACCTGCTGCCACCGCGCAGGCATGGACGCAACACATCGGCCTTGCACTCTGGGCAGATGTAATGATGATCGCGCCCGCCACTGCACACACCATCGCCAAACTCGCGCACGGCTTTGCCGACGATTTCCTCTCGACGCTCGTGCTGGCTCTCCGCTGTCCGCTCCTCATCGCTCCGTCGATGGATGTCGATATGTATCTCAACCCAACAACACAGCAGAATCTCGCGTCTCTCAAAGAAGCGGGCTACTTCCTCCTGCCACCGGACGAAGGAGAGTTGGCAAGCGGACTGACCGGTGCCGGCAGATTACCCGAGATCGAAACGTTGATCAAAGCGGCAGAGGAACTGCTCGATCGCGTGCATCAGGATTTACGCGACAAGAACATTCTCGTAACAGCAGGACCGACCTACGAGCCGATCGATCCGGTACGCTTCATCGGTAACTCCTCATCGGGGAAGATGGGATTCGCTCTTGCCCATGCGGCGGCATTGCGCGGCGCAAACGTGACCTTGGTTGCAGGACCGGTCCAACTGCGCACGCCACGCAACGTCCGGCGCATCGATGTCCGCACAGCTCGCGACATGTACGACGCTGTCCATCGCGAGTTCGATCAGGCGCATGCACTCATCATGGCAGCCGCCGTGGCGGACTATACGGTCGCACAACCCGCAACGCAGAAAATCAAACGGGAACAACAATCGGGCGACACATTGACTCTTACGCTTTCGAAGAATCCTGACATCCTTCGTTCGCTCGGCGAACGCAAGACGCACCAAGTGATCGTGGGATTCGCGTTGGAGACCGACAACGGCGTGGCGAACGCGCAAGCAAAGGCAAAAGCGAAGCACGCCGATATGATCGTGCTGAACAATCCGAGCGAGGAAGGGTCCGGGTTCCATACCGACACGAATCGCGTAACGTTCGTCTATCCCGATGGTGCGATCGAGGAGTTACCGTTGTTGCCGAAGTTCGATGTCGCAATGAAGATTCTCGATCGTATCCAAGCGCTGATGCGCGCTTGAGCTTGAGCATTTCATTCTCTACACTTATAGTATGGATAACGACCTCCTCCGAAACACTCTCGACACGCTCGATCGACTCGCTTGTGTTCTTCAGGACGAGCGGGCATTGCTGGGCGAAATACTTTTGTATGAACATGCTGCGTCGAGCAGCATTCAGAAAGGTTCTTCTCCACCACCTCCGAAAACGACGTCGGTTCCAGGGATCGTGGAAGAGCCATTGCTGTTCGAACTTTCTCCAAACCCTGCCGCCGCGTTGACGACCGAAGAATGGGGAAAAGCCGCGTCGCTGGAGGAATTGGAAGGGATGATTTGCACCTGCACACAGTGTGCTCTCGGTCTGACGCGCACCAAATTCGTCTTCGGTGTGGGCAACCCACACGCAACGTTGATGCTTATCGGAGAAGCACCGGGCGCCGATGAGGATGCGCAAGGCGAACCGTTCGTTGGACGTGCGGGCCAACTGTTGACGAGGATTCTCGAAGCAATCAACTTTAAGCGATCCGACGTGTACATCTGTAACATTCTCAAGTGCAGGCCGCCGAACAATCGCAAGCCGACGCCCGAAGAGTCGGCAATGTGCAAGCCCTATTTGAAGAAGCAAATCGAGTTGATCACGCCGAAAGTGATTCTCTGCCTGGGACTGACGGCGGCGGAAAACCTGCTCGGCACAACAGAATCCATGACACGCTTGCGTGGGCGCGTGCTCTCGTACGAAGGAATCCCGGTGATGGTCACCTACCACCCGGCAGCGCTCCTGCGCAACCCGAATTGGAAACGTCCGACATGGGAGGACGTGCAAGCGGTGCGCGCGTTACACGACGACCTCGTCAGAAAAACTCATGACGTGAAAGGCGATGCATGATGGCTGAACCTCTACGCAAGGCAACGGAACCGGTGCTTTCAGCGGAAGGTCGCATCCCGCCTCAGGCTGTGGAGATCGAAGCGCAAGTGCTGGGCGCAATGCTGTTGGAACGCGAGGCGATCCCACGTGTGATCGAGGTGTTGGATGAGGATGCCTTCCACGCCGAGTATCATCGGAAGATCTTCAAAGCGATTCTCGCGATGTTCGATCGGAGCGAGCCGGTCGATATCATCACGCTCGCGGAAGAGTTGCGACGGCGCGGTGATCTCGACACGATTGGCGGTGAGACATATCTCGCCGAGTTGACGATGAAAGTCTCCTCGCCTGCCAACGCCGAGTACCATGCGAAGATTGTGTTGGAAAAGTATCTGATGCGCAGCCTCATTAGCGTTGCCTCGCAGCTTGCCGCGCGCGGCTACAACACGAGTGAGGATGCCTTCGAGTTGCTGGATGAAGCCGAACAGGCGATCTTTCAGATCTCGGAAAAGCGGTTGAAGAAAACGTTCACGCAGATGGCGAAAGCCGTGCACGACACCTTGGAGGCTCTCCAAGCTCTGCACGGAAAACACTCCGGCGTGACAGGCGTACCTACCGCCTTCCGCGATCTGGACGCGCTCACGGGCGGCTTGCAAAACTCCGACCTCATCATCATCGCCGGGAGACCGAGTTCGGGCAAAACCGCTTTTGCCCTTTCGCTTGCACGCAACGCCGCCTTACATCGCGACAAGCCGACCGCGGTCGGCATCTTCTCGCTCGAAATGTCCACGCAACAAATGGTGATGCGCCTGTTGTGTGCGGAAGCAAAAGTGGATGCCCATCTCATTCGCACGGGGCGACTGCCTGAAAACGATTGGAGGAGAGTTAGCCTCGCAGCGGGCAAGCTGGCGAAAGCCGGCATCTTTATCGACGACACGCCCAGTTTAGGAATTCTTGAGCTTCGTGCGAAAGCCCGGCGGCTCAAAGCGGAACGCAATATCGGGCTTATCGTGATCGACTACCTCCAGTTGATGCAGGGCCCGAAGAGCGCGGAAAATCGTGAGAAGGAGATATCCGCCATTTCGCGTTCGCTGAAGGCGCTGGCAAAAGAACTCGGCATTCCGGTGATCGCGCTCTCCCAATTAAGCCGCGCAGTCGAGAGTCGAACCGACAAGCGACCCATCCTGTCGGATCTCCGTGAATCGGGTGCGATCGAGCAGGATGCAGACCTCGTCTGTTTTGTTCATCGGCCCGAAATGTACGCCGATCCCGATGCGAGCGATTTCAGCGAAGTTGCCGGTCGCGCGGAAATCATCGTCGGCAAGCACCGCAACGGTCCCGTCGGCGACGTGAAGTTGACCTTCGTGCATCGCTACGCCCGATTCGAGAATCCTGCACCCGAATCCTTTGACGTTGAACCACCCCATGTTTTGGAAGATGAAGCACCCTTTTGAACGTACTCGCTTCGTCCCGACGTCTCGGCGCACGTTTCTCAAGTATAGCCTTCTTGCTGCCGGGGCGGCCATCGCTCCCCGCAGCTTGTTCACGGGCGATGAGTGGAACGATCACCGCGAGGTGTTGAAGCAAAAGTTCAACCTTGCGCGCGCCGAAGGGCTTTCCTCGAAACCCATCGGCGATGTTGTTGCTGCCGTTGGTGTTTCGTTTCTCGAAGCGCCGTACAAGGCATACACACTGGAAGCCCCAGGTCCTGAACACCTCATCGTCAACTTGAAGGAATTCGACTGCGTGACGTTCGTGGAAAGCACGCTCGCCATTGCCCGGTGCATCACGCTCGGTCGGTTTACCTTCGACGAGTTCGCGCGTCAATTGCGCCTGATCCGCTATCGTGCCGGAGTGATCGATGGGTATCCCAGCCGTCTGCACTACTTCTCCGATTGGATCGACGATAACGAAAAGAAAAAGATCGTCAAGAACATGGCGCCTGCTCTCGAAGGTGTTCCGCTGGAGAAAACGATCAACTTCATGTCCACCCACCGATCGGCGTATCGGCAGTTGAAGAGCAAAGCCGTGTTCAGTGCCATTCGCAGAACGGAGGAGCAGCTCAACCAGCGGAAGCATTTCTATCTTCCCAAGGATCGTATTCAATCCTTGCGCGAGTGGATTCACGATGGGGACATCGTCGGCATTACCACAACGATCGATGGGTTAGATGTGAGCCACACCGGCTTCGCGTATCGATTTATGGGTCTGCTTCGTTTTCTGCACGCGCCGCTTTCGGGCGGGACGATACAAATCAGCAAACGTTCGCTGGTCGATTATCTTGGTCAGGAGGAGTCGCGCACGGGCATTATGATCGCCCGGCCTTTGGAACCGTTATCCTAATTCACGTTCATTCACATTTGTTGAGGAGGTGTTATGAAACGTTTCGTGTCGCTCGTTGTGCTGCTCGTCGCTGCAGCGACGGTTTTCAGCCAAGGTTTGTACTGGCAAACGAAAACCATCGGGACCGTCGGTGAACACGTCTCGGATGGCTTCGCGGTGCCCAAGAAGATGAAGATTGTCAATCAAGGCACTGCGACGGTGCCCGGCGACATCACGATCTTCCGTCTAGATCGCGAGGTGATGTGGCAAATCAACCCGTCCAAGAAAACCTATTCGGAAATCTCGTTCGCGCAGATGGAAGCTATGATGAAGAATGCCTCCAGCAAGATGGATGCGGCAATGGCGAAGATGCAGGAGGAATTGAGCAAGTTGCCTCCCGATCAACGCAAGATGGTGGAGGAGATGATGAAAGGGCGAATGCCGGGAGCTAGGGGGAAGGCCGATGCACCCATCCAAGTGTCCAGCACAGGCGAACGCAAGACAATCAGTGGTTTCGCATGCACAAAGTTTGCTGTGCAGCATGGAGAGAAAACCGTGGCAACCTTGTGGGTCACGAAGGATGTGCCGGGGTTCGCTGAATTAGCTGAGGATTGGAAAGCGTTCTCGAAGCGCCTTGCCTCGATGATGCCGCGCTTCGCCAGCGAAATGGCGGAGGCATACAAGAAGATTCAAGGCTTCACGATCCAATCAGAAATCCCCGACCTCGGTGTGGTGACCACAGTGCTGAAGGTGGAACGCCGATCTACTCCCGCAAGCGAATTCGAGATCCCTGCAGGCTACACGAAGGAGAAGAGCGATCTCGAGCATCAGCTACAAGAAATGGATCAGGAAGATCAATAGATGCACGGCAAAGGGGCACGGTATGGCGCCCCTTCATATCTGCTTACCAAACGATCGTTCCTCTTCGGCAGCCTCCTCCAATTTCTCCAAGCCAACTGCACAGCGCGGTTGACGCCTCTTCTTTACTTCTTGAAAGCGATCCCAACACGCTTGCGCCGTGGCGGTGGGCGGATGCCAGATGTGGTATTGTACCGCCAGATTGCGCAGCGATTTGCCCGTGACACCGATGAGCGAGAGTCGGAACTGCGGATCGGAATCCTCGCCGCAGCCCGGTCCATGGTATAACTCATCGAACCCATTGATGGCGATGAGATGGTGCTTCGCGACCGAGAAGTTGCTTCCCAACATTCCGCGAACGTTGCGGAGGAGAAGCGAGCGAAGCAAGGCGCTCGGAATACGAATGCCGTCTTCGACCCGTAGCGACGCGCCGCGAATGCCATCCCACCATTCACGCCAAGTGTACCGCTCGAATTCACCGCTGAGAACTTTTTCGCGCGTCAGCGCCTTCGACCACCGCTCGCTGGTCTCCACACGCCGACCGAGAAGGACTTTGTTCTCTTCCCGTTGGTTCCAATGATCGAGAAGAAAATGTTGGGACGGCAGGCAGTCGCCATCGATGAACACGAGGTAGTCGGTGGAGGACGCGCGAATCGCGTTGTTGAGCATCGTATTCTTTCGCCAACCTCGGTCTTCGTGCCACAGATGAAGGATGGGAAACCCATGTCGTTGCGCCTCTTCGACGACGTTGCGCACCACCGGTCCCGATCCATCGTCGGCGACGATCACCTCGAATTCTTTGAAGGATTGACGAGAACACGCGGCAAGCACCAAGCGGAGATTCTCCGGCTTGTTGTACACAGCGATCACAAGAGAAAGCTTCGGGGATGATGATGCCACGCGCTGTATTTTAGTGGTTGGTAAATCGGAATGGTCGGATCCTGCTTCAGTTCAACGCAGGAGTGTGACGAACACTTCACGGAGCAGTCCACACGCCCGGAATGCGCTGCTTGCATTTTGGGCACGATCCATCCACCAAACGATTCTTCCTTACCATAAAGCCGAAACGTTCGATGAGCAGCTCACTGCACGTAGGACAGTACGTGTTCTCGTACCGTCCGACGCGGCCCGGAACGTTGCCGGCATACACGAAGTGCAAGCCTGCCTCGTAGCCGATCTCGGCTGCCTGAATGAGTGTCTCGACGGGAGTGTTCTCCGGCTCGGTCATTTTGTAGTCTTGATGGAATGCGGTCACGTGCCATGGGATGTCGGGCGAAACGGAAACAAGGAAGCGTGCAATATCCGTCAACTCTTCGTTCGAGTCGTTGAAGCCGGGCACGACGAGCGTAACCACTTCTACCCAAATACCCAGTTCCTTGAGCCGACGGATCGTGAACAGAACGTTTTCGAGTTTACCGCCGAGTTGCTGATAGTTCTTCTGCCGAAAACTCTTCAGGTCGATCTTGTAGAGTTGAACGTACGGCTTGATGTACTCGAGCACCTCGGGCGTACCGTTACCATTGGAGACGTACGAGCACACGATGTTGGAAGCGCGAGCAAGCTTGAAGATCTCGACCGCCCACTCGCTGGTGATCAATGGTTCGTTGTAGGTGCTGGTCAGGACCGGAACGTTATGCTCGAGTGCGATGCCGACAAGACGTTCGGCGGTGACGTAATTGGGCGGCGTGCCTGCGATCGGGTCGCGAATCGCCTGCGAGGTAATCCAATTTTGGCAATACGCGCAGTGATAGTCGCATCCCAGCATGCCGAAACTGAGCGCCTGCGCTCCGGGCAGTGCGTGGAAGAATGGTTTCTTTTCGATCGGATCGATTTGCAAGCCCGCCACGTATCCATGGGGCACGAACAACATGCCCTCCTGATTGAAGCGCACCTTGCATATCCCGTCGCGGCCCGGGGGGATCTTGCATCGATGTCCGCAAGCGAAGCAGCGTACCCAATTGTTCGGCAGCTTCTCATACAACTCGCCTTCCTTGACGTGTGTGGCGAGCAGATCGTGCAGCGTTCGCGGCGCTTCTGTGCGTTGTGTTTCCATAGCCGATCTCCTATGCCCTCGTACAATAGTAACCTGAAATTCGCCTCTTGTCAAGTAGATCAGCCTCCCTCGATACCGAGAGAGAATCTCACGCGAAGGTGCGAACAACCCAAGCACCCGAGCAAACTCTCGAAACAATTGACCTTCCGCTCGTCCTCGCTGCTTACCAGACAGGTGATGGAGTTGGAGGTGGAAGTCCGAAGAGGTTCATCCTCTTCGCGGTTCTTGCCTTTGTGCGAGGAGTGAAGTAGATTGCAGCCAGGCAACGAAAGGAGAAGGCTATGCCGGAAGTTGTCAATCATTGCGCCGAATGCGGCAAAGTAATCTGTGAATGTGATGCCGGTGCAGGCGATGAGCTCGCTGCAATGCGGGTCACTCGCAGGCTCGATGGAAGGCGAGGATAGTGAGGATAGTGTTGAACTCAATGTGCCCGCACTGCGAATGCGTCCATCGAAAGCCATCATGTAAAGCGCCGCAGCATCGCGCAACCCAACGACACTGCGGCGTGAGAGACGGAAATGTGCGCTATTTGATTCCCAAAAGTTCAACTTCGAAGATCAATGTCGCGCCCGGAGGGATTGTCTGGCCGGCACCTCGGTCGCCATAGGCAAGGTCGGCGGGGATGTACAACTCCCACTTCGAACCGACCGGCATTATCTGGAGCGCCTCCGTCCATCCCTTGATGACCTGACCCACGCCGAACGTGACGGGTTCGCCGCGCTTGTAGGAACTGTCGAATTCCTTTCCGTCGATGGTCATGCCTTTGTAGTGGACGGTGACTGTTTGATCGGCTTTGGGCTTGGGACCCGTGCCCATCTTGATGACCTTGTATTGCAAACCGCTCGCAGTAACTTTCACGCCCGCTTTCTTTTTGTTCTCCTCCAAGAAGGATTGTCCCTCCTTGCGATGCACTTCGCCGGCAGCGTGGGCTTCTGCTTCCTGCTGTTCCATCATCCGCTGTTGGAACGCGCTCATGATCACCTGTGTCTGCTCGTCGCTGATGAGGAGCGTACTGCTGTCAGTTGCGTCCTTGATTCCACGCGCAAGCTGGTCCAAACTTATTTCCACTTTCTGCGCCTTCAGATTCTTTCCGATGCTGACGCCGATGATATAGCTGACACTGTCCTGCGTGGTTTTCAATTCCGCTTTGTTTTGCGTGTTTCCTTGGCAGGCAAAAAGCAAAACAGTGAGCGCCACGATCGCTGTGTATTTCATCTGTACGGTTTCCTTATTATGATTGGTAGAAAATGGTCATCGAGCCTTTCGGGCGGGAAGCCATTGAGGAATTGTGTGGAAGCAAAATACGTTTTTCGTATCGCGATTCCAAACAGCGACGAATGCCACCGTCTCGAAGTGGGAGAAAGCGAAAAGCCAACGAACATCCTTGGAAAGCGAGAATGGATAACGTTACACATTCACTGACCGGCGCTCTCGCCGCAACATTGCTGCAGCGCCCATCCGCATCCACATCCGAACGACGAACACTCCTTTGGCTTCTCGTCGTGAGCGCAAATCTTCCCGATCTCGATGTTGTGCTCCAGCTCTTCACCGATCGCCTCACGTACATCATCCATCATCGCGGAATCACCCATTCGCTTCTCTTCGCGCCAGTGTTCGCGCTCGTCCCGGCACTCGTGTTCTTCAGCGCCGGGAAGTTCAAGCGCTTCGGCGTGTTGTGGTCGGCAGCGCTTGTAGGGATCGTCGTTCACATTCTCTTCGATCTTATCACTCCGTTCGGCACGATGATCGTTGCGCCACTCTCTCAAAAGCGGTTTGCGCTGGATTGGATGTTCATCATCGACCCTGTCGTAACTCTCTTGCTCGCTCTGCCGTTTGTTGCACGCATATGGGCAATTCGACGGCAAGCAATGCTCTTCCGCGTCGCTGGAGCTTTGCTCATCTTGTATCTTGCCGCCGGGGCGCTTGCTCACCATCTTGCACTGCAGAAGGTTGAATCCGTTGCGCGCTCGGCGTCGGTTCGGGTGTTGGCATCGTCGGCGCTGCCTCAACCACTGAGTATCTTTTCATGGAATGGGCTGATCCAAACACCGAGAGGTGTTCATCGAATGTTCTTTTCCCCTTTCGATGATACAGTGCGCGTACAAGAGTTCAAAAACGAAAAAGGGAAGCTTGTTGACGCGGTATTGCACGAGCAGGTTGTTCAGCGGTACCTGTCGTTTGCGCGGCATCCGTGGATCAGCTTATCGCGCAACGAAGAGGGAGGCGTTGTCGAGATTCAAGATTTGCAATTTTCCGTCGATGAGAGAGTGCTCGCTCGCTTCGGCTTGCCGGCGTGGCAGCCTCCGTTCCGCCTTCAGCTTGTGTACGCCCCCGATGGTACGCTTACGCGCGCACTCTTCGATGGCAAGCAGATTCCCCGGTAAGAACCGTCACTCAGTGATTGCTTCTCCAACAGTCGGCGGTGTGATCGTTCACCATACCGGCGGCTTGCATCAATGCGTAACAGATGGTGGGACCGACAAAAGAAAATCCGCGTTTCTTCAACTCCTTACTCATTACTCTTGCCTCGGGCGTTGTTGCCGGAATCTCCTTGACTGAGCGCCACACGTTGTGCGTTGACTTCCTGCCGACGAACTGCCAAAGAAAACGATCAAAGCTTCCGAATTTCTGTTGCACAGCAAGGAACGCTTTTGCATTCCCGACTGCAGACTCGATCTTGAGTCTATTCCTCACGAGTCCTGGGTTCTTCATGAATCGGCGAATCGTTCGTGCGTCGTAGCGGGCAACCCGCCTCGGATCGAAATTGTCGAACGCCTGCCGATAGTTCTCACGCTTCCGGAGAATCGTCATCCAGCTTAGTCCGGCTTGTGCGCCTTCGAGCACCAACATCTCGAAGAGCTTGCGGTCGTCATGGACAGGCGTTCCCCATTCATGGTCATGATACTTGATTGCCAGCGGATCGTTCCCACACCAAACGCAGCGAGGTTTCTCGCTCTTCTTCATCTTGAGCTTCCAGTCGAACGTTTTCATGTCGAGATGCTCTCCAATAAAAATCATTCATTCTTTCAAGAGAATGTTTTGTTTCTTGTAAGTGTATGAGTGTTTGGGAAACGCAATGTGTCCCTTTGCGTTGCGTACCCTATGCCACGGTATTTCAAAGCCGGTCGAAAGATTGTGAAGCGCATACCCCACAAAGCACGATCAGAGCGAAAATCTCACCGCTTCGGCTATCGCTCCGTAGGTCATCACTCTGCCTTTGGGAATCGACGCCACGAGTTCCCAAATCTTAGTGTATAGTGCCGAAGGTGTGTCGTGCAAAGGCATGGGGCGTCAGGTGCTTTTCGATTTCTTGCGCAGATGTGCGAGGTCGGCAGGCAGTGGGAAAAGTTTCGAGAGGGACGTGATGCGGGTTTTTCCGCTCAATGTCGAAAGGACGACCAATGCATCCGGCGCAAACTCTGCCAACACTTGTCTGCATGCCCCACAGGGTGGAAGAAACTCATCCCAGTCCGATGTTATGGCGATGGCTTTGAATCGTGCGTGTCCGTATGACAGAGCCTTGAACACAGCCATTCTTTCGGCGCAGATCGTTAGGGAATATGAGCTGTTCTCAACATTGCAGCCTGAGTAAACCAAACCGTGGTCGGTCAATACCGCTGCCCCAACCCGAAAGTTGGAGTATGGAGCGTAAGCTTTGACCTTTGCCATATTGGCGGCAGCGATCAGCCGCCGTTGCAACGTCTTGCTCAAATGTTTATGGGAGGTTTGTTTCATGAGCGTACCGTCTGGTGGTAATTACCATTGGGACAAGAAATTGAAAGACTTGGACCTTCTCATCCCCTGCCAAACCGTCTTAACGAGCCTGACCGTTCGGGAGTAACCAAATGAGCCTGCCCAATGGTCTGTTTGATCAGGGCACTAAAAAAAATTAATCGCTGACCCCCTCAAATAACGCTGTTTTTAAAGGTGGGGAGTGAAATCGGTAAAAATTTCTGAACCATCTTAATGTAGAAATCGTTATATTGGCTGAGGAGAAATGCCTATGAACTACAAAGGTGATGCAAGAATGAAGAAACGTGGTTCCACTATTTGTCGGGACTGCGGGAACGAGTTTAGGGGCCAAGTGGGCGCCTATCGTTGCCCAAGTTGCAAGAAGAAGGAAATGGCCTACCGCGCAAAGCGCGAGCGTATGCGCCAGCAATTGCCTTTTTACTTGAAGACAGATAGCTAATCCGAACGAGTTTCGGTCAAAGGAACAGAGCGCCCTCCCCACGCCAAGTGGTGGAGGGCGTTCCTGTTTTGTTGCTGATTTCTTCTATGGCTCAGCACGCACCACAACATCTTTCGCAAGGGAAATGACCCCGCACATCCCTTGTCCTGCAGGCCCACAGTTGATCGCCACGGTCTTCCCGATCGAATCTATCCCGCGAGCTTCATGGATGTGCCCGCAAACGACGACATCAGGTTTCCATCGCTCGACAAACGTGCGCACAGCTCTACTGCCAACGTGCCTTCCCGATCGGACAACATCCAATCGCGTGTTGAACGGCGGCGCATGTGGAACGAAGATCTTCCACCGTGCCGATGCAATATGCGCTAGTCCTAGTTCGGCCCGGCGCGAGATTTCTTCTTCCGGGATTTCGTTCGGTGTCATCAAAGGCGAGAGCGGTGCTGCCGAAACACCGAACAAGCCGACATTGTTCAAGACAACACCGCGGGCGTTGAGAGATACACCAAGGCGAACAAACACGTCATCCAACTCGGGAGGGTCCATATTCCCCGCCACGGCAAAAACCGGCTTGCCGCTTGTGCGAAGCATCTCGATTGCTGC
Organism: Ignavibacteria bacterium; assembly: GCA_040290295.1. Taxonomy (GTDB): domain Bacteria; phylum Bacteroidota; class Ignavibacteria; order UBA10030; family UBA6906; genus CAADGV01. The sequence continues at coordinate 133,620 of PSMW01000006.1, forward strand.
CTCGGTCTCCTCGACGGTCCCGTGCGTTGTGAGATCGCCTGCGATGAGGAGGGCATCAGCCTCCGGATGAGCCCTCACCACCTCCATCATTCTCTCGTAGGCGCCATGAATATCGGCAAGAGCGAGAATGGTCATGGCTTGTGTTTCTCTTCGGGCGATGATTGAGCAAAGAGAATCTTTTCCTGCTCGTTCCGCATGCGGATGCGTTCGTGTCGCGTCAGTTCGAAAACTTTCCTCAGCAAGCGCTCATCAGCCTCAGTCATCGTTACGTTTCTTCGTGCCATGACGCGGCGAGCGACTTCCAGACTTTTCTCCAAATCGTATGTCGCCAATCCCTCGGCACCTCCCCAAGCATATGACGGAATGAACTTTGGAGGAAACCCTGCCCCGAAGACATTGCTCGAGACACCAACGACCGTCCCCGTATTGAACATGGTATTGATGCCGCTCTTGGAGTGATCACCCATCGTCAAACCGACGAATTGCGATCCGCTATCGATTTCTTTCCCATTGACGAACACGCGCACCGTACCGTAGTTGTTCTTCAAGTCGCTTGTGTTCGTATCGGCTCCCAAGTTGCACCACATGCCGACGTACGAGTGTCCAAGGAATCCATCGTGTTGCTTGTTCGAGAATCCATGGATGATGCTCGCTTCCACTTCGCCGCCGACTTTGCATCGTTCGCCGATCGTCGTGTTCCCATAGATCTTCGCGCCGACCTTGATGAGGCTTCCGTTGCCGATGAATGCGGGTCCTTCGATGACCGCATTCGGCATGATCATCACGTTGCGTCCGATGACGATCGGACCCGCCTCCGCATCGAGCACGGCGCCGGGTTTCACCATCGTTCCTTCCCCAATGAAAATGTCTTTCTTGTTGATGAGGTGAACACCCGGGTACAGCTTGCCACGGATCGCCGTTCGACCAGAGCGTCTGCGTCGCCGTGCATCGTTTCTCAATTCCTCTCCATTCCTCTTGACCAGGTCCCACGGATAGTCGATCAACGTTACATCCACTGCGCGACGCGGCAGTTCGACAAAATGTTCTGCGTGAATTACGTCATCGATATCTCGCACGCTTCCTTTCTTGCCGTTGCCGATGCGGACGGCAACGAATTTATCTCCCGCCAAGTACATGGTATCATCACCGCGGAGAGGAATTGTTCGTGCTAACTGATCATCGGCGAGGATCCGCCCGTTGAGAAACAGAGAGACCGCTTCGTGCAATTCGTTGACGGCAACGCCGGGGTTCTGCTGGCGAACAACTTCGGCAAGATACGGGCGGCAGAGCAGCACAAGCTGCGCACGCGGGTAGGAGCGCTGAATCTTTTCGCGTAGCGTCGTCATGCCGCACCGCACATCGTACACGGGACGAGTATAAGCAAGTGGGAGAAGATTCACATATTGCGGATCTTCGAACAAACAGATGGTCTCAGCCATGCATAATCCTTTTGAGAACGAGCAAAACAGTTCCGATGAATGTAAGAAGAAATAGATGAAAATCCGTCGCCTCAGGCAGACCAACGCGCGAACTTCCGTGCCGTTTCCCCGTACACCGAAGTGGACTTTCGGAGATACTCAGATGACGCGCTTTCTTTTGTGGCTCATCCTCTTGGCGATTTGCTGGCCGCTCGCACTTGCCGCGTTGATACTCTACCCGCTCGTGTGGGTGCTCATGCTACCGTTCCGGCTGGTCGGTATCACGGTGGATGCTTTCCTCCGACGGATCAAGGCGCTGTTCCTGCTCGCGTTCTGCGCGGCTCGTGGTGATCGACTCAACTGATTCCTTGATCATAAAGATCGGCGCGGATTTTTCGCTCCACCGTGAACTTCAAGACCTTCGGTTTCACCAACCGTTCGAAGTCGCTGTACGCCATGCGCACCAGCGCGCGATGCGTACCGCCGTTGAAGGCGATCTGTTCGTCTTGCGTCAGCGTATCGGCGACGACCACGTCCATGTTGAACAGATTGCCGAACGGCGGCATGGCGCCGACTTCACATTCCGGGAAGAGCGAATTGAATTCGCTTTCGGTTGCCAGCACCACCGAGCCTACACCGAGTGCGGTGCGCAGCGCGCCCAAGTCGATCATCTGCGATGCGGGCAAGACCGCCATCATCGGCTTATCGTCCGCCTTCACGATGACGGTTTTTGCGACCTCTTTCCCCGGTATGTGTGCCGAGACGGCCACTTCTCGTGCCGTATAGGCTGGCGAATGGTGAATCACAACGTACTTGACGTTGTTCTGATCGAGGTAGTCCGTCAAGCGCTTGAATACCATGGCTGCTCCTTTCTGTTGGTGAACAAAAAGTTGTTTGTTGCACGCCGCCATCACGTTTGCGTGCTCGCGGTGGTAACCGTAAGCTCGAGGCTATCGAAAACGATGTACGACCCTTCCTCACTCGCTGGAATAATCGTCAGCAACAGATCCACGCTATGCGCTTCCGCCAGCAGGAGCGATGAGATCGTGAGGGGCGTAAGCGCGCGTGTTGCCTCGCGCAAATAGTGCTCGCACACGCCGACCGTGCTGCCGCTGGCCGACTTAACGTCGATGCTGATGAAACCGGCATCGTTGCCTTTCGGTGTGAAATGGTACCACCCTTTGAGCTGAGTCTCCTTTCCCCCAACACGGATATTTTTTTTGGTTGATCATCCCTGCCATGTTCGTTTCATAGAATTTCTTGACATCGTATCGCACAGCGCTTTTCCCCGATGCGCTGAGAGATGATGATGAAACAATGACAAGCATCGAAGGAATGTTGTTCGTTGTCCATCCGACAGGCTCGCCACCGACGAATTTCTCGAAGTCCCCGTTCTTCAAGAGATTGACACCACCGGCGCCAAGCGAAAACGCGACCACCATCCATAACAGTTTCATACGTCGTACCCTCCTTTCAAAAAAAACATCCCATGTGCACGAAGCCCATGGGATGCGGTTGTTCTCTTCCGGTTCGGACGACGAGCGTCCTTGGGAATTGGTTGTGGCGCTGTGTGTGCATCGAGCGGCACCATAGCAAGTTCCAAGCAAACAGCGGAATCTGTCCTCGTTGGTAATGTACGGCAAGCGGCCGGTATTTTCAATTGTTGCGATACCAGTCGCAACGTGCGAGCGGCAAGCTACTCTCCCCGTCCAGGTGCTTCACCAACAATGTTTGATAGAGATTGAGCACCCCCTTCGCAAACCGATATGCCGAACCGGACATGAACAAGCGCCAGATCCGATATGTCGTCTCGTCGGTTGCCGCTGCTGCTTGTTGGTGATGGGCTTCGAGTCGGCGCACCCAATGCCGGAGCGTGAGGACGTAATGCTCGCGCAAGCTTTCGACGTCGCGCACTTCGAAGCCACTCTCTTCCGCCGTTTTGAGTGTCACGCGCAGCGGTAGAAGCTCCCCATCGGGGAACACGTATCGGTCGCTGAAGGTCGGTTCGTTGTGCGGCTGTTCGAGTGCGCTGCGAGCAATGCCGTGATTGAGGAAGACGCCACGAGGCCTCAGGAGTCGCCACGCCTGGCGGAAATACTCGGGGAGCATTGTTTCGCCTACATGCTCGAACATCCCGACACTGACGATCTTGTCGAAGCCACTGGGATCGTCTAACTCACGATAGTGACGAAGCTGAACCTCGCATCGGTCGCGCAAGCCTGCACGAGCAATCCGTTCCCTCGCGAGTGATGCTTACGGCTCACTCACGGTAATGCCCAGAACCTTCGCCCCATAGTGCTTTGCGGCATGGATCACGAGTTCGCCCCATCCACAACCGATATCGAACAATCGCTCGCCGGGTTGCAAGCGAAGTTTCTTGCACACGTAGTCGAGCTTTCGCAATTGCGCAGCATCCAACTCTTCCGTCGGCGATTCGAAGTATCCGCACGAGTACACCATGCGGACATCGAGGAAGAGTTTGAAGAACTCGTTCGAGATGTCGTAATGGTACGTCACGGCGTGCCGATCACGTTCCTTCGAGTGGCGTTGACCCGTGAGCACTGCTGCGCGGCGATGCCCGTTGTGTTCTCGATCGGGCAACGGCAACCGGCGGAGCAACCGCGCGAAGTGCAGTTTCTCGCGTACAGTCCACCGTCGTTGCAGAAGTTGATCGGCGAGAGGATCGACGGCATGGATATCGCCTTCGATGTCGAAGTCGTCGAAGATGTACGCCTCTGCCAGGTTCAGTTCTGTCGGCGGAAGAAACATCTGCCGCAGCGCTCCCGAATGACGAAGGACAAGCACACAGTGTTCTCGTTCTTCCTCATCCGGTTTCCACACGGAGCCATCCCACAGGCGAACAGCAAACGATCGTACTGATATTCCCCGGAACAGCTCCTCTAAGATGCGAATGCTGGTACGCACGGCATTGTCGGTCAGATGGATTGTTTCTGTTGGCATCTCTCATCCTCCTTTCTCCAAGTGAAGGAAGATACCTGAAAGAGAAAACCTCTTCCGCTCGATTCTCGACGAGCAAAAGAGGTTCAGTGAGAAAGAACGACCGACGTTCACTCCCCTACTAAGATACTCCGTCCCAACACAAAAGACAAGGTTGAAACCTCTGTGGGAATCTGATCTGTCTTGTCACAGCAGGGCACGGCTGAGCCGCTCTCTGCACAACAGCCTTCGGTTGAACCAGCCCGGGATACACCTGCTGGGATTGGACCAGGCCACAACAGATTTTCCAATCGGATTAGGATGTATTGTTCAATGTGGTGAGACGATGAAGAAAAGCAGCGATAACCCAGACAGCACCCACATTCCTGTTGGTACTTCTCGAGCTCGCCCTGTCGCAACTTTCAACAGCGGGTATGTGACGAAACCTGCTGTCATGCCCACTCCGATGTTGAAGGTGAAGACCATCAACACGATGGTCATAAATGCCGGCACGAGTTCGGTATAGTCATCGAACGGAATGTTCTTGATGGGCTCCAACATCAGCAAGCCGACGAGGATGAGCGCAGGTCCATAGGCATGGGCGGGGATCATCACAAAGACCGGTGCGAAGAAGAGCGAGAGAAGAAACAGCGCCGCAACGATTATCGAACTAAAGCCCGTCCTTCCTCCAGCCTCGATGCCTGCAGCCGATTCGATGTACGCGCCGGTGGTGGTTGTTCCTACCAGTGCGGCAACAGATGTCGCCACGGCGTCCGTCAGCATCGGTTTTTCTATTTCGGGAAGGTTGCCGTTCTCATCCAACAAGCGAGCACGCACGGAAAGTCCGTACAGCGTTGCCAGCGTATCAACGAACACCATCACGAACACGGTGAGAATAACGGGCATCATGCCCCATTGCATCGCGCCGGCAAAATCCAATGTGCAGGAGATCGGCTCGATGCTCGCCGGCATACTCACGAGAGAAGTCGGCAGCGGCGTGACGCCCAAGATCATCGACAGGATCGAAACCGTGAGGATCCCCAGAATGATTGCGGCGCGAATCTTTCGCATCATCAGCCACGTCGTGAGCAAGAAGCCGGCGATGGCAAGAACAACGGTGGGTTGATGAACGTCGCCCAAACGCACCGGTGCGCTTTCTACACCGAGACGCACGATGCCCGTTTCGTTCAATCCGATGAAGGCAAGAAACAAACCGATCCCGACCGCGAAGCTTTGCTTGAGCGAAGAGGGGAGCGCTTCGGCAAGGTACGTGCGCACCCCTACGATGGTCAGGACAGCGAAGAGCACGCCACTAATGAATACCGCAGCAAGGGCTGCTTGCCACGAGTAGCCAAGTACCCCCACGACGGTGTAAGCGACGAACGCGTTCTCTCCCATCAGCGGTGCAACGGCAAACGGCCTCTTCGCGTAGAGAGCCATCATGAGCGTTCCGAACGCTGCCGCAAGAATCGTTGCGGTGACAGCAGCAGCGCGCGGCATTCCGGCCGATTCGAGAATTGCCGGATTGACGATCACGATGTACGCCATCGTGACGAAGGTGGTGAAACCTGCAAGCGTTTCTTGTGCGTAGGTGGTGTGATGCTTTTCAAAATCGAAGTAGCGGCGAAACATGGACGGTGCTTTCAGGACAAATCTGCTCTGGACTGTCGCCAACAATATATAAACGCTTGACGCAAAATGCCTCTGGAATAATCCTCAGCGGTAAAGAAATGCGGCCTCGCGGAGCGAACGACGGGTGGTGTCATCGCATGCTCGCGTGAAATGAGGTTTCCTCCACGGCGCGCAACCGTGTCATGAAGGAAACCTCTTTCGATCTTCTCAGCGACGCTTCTTCACCGTTGTTTTCGTGCGGGTGGTTTTCACTTTCACGTTGCCGCCCTTAGTCTTGGTAACGGTGCGCGTCGTGCGGTAGTGCGTGACTGCGCCGGCATGCCTTCGGTGCACGGTTACCGACACGCTACGATGCGGAAGGTAGAGGCGATGTGCATGAACAACGCGATGTGTGCGTACCACGACGAAGCCGGCGTGATGTCGCACTCTGAAGGGATGCCACACGCGGCACGCAAGTGGGCGCCAGGGATGTCACCATGCAGGATAGACTCGCCACCTCCATGGCGATACCCACACGCGATAGGTCGGTGCATACACGTAGCGCGCGCAGGGCCAACCCCAAACATTGACTACGACGATCGGCGGAGTACGGTACGCCTCGCGCCAATCTCCTGCCGATGGTCCACCTCCTTCATCCCCCTCGCTTTCCTCTTGTCCCTCCCCTTTCGGCTCGACAATTTTTTGTTCGCCATAGGTATCCTCGTCGCCGACGATCTGAATAACGGCCCACTCGCTTCCGGTTTTTTCAATCTCGATCACTGCGATATCTTGATTCTCCGTTTCCGAAACGGCTACTTGAAGAACGAACGCGTGAGCATCCTTGTCCATTGTACCGACCACGCGCACATAATCCACCTCGCCGTTGCCGTCGAGATCGAGATTGTTGACATGATTGTCCGGTGAATTGATGAGCTTCTCGAACTCTTCGGGTGAAGTTGCCTTCTGAAACATCTCGAGGGCGCCTTCGAGACTGAAGTGATCGCCGGGCAAGCCCGTCGAATCCTGAAGTGCATCTGCCTGGCCGCGGGCGTATGGAAGAGCTACGCAGCAAAGCGGAACAGAGAAGAAGCTGGCTGGTCTTCATGAATCGCTCCTATGTGTTGTGATGAAGGGGTGACTTGATTGGAAGAGCACTGCAGATGCTGATCTTCTTGCCGTGGATGACATGACTGTTGTGCGATGACTCTATGAGCCTCTGTACCAGGCGCGGAAGGCTGCGCTTCGCGCTGCTGCGTGCAGGAAGAGTGTAGCAAGAATGCGGGGGAAAAACAATTCCTGCCTATGGAAACGACGACAAACCTATCGGATCACCATCATCCGCTGAACGATCGAACGATTCCCTGAGGAAAGCACCCCATAATAGATGCCGCCTGCGAGATGTTGCGGAACGAACGAAATGCCGTACGTCCCCGGTGCTTGTTCTCCACGGACGAGAAGGGCAACCTCACGCCCCAAGGCGTCGAACACTCGAAATGTCATGGACATGGGGGCGGTGCTCCTGATCGTATAGCGAATGGTGGTGACGGCGTTGAAGGGATTGGGAAAACACGGGGCGAGTTCGAACGTGGTCGGACGCGTGCTGCTTCGATCGTCCACGACGGACGTCGGGTGGCTGCTCATGAACACACCCGCGCTCGCTGTGCCAGCCAAGAGTACATCGTCCGAACGCACGGCAAGCGAACGAACATCCCACTCGCCGAGCCCGTTGTTGATGGAGTGCCATTGCGCTCCATTGTTCGATGAGGAGAAAACACCGCCGCCTCTCGTTGCCACATAAACCTTTCCTGAGCGGTTCGATGTGATCCACTCGATCGTCCCGTTCGTCAACCCTTCATTGACTGCAATCCATGTCTGTCCGTCATCCGACGAACGGAACATGCCCGAACCATACCCACCGGCGAAAAAGACACCGTCGTTTCTTGAAGCAAGTGCTCGGACCTCGTACTGCGTCGTGATGCCAACGGATTGCCACGAAGACCCGCTATCGGTCGAGCGGAACATTCCCGCGAACGCTGTTCCGGCAATCAGCGTCCCCTTTGGCGAGACCGCTAACGAACGCACGTAGGGGTCGGCAAGCCCAGCATGTGCCGCAAACCATGTTGCTCCCGCGTCGGTGGATTTGAACACACCTCCACCGGAAGTGCCGGCAAGTATGTAACCGGCGTGCGCAACGAGCGTGCGTATCGTCCAGAGCGTTGTCAGCGCTGTGGTGTGCCAACTCTCCCCTCCATCGCTGGAGCGGAAAACGCCGCCTCCTTGCGTGCCGGCATACAAGACGCCGTTCGAATCGATCGCCAGCGAGCGGATATAGATGTTGTGAAGACCGTTCTTCAGTGGTCGCCACGCAGTGTCGCCATCCGAACGAGCAAACACGCCCCCGATATCGGTTCCGGCAAACGCCGTGGTGTTGAATGCTTGCAGCGCATTCACAGCACCCGCATGGGAAGGTCCTGATGTTGACAGCCAGAACGTTGACTGCGCAGAGAGCGTCAGCCGAAGACCAAGAAGAAGATTCAGCAGAAAGAAGAGACGCGATCTCGATTCCATCTTCAACAGAATATGAACTCCATGGTGCATGCGACAACGAGTGTTGACCAGTACAGTCTCGACAAAAATATAACAACTCTTTTCGTCGAAGCAGCGCGCCCATACGTATGGGCAGGCGGGCTTAGTGCATCAGAATCCTCTCCTTCCTCTCGCGCGACGTGTCGCTGTCGAGCTGGTGGAAGTCCACGCCGCTTGCCAGTCTGCCCGCATTCCCCTGCCCCTTGTAACTCCTCGGCTGGAGCGCTTCTTAGGATTGCTTCCCCTATGCAACTTTGCTACCTTGATTCCGTATCCTTGACCGACTCATCTTGCTTTGCTCTCAACTTCGAAAGGACTCCCTATGTTGCGAAAGATCGTTCCTGCTGCACTCATCCTCTTGGGCTTGACAATACAAGGGGCGGCTCAGGTTCCTCCCATCATCGACCGCGAAATGTTTTTTGGGGACCCGGAAATTTCGGGCGCACAGATTTCGCCCGACGGGAAGTACATCAGCTTCATCAAACCGTTCCGCAACGTGCGGAACATTTGGGTGAAAGAGCGGAGCCAGCCGTTCGAGAACGCCCGCCCGCTCACCGCCGATACGTCTCGTCCTATCACGAGCTACTTTTGGTCACGCGACAGCAAGTTCATTCTCTATGTTCAAGACAAAGGCGGCGACGAAAACTTCCGCATCTATGCAGTCGATCCGCAAGCTGACGGCGATCCTGTGCCGCCTTCGAAGGACTTGACACCGATGGGAAAGGTGCGCGCCGTGATTTATGATGTCCCCCGCAAAACGCCGGATGAGATCATCATCGGGCTGAACGATCGCGATCCCGCTTTGCATGACGTCTATCGGCTTACCATCTCTACGGGGCAGCGGACTCTTCTCCGAAAGAACGAAGAGAACATTGCATCTTGGGTGATTGATCTCGACGGCAATCTACGCTTGGCGCTCCGGCAGACCGACGACGGCGGTACGGAGATTCTCAAGATCGACGCCGAGAAGCTCGTCTCGATCTATCGTGTCACAGCCGAAGAGACTGCTTCCCCTTATCGCTTCTTTCCTGACGGTAACCGGTTCTACCTTGTCACGAACAAAGGGGCGTCGTTGGACAAGACTCAACTGGAAGTGTTCGATCTTCGCACGGCCAAGACGATGGTTGTCGAGCGCGATCCTCAGAACGAAGTAGATTTCGGCGGCGCCATCTTCTCGGAACGCACCGACGAGTTGCAAGCTACGTATTACATCGGCGACAAGGAGCGTGTGTATCCCAAAACGAAACAATTCAAAGAAGATTTTGCCAAGCTGAAGAAGGCGGTCCCCGAAGGCAGGCTCGGCATCCTGAGTCGTACCGACGACGAAAACTTGTGGATGGTCAGCGTCTCGAGCGACGTCGATCCGGGTTCAACGTATCTCTTCGATCGAACGACCGGGAAAGCCGTTCTTCTCTACAAGTCGCGCCCCAACCTGCCGACCGAACATCTCGCACCGGTCAAGCCGATACGGTACAAGGCGCGGGACGGCATGACGATACCTGCCTACCTCACGCTACCGCAAGGCGTTGCACCCAAGAAACTGCCCGTGATCATGTTCATACACGGCGGTCCGTGGGCGCGCGATTACTGGTCGTACAATCCCTATGTGCAGTTCTTTGCCAATCGAGGATATGCCGTTCTTCAACCCAACTTCCGCGGTTCCACGGGCTACGGGAAGAAGTTCTTGAACGCCGGCAATAAGCAATGGGGCACCGGTGCAATGCAACACGACATCACCGATGGGGTGCGGTATCTCATCGAACGTGGCATCGCCGATCCCAAACGTGTCGGCATCTGCGGCGGGTCGTATGGAGGATACGTGACACTGGCGGGGCTCGCGTTCACGCCGGACCTGTATGCCGCGGGATTTTCCATCGTAGGACCGTCGAATATCATCACGCTGTTAAATTCGATCCCTCCCTACTGGGCACCTCTACAAAAGATGTTCAAGGTGCGTGTGGGAGACAAGGATGACCCCAAGGAGCGTGAGATGTTGGAGCGTCAATCGCCTTTGAATGCCGCTACCAACATCAAGGCGCCGTTGTTCGTCGTTCAAGGTGCGAACGACCCGCGCGTCAAGAAAGCCGAATCGGATCAGATCGTCGCGGCGCTGCGCGATCTGGGTCGCCAAGTAGAATACATCGTCGCTCCCGATGAGGGTCACGGCTTCGCAGGGAAGGAGAATCGTCTTGCGATGACTGTTGCGATGGAGAACTTTTTCGCGAAACACCTCGGCGGACGGCGTCAAGAGGATGTACGGGAAGACATTCGGGAAAAATTGGAAGCGATCACTGTCGATGTGAAGACCGTGACGATGCCCAAGCGCGAGAGTGTATCGCTCGACGAAACGATGCCTGCATTCGACGGCGCCCGTGTGACGCCACAGGAACGCGAGTACACCATTGCCATGACCATGATGGGCAAGGAGGTACGCATGAACCAGAAGCGATCGATCAGGAAAGACCGCGTGGAGGGGAAAGAAATCGTGCGCGTGGTGGATGAAGTCACCGGTATGATGGCGGGCTCAGACACACTCGACCTCGATGCCGCGACAGTTCTTCCGATGCGTCGTTCGGCAACGCAAGGGTCCGGCAGGTTGCTGTTTACCTTCAAGCCTGAAGGGGTGGAAGGTAAACTCGTGATGGGTGCGCAAACATTGCCCGTGAGCGCAAAGCTTTCCGCGCCGGTGCTGGCAGAAGGAAGTAACGTTGAACTTGCCGTGTGTACATTACCGCTGACGCTCGGATACAACGCAACCCTCGAACAGTTCGACGTGATGGGAGCGAAAGCCCAGAAGCTCCATCTCGACGTTGTCGGTGAAGAGCGTGTCGCACTTGCCGGTACAGCGTTCGATGCATTCAAAGTGACGCTCAAGCCGATCGATGACGAAGCAGGCGGGCAAACATTGTGGATCACCAAACAAGACCGTGTGTTGATCAAGGCCGAACTGAAGCTGCCCGTACAAGCCGGCGGCGGAACAGTGGTGAAGGAGTTGGTGAAGTAGTAAGAGGAAGTGCATTTCGGGCAGATGCACATGTGTGGTCCCGCGGTCAGAGCTTCGTGACTGCGGTCGTTTTTATATCTTGTCTTGCTCGGCTGCTCTCTCGTGTTGTTGGTGTGTGGGGGATGGAGAGGAGACCGAACCGAGTTTCCACCACCAGTACGCAGGCAAACCCGAGAGAATCATTGCCGCGCCGATGGCGGCGTCTTTCGGGCTTTCGATGATCGTGCTTGCGGGAAGCGCCAACGCGAACACAATGAACACGAGCGTCGTTATCGGGTAGCCCCACGTTCGGTACGGTCGGATCGCTTCAGGCTTGCGGCGGCGCAACAGCATCACAGCGCCACAGCTCAACGCATAGAACACCCACGATGCGAAAATGATGTAGGTGATCAACTCCTCGTACGTCCCACTGAAGATGAGCAGGCACGACCATGCGCACTGAATGGCGAGAGACACCAAGGGAGTTGCCCGGCGCTTGTCGATCGTACCAAGCGCACGAACGAACAATCCTTCACGCGCCATCGCGTAATACACCCGAGCACCTGTAAAGACACCGCTCTTGTTCGCACCGAACATGGAAATCGCGACCGTTGCCGCAACGATCCCTGCACCAATATCTCCATGAATGACCGTTGCCGCGTCCGAAGCGACAAGGGATGAATGTGCGACGCGCTCCAGACCCAGCACAGAGAGAAACGCCAGATTGACCAGCACATAGAAGACGATCACCACAAGTGTCGAAAGCAGAAGCGACCGATGAATGTTACGTTGGGGATGGCGAACCTCACCCGCAACATACGTCACTTCGATCCATCCGTCGTACGACCAGAGCACGGCAATCATGCCGATGCTGAAAACCCGGATAAGATCGGAGGCGTGCAACGAGGGCATGATGGGTTCGAAATTGGCAAAGCCTCCGCCGCCGAAACCGAACCCGGTGATGACGATGGCGGCAAGCGCAGCGATCTTGAGAAGAGTAAAGAAATTCTGCACGAGAGCACCGAGACGTGTGGCGTACGCGTTGATGATGGTGAGGAGAAGGATAGAGCCGATGGCAACGCCTTTGAGCGCCGCGCGCTCCATCGGGATGAAGTAAGCAACGTACGAAGCAACGCCGACGGCAACCGCAGCGATCGCAGCTGTTTGAATGACGATGAAAAGCGACCATCCATAAAGGAAACCGACGAGCGATCCGTACGCCTCGCGGAGGTACACGAACTGTCCACCCGCGCGCGGCATCATGGCACCCAACTCGGCGATCGAGAGCGCTCCACACATGCTCACGATGCCGCCCAAGAGCCAAACGGCAACCATCAAGACAGTGGAGTGCACATGGAGTGCAATCGCGGTGGGAACGATAAAGATACCCGAACCGATCATGCTGCCGATGTTGATCATCGTCGCGTCGAACAGCGTGAGCGTACGGGGAAGATCGTGCAACTCGTCGTCAGTCTTTTGCATCAAGCTATGAAAATGAACAACAGCTACGGCGGGACGCGCTCAAACTGGAAGGGTTTTACGGTTTTCCGACAACAGAATCAAAGAAATGCGTGGCGTGGATGTGCGGCAGCGTTCGGTCGAAGCGATGAAGGATTTCTCGCGGAAGAGTAGCCTTCCAAACCGAAGTTTGTTACATTATTATCGTTACAGAACACACAAGAGCTTTCATTTGATCAGAGAGGAGATGTACGTTGGCGAGACCGACTGCTGTGGAACGGGCAAATGATGTCGACGCGGCGCAAGCGTTGCAGCAAGCATACGACGCGCTGCGGAAAGAGATAGCGAAAGTGATCGTCGGGCAGGACAAGATCATCGAGCAACTGCTCATCTCCCTTCTTGCGCGTGGGCACTGCTTGCTGGTGGGAGTGCCGGGGCTGGCGAAGACGCTGCTCATCCGCACGCTCGCGCAAGTTCTCGATCTCACCTTCAACCGCATTCAATTCACACCCGATTTGATGCCGAGCGACATCACCGGTACGGAAATCATCGAAGAGAATACGGCGACAGGTGCGAAGACCTTCAAGTTCATTCACGGTCCGGTCTTCGCCAACATCGTCCTCGCCGACGAAGTCAATCGTACGCCGCCGAAGACGCAGGCAGCGTTGCTCGAAGCCATGCAAGAACACCGAGTGACCGCCGCAGGCAAGACCTACACGCTGCAAGAGCCGTTCTTTGTGCTTGCAACCCAGAATCCCATCGAACAAGAAGGGACGTATCCGCTTCCCGAAGCTCAACTCGATCGTTTCATGTTCAATCTCTGGCTCGATTATCCTTCGATGGACGAAGAGTTGCAGATCGTGAAAACCACGACAAGCCAGATGTCCCCCTCGTTGAACCACGTGCTGTCGGGAGAAGATATTATTGCGTTTCAGGATCTGGTCCGGCGTGTGCCGGTGGCAGACAATGTCATCGCGTTTGCCGTACGGCTTGGGACGCGAACAAGACCCCAATCCGATCAAGCCCCCCAATTCATTAAGGACTGGCTCAGTTGGGGTGCGGGCCCGAGAGCCTCGCAATACTTGATCCTCGGTGCAAAGACCCGCGCGCTGCTGACCGGCAGACACACACCCGACATCGACGACGTACGAGCGATGGCAATTCCCGTGTTGCGCCACCGGATCGTTCCGAACTTCAACGCCGAAGCCGACGGTGTCACTGCGCTGGACATTGTGCGGCGATTGGTAGAGGAAACCACGTAGCACCCTGTGTGCTGCGTGCGTTTACCGTCCCCTCGTCGTGTGCGATCCGAAATCCGACAATGCCGAACTTCTCCTTCAGCTTCTCACTTCCCGTTGTGATCGTGCTGCTTGCCGCTGCGCTTGCTGCAACGATTGCTTGGTTTTTCTATCGCACCACCATTCCGCCCGTTCCTCCGCGCACGAAAGCATTGCTGATAACGCTTCGCACACTTTCCCTCTTCGCACTGTTAGTGTTGTTGGCAGAGCCGTTGGTTCGACTCACCACGACAACGGCGAAGAAACCCGTCCTCGCCATCCTTTTCGACGACAGCAAGAGCATGACGATCAACGATGCCGGAGGCGATCGGAAGGAAATCTACAGGCGTTTGTTCGCCGACATGAACTTCACGTCCCTTGTGCCCAACGGTGAGGTGCGCTTCTACGCCTTCGGCAGTTCGCTGCGTCCCCTCGCGTCTGGAGTGTTCGATTCGCTGGCACTCGACAAAGACGCGACGAACATCAGCGCAGCGCTGCGTGGCGTAGCCGAAGAACGCGAACGTCTCAACCTTGCCGCCCTCGTCCTTGTCACCGACGGCAACTACAATCTTGGACAGAATCCTCTGTACGACGCGGAACGCATCGGTCTCCCGATCTTTCCCATCGGGATCGGCGACACGACAGAACAAAAGGATGTGCTGATCACCAAAGTGCTGACCAACGAGTTGGTCTATGCCGAAACGGAAGTGCCGGTCGATGTGACGGTGAAGAGTGCGGGCTATCGAAACGAGACGGTCGATGTATCGCTCCACCATGAGGGACGAGAAGTCAGCCGCGCAAGGATCACGCTTCAAGAGGGAACGCGCGAATACAGCGTGCGACTCTCGTACATACCCTTAGGCGAGGGTGTCAAACGCTACACGGTTCGCATCTCCTCGTTGCCGGGCGAATTGACCACGGCGAACAATCAACGAGTGATCCTTGCACGCGTCTTGAAGAGCAAACTGCACATCCTCCTGCTCGCCGGCGTGCCCTCGCCCGATCTTTCGATCGTCAAGTACACCTTGCGTGAGGATAAGAACCTCACCGTCAGCTCGCTCACACTCAAAACGCCCTCGACGTTTTACGAGCCCGACAATCCACAAACGCTTCTCGATTCTGCCGATTGTCTGGTGCTGATCGGGTTTCCACTGTCCACAACATCGGAGACGATTGTGGAGATGGTACGTTCGGCCGTTGCGCGCAGAACGGTCCCCATCTTTTTCATCGATGGACAGAACGTCGATGAACGAAAGCTTGAAGCGTTGAGCACGGTTCTGCCCTTCACGATCGTCACTCCTTCTGTGAACGAGCACATTGTCTTTGCCGAGCCTGTGCCGGCGCAGAGAAATCATCCGATCATGGCAACTGGCAGCGAACGAAGTGCGGAAGCTTGGAAACGTCTTCCGCCGATCTTCAAGACTCAAGCAGTGGTCAGGGCAAAACCCGAGGCGGTGGTGCTTGCTACTGCGCGTGTCGCAACCGTCGTGACGAACGATCCGCTCATCCTTCTTCGAAACATCAATCGGCAAAAGTCGCTTGCGGTTGTGGGCTACGGCATCTGGCGCTGGCGCCTGATGGCGCAAGGAAACAGAGAAACAGAACACCTGATGGCAACGTTTCTCACCAACGGCATACGCTGGCTCACCACACGCGACGACGCGCGGCCCGTGAAAGTCACGCCGGTCAAGCCGGCATTTGCCCAAGGTGAGCAGATCGAGTTCGTGGGAGAGGTGTACGACGCGAGTGCAAACCCGATCGACAACGCCATGCTGCGCGTGACGGCACGCCTGCACGAGCGCGAATTCGAAACGGTTCTCCGCCCTCTCGGCAACGGACGCTATGACGGAAGCCTCGAAGGATTGGGTGAGGGGGACTATACGTTTACTGCGTCCGCTACACACGAAGGGCAACAGCTCGGAGAAGATCGCGGAAGGTTTTCCGTCGGTGAGGTGAATTTGGAATATCAGGAAACGCGCATGAACATCCAGCTCCTGCGACAGATGGCAGCGCGATCGGGTGGTGCCTTCGTGATGCCGCGGGAGATCGTCAAGCTGCCTTCGTTGTTGGCTGAACGTGGATCGTTCGCGCCGAGAGAAGTACAGACGACGGAAGAGAGAGAACTCTGGAACTGGCCCTATGTTCTCGGACTTGTGGTTGCACTTTTAGGTGTGGAATGGTTCATGCGAAAGAGCCATGGAATGTTGTGAGGTCTTGCTTCTGCCATGTCGGTTCGGTAGTTTCTGCTCAGGAGGTCAATCAAGGCGGCTGATACTTCGTCGACGGTGAACTTTCTTCCGGCACTGTGTATGCGTGATTTCGTCCGACTTCTCAAGGCGTGGCTCGACGGAACGTACCGCGTGTTTCCATGGGCAACGTTCTTCGTGCTCATCCTCGTCGGGGTGTACGCCATCAATCCCTTCGACATCATTCCCGATTTCATTCCGTTCGTGGGGGTGATAGACGATGCCGCGATGCTCGGCTTCCTGGTGCGCGCGTTCATGCGGGACGTGAGCAAGTTTCGTGCGTGGGAGGCAAGCAATGCCTCGCAGCGCGCCGACACCGCGCAGATTCCCGTCTGAGCACGATCGCCTTTGCACACCTCGTTGAGTAAATTCCAATACTCACCCTCCAAGCTTCAAACTGAGTACTGTTGTAGGAGGAGCAGGCTGCTCGTCCTACACCCTGGTGTGGGTCGGGACGGGCGTCCCGACCTACAACGCTTGAGGTGAAGTTCCAATTGTGAAGCTCCAAGTTCCAACACGTTTAGTCTCCACTCTGCTTCCCTCCGCACACAGCCGACGATTTCGCAACGCGCAGATTTGTGTTGCGCGCGATTCTTCTCATGCTGAAGCAAGATGTTTCTGAGATGTACTTTCCCTTTGGAAGAGAAAGTACCAAAGAGAACTTTGCGAAATCGTAATGCGCGCCTGGGTGCCGAAACATACCCTTGATGCGCTGTAGTGTGAAGGCACCCCTCACGCGCCAACGCGCTTGCCGTAAGTTTCGGCTCTCGTGTAATGCGCTGAGGCCGAAACGTAAACCCTTCGCGTGATGCTTCCCTCCACGCACGGCCGACGATTTCGCAACGCGCCAATGTGGTTTGCGCACAACATATCCCGAGGTTCTCTATGAAAGGAGGTTTCGACTTCGCCTCGCTTCACGCCGCTCAACCTGACGTGTGATACTGGTGTTCGTCACCCTGAGCGTAACGAAGCGGAGTCGAAGGGTGACGGGCGGACGGAGGCGCAAGTTCCAATACTCAAGCTCCAAGCTCCAATCGCGTGAACCCCAATCACGAGTCTCTGTCGTTACGGACGAGCATGGATGGTTTGTAGAAGCTCAGCGGTTGCGTGCGTTAGGTGCCCGGAG
>PSMW01000053.1:0-5824 GCA_040290295.1 Ignavibacteria bacterium
GAGCACTTCATCGGCGAACGAGCGCATGCGCAGCAGAAGATCGTCGAGCGAGTCGTTGCCCGGATTGATCGCCCAGACCGCATCGTCGATCAACTCCATCACACGACGCGCATTGGCGTTGATGCGACGAAGCATTTCCGCTACCGACGGGTTGGCGGCAATTTCCCTTCGTGCCAACTCACTGCTGATGGCGATGCTGCTGAGTGTCGAGCCGGCTAATGAGCAAACGTTTTGTCACTTGCTGAATGTTGCGGTAGAAGGTGGATCAGTAACGTCATTAGAATGACCAATGCAAGCGAAGCCTCGATGCGGCTTAGAGCCAAACCGCCAGAGGTGATTGGCTTATCTAGGAAATCTCCGACGACCGCTCCTAGCGGGCGGGTAATGATGAATGCGGCCCAAAAAATTCCAGTCTTTGAAATTCTCGTATGCCGATAAATTGCGTAAAGCAGCACCAGCGCGGAACCAAACACTGCCGCGGCCCCTAAATAGCCAAGGTTCGCGGTATCTGCGAACCAGTCACCGAGTGCAGTTCCTAGCGTTTGCGAAAACATTATCGTCAGCCAGTAGAAAATCTCGCTTTTCGCCGTTGATACCGTAGAAATTGCAACCGATCCAGTGGTAAAACGCCAAGTTGCCAGAGAGCCAATGACCGCGAGCAGCAATATCGTTGAGCCGCCCGAATATCCAATACCGAGGTCACGCGTTACAAAGTCCGCAGCGGTCGTTCCAACCGTTGTTGTGGCTACAATCGTTGTCCAATATAGCCAAGGATAAAATTTTCGTGCCTGAACCTGCGCGATTACCGCTGCGATGAAAATCATCGCAAAGATACCGGTGCTGACTAGATAGCCAAGATTGAACGTCATCGAGAGTGCGTCACCGCCCGTTTCACCTAGCGTAGTCGCGAAAATTTTTATTACCCAAAAGCCCAGCGTAACGGCGGGAACCTTTACGATTGCTAACTTTTTTTCGTCACTCATAAGTTCACTTTTGATTCTTGCGTTCTGAAAATGGAAAAGAGGACGGCCGGGGCACTCCACATGGTGTCGAAACCATCCAGCATGTACTCGTAGCGCATTTTCCCCTCGCCGCGAAACGAACTGCCGATGAACTCGAACGCAAGGGAATGATGATCATAGCCAAGCTCTGCACGCCCGGAGGAAAGCGCAGCCCTATCGGTTTCGCCAGAGACGATGACGTTGGTCAGATAAATCGGCGGCGCGACGCTCTCGGGCATTCCTGCAGACGGATCGTAGCGCGTCAGGCCGTCGTACGTGCCGAACCAGAGGAAGCCGTTGACGTCCTCGTACACCGTGTTGACGCCGTCGCCGGCGAGTCCGTCCTCGAGGCTGAGTGTGCGCACCGAAAGCACTTCGTGCCGGTTTTCCGAAAATGTCAGACGACTCATACCGCGACTCGTTGCCAACCAGATGGTGCCGCGGCGATCTTCGACAATGCCGTTGACCCAATCGCTCGCAATCCCGTCAGCGCTCGTGTCATGATAAATGGACTCGATGCGTCCAGCGTTCAACGCGATGCGCACCGCACCGCCGAATCGTGTACCGAACCAGAGGTCGCCGTTGTGAGCGCGCGCTGCGCAACGGATGTTTCCATCCTTCAATCCTTCATCGGCTCCGATTTTCTCCTTCAAACGAATCGAGAGATTCCTCGCGCCGAGCGTATCCACCGCATAGCGGAAGATGCCGCCGTTGTGATGTCCCACCCAGAGATCGCCGCTCGTGTCGCGCACGATCCCACTGACGAGTCGCTCCCCGGAAGTTTCGACCGCGTGTGTGATGAGTTTCCCCTCACGCAGAAGACTCACACCGCGAGCGCCGCCGAACCAGAGATTGCCGTCGTCGTCCTGATAGATTGCACGCACACGATTGATCGTTCCCTCCTCCCTTTTCCATCCACTGCGTGCACCATAGGCAACAAACTCAGGGCGGCTGCCGCGCAATTGAATGCGCACCGGTCCCGCTTCCGTTCCGCACCAGAGTGTACCGTCATCCGAAGTGAAGAGTGTCAGCACGTAGTCGTCGCTCAGGCCGTCGGCTCGTGTGTAGGTTCGGAGGCGTCCGCCCATCATTCTCGTAACGCCCCGGCGAGTGCCGAACCACATGCCGCCGAGCGCATCCCGCGTGATTGCGTTTACTCCGTGCGCAGCCAGTCCGTGAGCACGGGTGGAGTTCACAATCTGCTCGCTGGCGAGTTTACTCAAGCCGGTGGTGGTTGCGATCCAGATATTTCCTTCACGATCTCGCACGATATCTGAGACGGTGTTGCCGGCGAGGCCGTTCGTTTCGTTCATCGTGATGATCGAACCGTCGGGCGGCACCTTCAATGCGCCTCGGTTCGCCGTTCCGATCCACAGCGTGTTGTCCGGCTCAGCCATCAAGCATCGGATCCACTCGCCGCTGAGCACATGCACGAGCCGTTCGCCCTGCCACCGTCCGCGGTGGCGGCTTCCCGGAAGTCGGAAGAACAGGCCGCGTATCGTTCCGATCCAGAGGATGCCGTCGGGTGTGCACGCGAGTGACGTTATTGCGAGATGTGAGTCGCCGACAAGAACGAGTGCCGGTGAACCTGAGGAATCCACGACGCTCATCACACCATTCGTCGTGCCGAGCCAGAGTGTGCCGCTTGTGTCGCGTGCGAAGGATGTTCCGGTGACGTCCCGCGTGATGGTGGAAAAGCTGTCGTTGCTGAATCGAAATACGCCGCGATCGGTAGCGAGCCAGAGCGCGCGGGCATTCTCGACGAACAATGAGTTGACACGATGAGCGAACGAAGCAGGTGCGTCCGGAGCGACAAGGATATTTCTGAACCGGCCGTGGCGGAAGGCGCTGAGGCCCGCGAAGTTCGTTGCGAACCAGACTGTGCCCGAGTCATCCTCGACCACGTCGTTGACGAAGTCGTGAGCCAGACCATTCTGGGTTGTAAAGTGTGTGAACGTTGCGCGCCGTCGTAGCGATCCACGCCGTCGCTGGTTGCGAGCCACAGCCATCCACCGCGATCCTGATAGACCGCACGCACGGCATTCCTGACGAGACCGTCCATTGCCGAGTAGGTTCGCACGGGCAAGTGTTGTGCGAGACCGAGAGCTGGAAGAAGCGGAAAAACGAACGAGCGAATCGTCCAACGAACCATGATGGCGATGGATTGTTAGACACACTTACAGAAAGCCACGTTGGGAATCAACGAGGGGTGAGCGGCACAATCAGCACATCGTCCCCCTCGAAGGCGCGCACCTTCTCTCGAAAAAATTGTGGTACGGTAACCGGCTCGCCACTCCGCTTATCGAGCCAGACGTGGAGCGAAACGTTTTCGGCAATCAAGCGTTTCGTTGTCGTCTCTTCGATGAACCCTTCCATGGCAAAGCTGGAATTGCGTATCCAAGCGATGCGGGTGTACACATCGAGCGTCTCGTTGAATCGTGCCGACGAACGATAATCGATCTCATTTCGTCCGATTACCACACGCCACTCCCAATCGGTCGGCGGAATGACGATCGGGAAGCCGATCGTCTCGAAGTAGCCCATTCTCCCTACTTCAAAGTAATGGAGATAAACGGCGTTGTGAACAACGCCCTGCCAATCCACTTCGTTGTTGCGCACCGTGACGTGCGCTTTGTGTTTGAATTTCTTTCGATCGATCATGGTTCAGTCGAACAGTTGATGAAACACACGTGCAGACTGCCGGACTTCTTCCATCGAAACATCCAAGTGCGTAACGGCTCGCACACTCATCCAATTCCCCATCGTGAGCAGCACGCCGTGCGCTTTGAGCATCGCCAAAACGTCAGCGGGTTGTTTGCCCGTTTTGTCGACGCCGATGATGACGATGTTCGTCTGCACCGATGCGAGATCGATGCTGAGGGAAGGGATGGAAGCGAGTTCGTGCGCAAGGAAGCGCATCTTAGCATGATCTTCCTTCAGGCGGTCGCGATGATGATCGAGCGCATAGATGCCTGCTGCTGCAAGCACGCCTGCTTGCCGCCGAAGATTTTTCTGATCTTGCGCGCTCGCTCGATGAACTCAGCCGTACTCGCGATGACCGAACCGACCGGCGCCCCCAATCCCTTGGAGAGACACACAGACACCGAATCAAAGTAGCGCGCGTATTCGGCAGGCGCGATGCCTGTCTCGACGCAGGCATTCCAGAGCCGAGCGCCGTCGAGGTGCAGGGCGATCTTTTCCGCCCTGGCGAGATCGTGAATCTCACGAATCACCTCCAGGGGATAGATGGTGCCGCCGGAACGGTTGTGTGTGTTCTCGATCGCGAGAAGCGCCGTCCGCGGCATGTAATAGACGTGTGGCCGTATGGCTTTCTTGATTTCCTCGACACGCATGATGCCTCGAACGCCCTCGACGAGATGCGGTTGGATGTTGGAAAGAAAGGCGAGCGCGCCCGTTTCGTAGTTGAACAAGTGGCAGCCCTTCTCCATGATCACTTCGTCCCCGGGTTGTGTGTGCACCTTAATGCAGATTTGATTTGCCATCGTACCGCTGGGAACGAACAGTGCGGCTTCTTTGCCGAGCAATGCTGCAACTTTTTCCTGCAGCGCATTCACGGTAGGGTCTTCGCTGAAGACGTCATCCCCCACGTCTGCACGCATCATTGCTTCGAGCATAGGACGGGTAGGTTTTGTAACAGTGTCGCTTCGTAAGTCGATCATGGTTCCATCTCCTGTGCATGCGTCTGTTTTTGTGCCGAGCGGTGTCGCCGCCGGGAGTGAACAACAACCACGCTTCCGACGATGAGCGCCAGCGAGACGACCGCCGCGAGTCGCCCAATCCAATCGCCGTTGCGTGTGTAGAACGTCGTGCCCGAGGCTTGGTCGATTCGCTCGATGGTGCGGCTGAGAACGGCTTGGGTGAAAAGCTCGGTTTTGTCGAACACGCGTCCGTACGGATCGATGAAGGAGGAGAAGCCGCCCACCGCACATCGTGCAACCCAACGCCGGTTCTCGACTGCGCGAAAGATGGCGTACTGATGATGTTGATACGCTCCCGACATGCGATCCCACCAACTATCGATGGTAATGATGGTGATAAACTCCGCGCCTCGTTGGACGAACGCTGCGACAAACTCAGGATACACCGACTCGTAGCAGATGAGCGTGCAAAAGCGCGCACCGGTTTTCTTTTCTTGAAAGATCAACGTGTCGCGTCCGATTTGCCAGCCGCCGATGCCGACATCCCACCGGAGAAAGTCGAGAAAGTAGAAAACATCGGCGTAGGGGACTCGTTCTGCCAGCGGCACCATCTTCATCTTGCCATACCACGGGATCTCTTCCACTCCCGGTTGGAGAAATGCCGCCGCGTTGAAAGCATCGTAGCGTTCGCCCGTGGATGCAACACGCTTCGCGCTCGGCGGTGCCTTCGTGGCGTCCTCATAATACACAGCGTGGGGCAAGCCGAACAACACCGGCACGCCGATCTCTTCGATCTTTCCTCTCACCAGCGCGAGCGCGGCACGATTGCTCGGAACAAGAATGTAGTACGGCATTGCCGTCTCGGGCCAGAGCACCACATCGGGTTTCGGTGAAGCGCGTCGAACCAGCGAATCGGTCATGTGCACGTACTGATCGATGATCTGAAAGCCGGTTTGTTTCCATTTCTCCCACGGATCGACATTCGCTTGAATCATACCGACGGTGATCAGCTTTCCTTGCTCGCGCGCTGGCGGCGGAATCGGCTCTTCCGCGGGCGGAGCCGTGTGAAGGGCGATCGTCCCGTAGATGGTTGGCGCGATGAAGAGCGCGACGATCGCCGTGAGCCAGACAGCATTGTGCCGGTTTCGGATGTGAACTCCTTCC
>PSMW01000034.1:0-2596 GCA_040290295.1 Ignavibacteria bacterium
TGACGAACACCAGCCGTCCTCGTCAGGTTGAGCGTAGTGAAGCGAGGCGAAGTCGAAACCTCCTTTCATAGCCAACCTCGGGATATGTTGTGCGCAAACCAAATTTGCGCGTTGCGATATCGTCGGCGGTGTGGGGAGCGGTCAGAGTTGAGGTTCAACATTTGGAACTTGGAGCTTGAGTATTGGAACTTGCGCGACCAAAAGCGCCAATTGAGTGCTTCGCGTTCAGAAAAACACACGCGGCGAGTCAAGATCGCACCTTGAAATTGAAGCCCGTTTTGTTGACTTTGTAGTCAAAGGTACGGACAAGATGCTTCTCGTCATTCCCGCCATAGAAATTCGAGGCGAACATTGCGTGCGGATGGTTGCCGGACACGAGGCATCGGTGTATTCCGACGACCCAATCCGCATGGTGAAGCTGTGGAGGACGGAGAACGCCAAGACACTCCATGTCACCGACGTTGATGGCGCGCTGTGCGGCAAGCCAATGCATCAGCACATCATCCAGCAAATGGTCGAAGCGGTCGATATCCCCATCGAAGTGGGCGGTGGCTTGCGCACGTTCGATGATGTTCGCAAGACGTTCGAGTTGGGCGTCTATCGCGTCCTTGTCAGCACCATGATCGTGGAAAATCCGGACGATGCTCGTCGCTGCCTCGAAGCATTCGGTCCCAGCAAAGTGGTTGCCGGCATCGACGCAATCCAAGGACGTGTGGCGATGCGGGGATGGCAGGAAACCACGGGCTTGACGCCGCTCTCGATGGCGCTGAACGCTAAAGCTCTCGGCTTCCGCCGCTTGGTGTACACCGACGTCACCCGACATCAAAACTTCAACGGTGTCAACCTCGACGAAATACGTCAGATTGCCGAGGCGACGGGCATGCGCATCACGTCGGCAGGAGGCATTCGCGGACTGGAAGACTTGCTGAAGGTGCAGGAGTTGGAACAGCTCGGCGTGGATTCTGTCATCATCGGCCGTGCACTGTACGAGAACCGCTTCTCCTGTCAGGCGCTGTGGCGTCTGTGCGAAGAGCAGAACTTTCCGTACACAGCAAAGGTGTGATGCACTTCCAGCACACACAATCATCCACACATATCATCATCGTCCTCCGTTAGCATGAACATCCTCGTTATCGGGCATCTGTGTTTGGACGTCATCCATCCCGTCGAAGGAGCGGATATCCAGAGCTACGGTGGAATCTATTATGCGGTCGCAACGCTCGCCTCGTTGATGCGCCCGCCTGATCGCGTCGTGCCGGTCTTTGGCGTGAACAAAAACGACCACGCGCCGTTGTTGGATCATCTGTCGCGCTTCGGCAACGTCGAGACCGCGGGCATCTTTACGTTCGATCAGTCGACGAACCGTGTTCACCTCTTCTACACCAACCAACACTCACGCACGGAATGTTCGAAAGACATTGCCGCCCCCATTCCGTTCGCTCGTATCGAGCCGTTCCTCGACGTGGATGGCATTCTCGTAAATATGATTTCGGGGTTCGACATCACGGTGAACACGCTGGATCAGATTCGCCTCGCCGTTCGTGACCGCAAAGTGCCGATCCACTTCGATTATCACAGTCTCACACTCGGCGTGCAGCAGAACCACGAACGCTTCCGGCGCCCGGTCTCCGACTGGCGTCGGTGGGCGTTCGCGACCGACACGATTCAACTCAACGAAGAAGAACTTGCAGGACTCACCATCGAGAAGCTCACCGAAGAGCAAACCGTCGGACACTTCCTCACGCTTGCCATCAAAGGACTGATCGTGACGCGTGGCGAACGCGGAGCCACCGTGTACTCCAGTGACCACAAGAGGATCATCCGCAAGGACATCCCCGGATTGCCCGTGGAGCGGCCGCGGGACGCGACAGGGTGCGGCGACGTCTTCGGTGCGGCATTCCATTTTCACTACGTGAAGACACGCGATCTGATCGCCTCCGCAGAATTTGCCAATACAGTGGCGGCAGCAAAAGCGCAGATCGTCGGTGCTGAAGAGATCACGCGCCTTCGTGCATTCGCATCAACGTAAGGAAACCACATGAACATTGCTCTCATCGGCTACGGACGCATGGGAAAGGAAGTGGAAGCCGTCGCGAAGGAACGAGGCGCAACCATCCTGAAGATTTTTACCTCGAAGAACAATCTTGCAAGTCTTGGTTTGACTCCCGAAGCGCTGCACGGTGTGGATGTGTGCATCGACTTCACTACGCCCGCTGCCGTGGTTGAAAACATCAAAGCGGTCGCCGAGGCAAAAACCAACATCGTCGTTGGCACCACAGGATGGTACGACAAGCTCGACGAGGTCAAGACGTTGGTCAAGCACAAGAACATCGGCTTGCTGTACGCGCCGAACTTTTCGATCGGCGTGAACGTGTTCTATCATATCGTTGCCGAGGCGGCGCGATTGTTCGACCACTATCCTGAGTATGACGTGGCACTCGGCGAAGTGCATCACCGCCACAAAACCGACAGTCCGAGCGGAACGGCACTCTCCCTCGGCTCGATCATCGTTCGGCACATGGAGCGGAAAAAGGAAATCCTCGCGGAGCCGACACACACGCAAATCCAGCCGCACCAACTGCATGTAGCCTCCACG
>PSMW01000034.1:2618-29181 GCA_040290295.1 Ignavibacteria bacterium
TGTTGTTCGATTCCGAGTGCGACAGCATCGAGTTGGTGCACACAGCGAAGAACCGACGCGGCTTCGCGCTCGGCGCTGTGATCGCGGCAGAATGGCTGAAGGGAAAGAAAGGAATGTTCACAATGCGAGATGTCATTCCATCAGGAAGGTGAAAACGATACCGATGAAGCGACGACTTCTTTTCCGCGGAACGGCAACCGCTCTGGTCACGCCGTTCAAGGGCGACGGCTCGGTGGACGAAGCGGCCCTGCGCGAGCTTGTGCGCATGCAACTCAAAGCCAACGTCGAAGCGCTCGTGCCGGTCGGTAGCACTGGCGAAGGCGCAACTCTCACCGACGAAGAACAAGCGCGCGTCATCGAGATCGTCGTTGAAGAAGTGAACGGCCGTGTACCGGTGATCGGCGGCGCAAGCAGTAACGCCACCGCGAAAGCC
Organism: Ignavibacteria bacterium; assembly: GCA_040290295.1. GTDB lineage: Bacteria > Bacteroidota > Ignavibacteria > UBA10030 > UBA6906 > CAADGV01. The sequence goes on from PSMW01000034.1 coordinate 3,052, forward strand.
ATCGCGCTCGCCAAACAGGTGAAGACCTGCGGCGCGGATGCCGTGCTGAGCGTTGCACCGTATTACAACAAACCGACGCAAGAGGGAATCTTCCGCCACTTCGCAGCGATCGCCGAAGCCGTTGCCATGCCGGTCGTTCTCTACAACGTTCCGGGACGTACCTCCTCCAATATCGAAGCATCGACGGCGTTGCGCTTAGCGGAACAGGTGGAGTACATCGCCGGCGTGAAGGAAGCATCTGCCAATGTCGGACAGATCATGGAGATCCTTCACCATCGTCCCCAAGGATTCGGTGTGTGGTCGGGTGACGATAACTTGACGCTGCCGCTCATCGCACTCGGCGCCGACGGCGTCATCTCCGTTGTCGCCAATGAAATACCCAAGCTGTTTTCCGATCTGGTTCGCTTTGCACTGAAGGGACAGTTCGAGAGAGCACGCGGACTGCATTACAAACTTCTCCATCTCATGAATGTAAACTTCATCGAATCGAATCCCATCCCCGTCAAAGCAGCGATGGCAATGATGGGATGGATCGAGGAACAGTATCGCCTACCCTTGGTTCATCCCTCCGACGCTTCTCGCGAAAAAATCGAGAAGTGTCTCAAGGAGTTGCGCCTCATCCGGTAGGCGGAACGACGCGTTACGACGACGAGGAAACCTATGATGACGATACAACACGATATCGAGCGGCTCTTCGATCAGACATTGACGGGAGCCGATGCGGACCGAGCACTGAAGGTGTTCAGCAAGTTCAAGTTCTTTTTGAACAAGGGAGAGCTTCGCGCCGCCGAGCCGATCAACGGTGAGTGGCGAGTCCACGCGTGGGTGAAGAAGGGCATCTTGCTCGGTTTTCGGTTAGGAGAATTGGAGGACGTTTCCATCAACTCCCACTTTAAGTATTTCGACAAGAGCACCTACCCGTTAAAAAATCTCCAGATCACGGATGGTGTACGGCTGGTGCCGGGTGGCTCATCGATTCGCGACGGCGCGTATGTTGCCAAAGGCGTTGTCTGCATGCCGCCGATGTACATCAACGTCGGTGCGTATGTGGATGCAGGCACGATGGTGGATTCGCACGTGCTCGTGGGTTCGTGCGCACAGATAGGCAAGCGCGTGCACCTGAGCGCGGGCACGCAAATCGGCGGCGTCTTGGAACCCGTCGGTGCGCTGCCGGTCATCATCGAAGATGATGTCTTCATCGGAGGGAACTGCGGCATCTACGACGGCACCATGGTGAAGCGCGGTGCAGTGCTTGCCGCTGGTGTCATCCTTACGAGTGGAACGCGTGTGTACGATGCCGTCAAACAGGTCATGTATACAAAAGAAAACGACCGGCCGCTTGTCATTCCCGAACGCGCCGTCGTTGTTCCGGGAAGCAGGCCTCTCGCCGGCAACTGGGCAAAAGAACACGGCTTGCACATCGCAACGCCGGTGATCGTCAAATACCGCGATGAAAAGACTTCAGCCGCTGTCGCGTTAGAAGACCTCCTCCGGTGAACACGTACGGTGCAACGCGCATTCCCTCACGGAACGAGCATGAACGAAAAACGGATTCTGGTCATCGGCAGCAACGGGTTATTGGGGCAGAAGCTGTGCGAGGTTATCGTGCGTGGCGGCGCCTATCAGCTCACACTCGCCTCGAAGGCGGAAAAGCCGCTGCGACACGTTGTGGGGACGCAGTACCTTTCGATCGATATCACCAACAAGAAAGAAGTGAAGAACGCTGTTGCGGCATGCGCGCCCGATGTCATCATCAATGCTGCGGCGATGACGAATGTGGATCTCTGCGAGACCGAACGGGAGCGTTGCTGGAAGATCAACGTCGAAGGCGTCGAGAACATCGTCGAGGCTGCAAAACGCAACGACACGATGGTCGTTCACGTCTCGACCGATTATGTTTTCGACGGGAAAGCGGGACCCTACACTGAGGACGATCGTCCGTCGCCGATCAGTTATTACGGCAAAAGTAAACTGGCGAGCGAGAATCTTCTCCGCACCAGCGGCATTCCCTATCTCATTGCTCGCACGATGGTGCTCTATGGATACGCGCCCGGCGTGAAGCCAAATTTTGCACTGTGGCTCATCGAGAATCTCGAGCAAGGAAGACACGTCTCGGTGGTGGATGATCAATTCGGCAACCCAACATGGGTGGACGATCTTGCCTATGGTTTGCTTCAGGGTGTCGAAATGGGACGCACAGGTATCTATCATCTTGCCGGTCGCGATATTGTGAGTCGATACGAGTTCGCACTCAAACTCTCGAAAGTGTTCAATCTCGACCCCTCCCTCATTCGTCCCGTTAAGACCACCGAGCTGAAACAGCCGGCACCCCGTCCGTTGAAGAGCGGATTGATTACGCTGAAAGCAGAAGTGGAACTGGGCTACAAGCCGAGCACGGTGGAGCAAGGATTGATCATCCTGAAGTCTCAACTCAACCGCACGCCGCGCATGATGGCGGATAGCGCGTCGGTTCCCATACAAAATACAGGCAAGCACCAAAAGTAAGTGTCGCGCTCACGCAGTCGCTGCATCACGCCGTCGCCTCGTTCGCGTGTGTGCCGCCCTGCGGTTTTTTCCGTCTTGAATCTCGTTCACCATTTGGGTAGAATGTTTGACGCCATGACGAGAACAAAGGAGATGCATGCTCGATATCAAATTCATTCGTGAACATCCCGATATTGTCAAAGAAGGAGTAAGAAAGAAGGGGGAAGATCCGTCGAAAGTCGATGAGGCTCTGACTCTCGACGAACAACGCAGGCACGTTCTGCAGCACGTCGAGCAGTTGAAAGCGAAGAGGAACGCCGTCAGCGCGGAGGTGGGAAAGAAGAAGGCAAAGGGCGAAGATACCGCGGCAAGCTTTGAAGAGATGCGAAAGGTGGCAGATGAGATCAAAGCTCTTGATAACGAACTTGCGCGCATCGAAGCCGACTTGCTCACTGTGCTGCTCGCCATCCCGAACATTCCCCACCCGTCCGTTCCTCTTGGGCGAACACCGGCCGAAAACGTGGTGCACGCGACGTGGGGAGAGGCGCCGGTGATCGACTTCGAGCCGAAGCCGCATTGGGAGTTGGTGGAAAAGCTGGGCATCATCGATTTTCCGCGCGGCGTGAAAATTACGGGCGCGGGGTTTCCCGTGTATGTCGGCAAAGGAGCAAAGTTAGAGCGCGCCCTCATCAATTTTTTTCTCGATGAGGCGGAAGCCGCCGGCTACACCGAACTTCTTCCGCCCCACCTCGTGAATGCGGCGAGCGCAACCGGGACGGGACAACTTCCCGACAAAGAAGACCAAATGTATGTGGTAGCAAAAGACGATTTCTATCTCATCCCGACGGCAGAAGTGCCGGTGACGAATTTCTATCGAGACGAGACGTTGCACGAAAAGCAGTTGCCGATCAAGTTGTGCGCCTACACGCCGTGCTTCCGTCGTGAGGCAGGTTCATACGGTAAGGATGTGCGGGGCTTGAATCGCGTCCATCAATTCGACAAAGTAGAGTTGGTAAAGTTCGTTCATCCCTCGACCTCATACGACGAACTCGAATCGCTCCGCGCCGACGCTGAACGTTTACTCCAGAAACTTCAGCTCCCCTACCGCACACTGCTGATGTGTACGGGCGACCTCGGCTTCACACAAACGAAGAAGTACGATCTCGAAGTTTGGGCAATCGGACAAAAGCGATGGTTGGAAGTGTCCTCGTGCAGTAATTTCGAATCGTATCAAGCACGGCGGATGAACATCCGTTTCAAGCCCGCGACGGGGGGCAAGGCCGATATGGTGCACACGCTCAACGGCTCGGGGCTGGCGTTGCCACGCATCGTTGCCGCGATCATCGAGAACTATCAGACTCCTGAGGGGAAAGTCGTTGTCCCCAAAGCGTTGCATAGGTACACCGGTTTCGAAATCATCGGCTAAGACAGGACCATGATGATGGTGCGTTGGATACACTCGAGCAGACCGCGATGAAACCGTTATTGAGACTACGTCCATACCTGACGCGATACAAACGAACCCTGCTGTGGGGACTTCTCACCGTGGTGTGCAGCAATCTGTTCACGGTTGCGCAGCCCCAGTTTGTCGGGCGCGCGGTCGATGCGCTGAAGGTGGGCTTGGAAACACACAGCCTCGAAGGCGACTCGTTGCTGTTCTGGGCTGCTGCCATCGTCCTCTTCTCGCTGATCGCAGGCACCTTCACGTTCCTGACACGACAAACCATCATCATCGTCTCGCGTCACATCGAATACGATCTGCGAAACGACTTTCTTGCACACATTCAGAAACTTTCCCTCTCCTACTTTCAGAATACCCCGACGGGTGATCTGATGGCGCACGCGACCAACGACATCAGCGCCGTACGGAACTGCCTCGGTCCCGGCATCATGTATCCGACCGATACGCTCATGACGTTTACCATGGCACTGAGCGTCATGCTCTACACCGACTGGCAGTTGACGCTGCTGGCTATGATCCCGCTTCCTCTTGTGTCGTATGCCGTGTACCGACTCGGAAAGGTGGTGCACCAGAAGTTCGAAGAGCGACAGGAGCAATATTCGAGGCTGACCACACGCGCGCAAGAGAACCTCTCGGGCATTCGGGTCGTCAAAGCATACGTGCGCGAGGCATACGAAATCGGGTTGTTCCGCACACTGAGCTGGGAGTATTTGAGAAAGAATCTTGTCTTAGCGCGTGTGCAATCCATCATGTGGCCCCTCATGTTTCTGCTCGTCGGCGTTTCGTTAGTGATCGCGTTGTACGCCGGCGGACTGCGCGTCATGGCAGGTTCGTTGACGATCGGACAACTGACGGCGTTCTTCGGGTATTTGGTGATGTTGATCTGGCCCATGATTGCGTTCGGGTGGGTGATCAACATCCTCCAGCAAGGCGCCGCTTCCATGGCGCGCCTGTGTCGCATTCTCGATACCGAGCCGGAGATACGCGATAGCGCCCGCACCGATTCTTCGATCACGAGTCTGCGCGGCACCATCGAGTTTCGCCACGTACACTTTCGGCACAAGGGTGCGAACCGCGAGGCGCTCACGGACATCAATCTCGTCGTGCCGGAGGGTACCACGCTCGCCATCGTCGGCTACACCGGAGCGGGTAAGAGCACGCTTGTAAATCTCATCCCACGCCTGTATGAAGCCACCAGCGGCGAAGTGTTGATCGACGGCAGAAATGTCAAGGAGATTCCGCTGGCGGTGTTGCGTTCCCACATCGGCTACGTACCGCAGGAGACGTTCCTGTTCTCCGACACGATCGCGGAAAACATCCGCTATGGCACCGACAACGGAACGGAAGAGCATGTTCGGGAAGCGGCGGAGATTTCGCGTATCGCACACGACGTGAACGATTTTCCCCACGGCTACGCCACCATGCTGGGCGAACGGGGCATCACGCTCTCCGGCGGACAGAAGCAACGTACGAGCATTGCGCGTGCAGTGATGCGCAAGCCGCGCATCCTCATTCTCGACGACGCCCTCTCTGCCGTGGATACCTCTACAGAGGAAGAAATCCTTCACCGCCTCCGGTCAATCATGAAAGGCAGAACGAGCATCATCATCAGTCACCGCATCTCGACGGTGAAAGACGCCGATGCAATCATTGTGTTGCACAAGGGAAAGATCGTCGAGCGCGGCACACACGAAGAGTTGGTCGAGCGAGGAGGCAGTTACGCAGAGTTGTATCGCAAGCAACTGCTGGAAGAAGAGTTAGATCAATTGTAACGACACCCAGCATGCAGGAAGAAGAAATTCTCGGTAAAGCATACGATGCGTCGCTGATGAAGCGGCTGCTGAAGTATCTGCGTCCCTACCGGTGGCATGTCGTCCTCGGCATCCTCCTGAGCATCGTCGTCTCCGGCATGGAGGCCGTGCGTCCGTACTTCACAAAGATTGCGGTGGACGTGAACATCGCCAACGGCGACCGCCACGGTTTGTTCATGACGGCGCTGATGTTCTTGGCGGTGTTAATTCTTCGCGGCGTCATTCAGTACTTCAACGCCTATCTCACGCAGTGGATAGGCCAGAGGACGATTTTCGATTTGCGCATGGAGGTGTTCACCCACCTGCAGCATCTCGGACTGCAATTCTTCGACCGCAATCCTATCGGCCGACTGATCACCCGCGTCACGAACGACATCGAAGTGCTGAACGACATGTTCTCGTCGGGCATTGTGATGGTGTTCAGCGACGTGTTCACGATCGTCGGGATTTTGTATTTCATGTTCACGATGAATTGGCAGCTTGCACTTATTTCGTTGAGTGTGTTGCCCTTGTTATTCTATGGAACATTCTTGTTCCGCAAGAAAGCGCGCGAAGCATACCGTGAGGTGCGCATCCAACTCGCACGCATCAACACGTTCATGCAAGAACACATCACCGGCATGATGGTGGATCAGGTGTTCAATCGGGAAGAGAAAGCCTACCAACAGTTCGAGCGCATCAACGCCGCACACCGTGACGCCAACATCAAATCCATTTTCTATTACGCACTCTTCTATCCGGGTGTGGATTTGATCGGCGCTCTCGCAGTAGGATTGATCCTCTGGTACGCCGGCCTGGAAGCCATGAGCGGCACCGTCACGATCGGGACGGTGATGGCATTTCTCCAATTCAACGAGATGTTCTGGCGACCGATCCGCGACCTGTCGGAGAAATACAACATCATGCAAACGGCGATGGCATCGTCCGAGCGCATCTTCCGCCTGTTGGACGACAAGACGATCGTACCGGATATGCCTACACCAGTGCCGTTGCCCGAGGTCCGGGGCGACATCGAGTTCCGAAACGTCTGGTTTGCCTACAATGCCGGCGCGTCGGACCAGGAAACCGAGTGGATTCTCAAGAACGTCTCGTTCACCATTCGTGCCGGCGAAACCGCGGCGATCGTCGGCCACACAGGAGCAGGCAAAACAACGATCATCAATCTGCTCGCTCGCTTTTACGACATCCAGAAAGGGGAAATCCTGCTGGATGGTGTGAACATCAAGAAGGTTCGTCAGCAAGACTTGCGGAAACATCTTGCGGTTGTGTTGCAGGATGTGTTTTTGTTCTCCGGCGATATCGCGTCCAACATCAACTTGGGCAACGAACAGATCTCCCGTGAGCGCGTCGTTGCCGCTGCGCGCACAGTCGGCGCAGATGCATTCATCGAGCAACTCACCAGTACCTACGACGCCGAGGTGAAGGAACGTGGCGCAACCCTCTCCGTCGGTCAGAAGCAACTCATCTCATTCGCCAGAGCACTCGCGTACGACCCGCGCATCTTGATCTTGGACGAAGCAACCTCCAGCGTGGACACCGAAACCGAACAGCTCATTCAACGAGCCATCGAGCGTTTGCTCAAAGGACGAACATCGATCGTGATCGCTCACCGTCTCTCCACAATCCAGAATGCGGACAAGATCATCGTGATGCACAAAGGTGAGGTGCGCGAGATCGGAACGCATCAGGAGCTTCTTACCCTCGGCGGCATTTACTACAAGCTGTACCAACTTCAGTACAAGGAACAGGAAGCCCAACAAGCGCCATAGCAGGACAGAATTCGGTAGGGGTTCAACGTTCAGGATTCAGGCTTCAGCTTCAACGTTTTGGAGCTTGAGAATAAGGAATTTGCGCAGCCGAGAGTGATGCTGCGTGTACGCAAACCAAAACTGTGCGTCGCAACATCGTCGGTGCCGTGTGGGAAGGGGCAGGGTTGAGGTTCAACGTGGTGGAGCTTGGAACTTGAGAATAGGATTGTGCGGCTCGATGTGTCCTCTTCTGCCCGCCTGTCACGGCATTGCGATGATGAGCATAAGCCGTGATACCCGAAGAGCTGAAAACCAAACCGCCGAGCAATACCAGTCCTGCATTGCGAAATCCCTTACCGTTTTTCTTGAACAACACGTGCACCTTGCATAGTTTTCATGGAGGACGTCTGTAGAACGTTCGCTCGAGAAGTGATTCCGGGCGCGCTTCCCGTAGCGCGTCGATGATCGCTCGCAGTCTGAACAACGGAGTCGATAATGAGAACGCTAACGCTCGCTGCCATACTTTTGTGGATGATGGCGAATCCACCCTATGATCGGCAGAGAGAGGAAATGGTGCGGACGCAGATCGCTGCACGAGGCGTGTCGCACGCCGCGACGCTCCGCGCGATGCGCACCGTGCCTCGCCATCTCTTCGTTCCCCCCGCCTGGACCGACGCTGCTTACAACGATCATCCCCTCCCGATTGGCTACGGACAGACAATCTCGCAACCCTACATTGTAGCGTACATGACCGAGTTGGTCAAACCTCAGCGCGGGCAGCGCGTGCTCGAAATCGGAACTGGCTCAGGGTATCAAGCTGCCGTTCTCGCAGAGATCGTTGATACGGTCTATACGATCGAAATCATTACTGAACTCGCCCAGCAAGCATCGCAACGCCTCGCTGCACTCGGCTACAAGAATATCGTCGTCCGAAATGCCGACGGCTATTACGGTTGGGCAGAGAAAGGACCATTCGACGCGATTGTTGTGACCGCTGCCGCCGAACACATTCCACCGCCGCTTGTTGCCCAACTTAAAGACGGCGGGGTGATGGTCATTCCCGTCGGAACACCGTTTCTCGTGCAGATGTTGACGCTGGTCGAAAAACGAGGTGAAGCCTACACCACGCGCAGCCTCATCCCCGTCCGCTTCGTTCCGTTGACACGAGGGAAATGACCTGCGTATGAAACGCCTCCTGATCTCTGCCGCATTGCTTTCCTGTGCTCTTGTGGCGTTTCAACTTATTCTAATGCAAGTGTTCTCCATCGTGCAGTGGTACCATTTCGCCTACATGGTGATTGCGGTCGCGCTCCTCGGCTTCGGGGTGAGCGGCACGGTGCTCGCTCTGGGTCGCTCATGGTTTCTCGATCGAGCGTCGCTTCTCCTACCGCTGCTGATGATGCTGTGCGGACTTCTGCTCACGATCGCTCTTCCTATCGTACAGCTTGCTCCGGTGAGGTTCGATGCGTATCTGTTGTTCGTCGAAGGCAAGCACGTTGTTCGCCTCATGCTCACATACCTTGTTCTGTTTCTTCCGTTTCTTCTCGGCGCGCTCGCCATCGGTTTGCTCTTTCTCCGATATCCCGAAGCGGCCGGCAAATGCTACGCCGCCAATCTTCTCGGCTCCGGCGTAGGCGGGGTAGCAGGCTTGTGGATGCTGTGGTTGGTACCCGCTCAGCAAGCTACGGCAGTGGTCGGACTTCTCGCTGGAGGGGCAGGCATTCTTCTTCTCTCTCGGAATGAGAAGGCACTCTGGGGCGTCGGAGGGATCGGGGTTCTGATAACTCTCTTTTTCTTTTTCTCTCCACCGACACTTCTGCCCTCAGAATACAAAGCTCTCTCTCGAACTCTGACGTTACCGCATGCCACGGTCGTAGCCGAACGCACGAGTCCGTTCGGCCTTGTGCAAGTGGTGTCCTCACCGCTCCTACGCTATGCACCTGGACTCAGTCTTGCCTACAAAGGTGTCGTTCCTTCATACGATGTGGTGTTCAACAATGGCGACTGGTTTGGTCCAATCGCGCGCTGGCGGAAGAGCGACACAACGTCCATCGAAGACTTCACAACGCTCGCGCTGCCGTATGTCATCGACGATCGTCACCGCGTGCTCGTGTTGCAGGCACGGACGGGATGGTTCGCAACACATGCCTTATCTCGAGGTGCATCGCACGTCACGATCGTCGAGCCTCACGGCGAGGTGCTCGATCTCCTGATGCACGAATGTGCTGCTCTGTCGGATTCGCTTTTGTTGCATCCCGCGGTTCGTGTTCATCCCCTTGACCCGAGGACGTATCTTCGCACCGACACGGCGCGTTTCGATCTCATCCTCCTCCCTCTGTTGGATGCCTTCGGCGGTACGGGGGGCATCTATGCGTTGCAAGAACAATATCTCCTCACCAAAGAGGCGTTCGAGGAGATGTGGCACCGACTCACGCCAGGCGGCACCATCAGCATCACGTCGTACATGGATCAACCAATTCGTCATCCGCTGCGCGCACTGACGACGATCGCGGCAATGCTCGACGATGCCGGCATCGTCAATCCGAAGGAACACCTCGTTGCAATTCGCAGTTGGGGTACCGTCACCTTCGTCGTAAAGAAAACGCCACTGACGCGAGAAGAAGTCGAACGTGTTCAGACCTTCTGCGAGCGCATGGGATTCGATCCGCTCCTGCTGCCAACGGGCACTCCGCTTGAACGGAATAAGCACAACGTTCTGTACGATCGCTCGTTCTTCGGGCTGGTGGACGGGATTCTCACCGCGCGGCGCAAGGCAATCATCGAGCAGTACGAGTTTCGCATTGCACCGACCACCGACGAGCGTCCATACTTTTCGCAATTCTTGCGGTGGAAGAGTGTGCCGCACCTCAGGGAGATGTTCGGCGGCCCATCGCTTCCGTTTCTCGAACTCGGTTCGTTCCTCATCGCACTTACGCTTGTCCAGATCGCCGCGCTTGCCCTTCTCCTTGTTGTGGTACCGCTCGTGCGCATGCGCGTAACCGGCGTGAGCAAAGGGAGAGTGTTCTTCTACTTCGCTGCTCTCGGATTCGGCTACATGTTCATAGAGATGCTGGCGATACAACGCTTCGTTCTCTACTTGGGTGAGCCGCTCTTTGCCGCCGCTACGGTCATTAGCGCGATGTTGGTGTTCTCCGGAATCGGCAGCGCTGTCTCGACGCGCATCGTTGCACGCCCGGCTGTGCTACGTCGCGTTACGATCGGTGTGGCTGTTCTCGTTCTGGTCTCAACCGTTGTGATCCACCTCCTCATGCAACACACCTTCACCCTCAGTTCGCCGCTGAAATTTCTTCTTGCATGTGGGATGATTGCTCCGTGTGCTTTCGTGATGGGTATACCTTTCCCCCTGGGCATGCGGTCTTTTGCCGCTCTGCATCCGCACGCGCCCGCGTGGGGCTGGGGCATCAATGGGTGTGCTTCGGTGATTGCAGCGCCGTTGGCGACGTTGCTTGCTTTGGAAGCCGGCTTCTCGTGGGTGATGGCCGCTGCTGCGGCAATGTATGTGGTAGCGTCTGCGGCTGTGAAGGAGTGAGTCGGCACCGTACGGTGCGCACGCTGGGGCATCAATGCATCGAGTCCTCCTGTTGAATGAGGTATCGCTTGATCTTCTGCGTCGTGGTCTTCTCGAATTCCTTTTCGCGCACGATCACCTTCTTGATCTGTTGGTGTCCAAGAAGCTCGGCGTTGAGCTTGCGAATCTCGTCGTTCAGCATGTGCTCGATCAGCTCGGTCGTCACCTCCACATGATGCTTCTGTGCGTACGCGATGAACGCTTCGGCGTTCGGAACGATCATGACGTGAATCTCCTCATCGTTCTTCTCGTTCTTTGCTCCAAAGACTACCGACTCGAGTACAAACGGGATTTTGTTCACCTTATCTTCCAACTCTTCCGGATACACGTTCTCGCCGTTGCGTGCAACGATGACGTTCTTCTTGCGGCCATGAATGTGCAGGAAACCATCTTCGTCGAAGTATCCAAGATCGCCCGTAAAGAACCAGCCGTCCTTCAACACTTCACGCGTGGCGGCTTCGTTCTTGTAGTAACCGAGCATGATGGAAGGACCGCGCGCAATGATCTCTCCATGGCCCTTCGCGTCGGGATTGGCGATCCTGATTTCGACGCTGGGGAGCGGCAAGCCGGCGGCTTCATCCTTGAATGTGAATTCCCGATTCACCGTCAGGATGGGCGACGTTTCCGTAAGTCCGTATCCCTGCAAGATCTTGAACCCGAACGAGCGCATGCCTTTCATGACGTGCGGATCGGGGGCTGCACCACCGGCGATGAAGAGGCGGATTGCGCCGCCGAAGGTTTCGTGAATCTCGGCAAAGATTTTCTTGCGGATGCTCTCGGCACCCAACGTTTCCAGCCAGCCCGCAACAGCTTTTAACGAAGGCAACAGGGTCTTGGCGATCTTTTTTTCTTCGATTGCCGCCATGATGCGCCGATACATCTTGTCGTACATCAGCGGCACACCAAGAAAGATCGTAGGGCGGGCACGTTGCATATCTTCGAGCACTGTCTTGAGGCTGCGCGCATAGTGCACCGACGCGCCGGCGTAGAGCGGGCACAGGAAGCCGCATGTTCCCTCGTACGTGTGATGCATCGGGAGAACGGAAAGGAAGCGGTCATCGGGACCGAGCCGAATCATCCGGCGCATATCCATCAGATTCGTGCAAAGATTGCTTTGCGACATCATCACGCCTTTTGCGCGATCCATCGAGCCGGAGGTAAAGACGATAACGGCGACGTCATCGGGATTCGTGCGAGTGAACTGTGGATGCCGCACGGCGCGCCGCGCTTCTTCTATCATCTCTGTCATGGAGTGCACGCCACCCTGCTTCTTCGGCAAATCCATATCGATCAGATACTTCAATGCCTTGACCGCATGTTTGAACTCGATGAACATGTCGCGGAACGATTCGGAAAACACCGCCGCCTTCGCATCCGACACATGCAGGATGTTGACGATGTCGTTCTCTTCCAGATTCTTGTCGATCGGAACGGCAACGAAGTTGAACGTCACGCACGCAAGATGCGTGATCGCCCATTGCACGCGGTTCTCGCCGATGAAAGCGATATGGTCGCGCTCCTTCAAGCCCAAGCTCTTCATGGCACTCCCGAACATCAGCACGTGATCGTAAAGCTCGCGGTAGGTTACCCGCGCTATCGGCGTCGGGTTGAGGTCTTCCAAGGCAAGCTTGTTGGGGTATTTCTCCACGGACTTCGTCAGCATCTCGGCAAGCGTGGAGATCGGCTCCACGTCATAGTAGGGATAGTTGTTCTTGATTGTTTTCATGATGTCATCCTCGAGATAGTGAGACAATCACGTCTGTGGTGTGAGTCTCGACCTGTTCTTCCAAAGGCAATAGACGGGAACGCCCAATGCAAGGAAGCTCAAGCCGGCGACAGCTTGTTGAGGTTGTTCGATGAACGTGTTCACGACAAACCATGCTGCAACGGCAATGAAAAACAGCGGCGTAACGGGATACCCGAATGTCTTGTACGGTCGTTCGGCATCAAGGCATACGGCGACGGAAGACGAAGACACTTGCCGCAGTCAAGCCGAAGAAAATCCAATCGGTGAAGACGACGTACGAGATCAGCTCGTTGAATATTCTCCAAAGGAACGATGGCGTGAGGGAAATGCCCGACCCGATCGTCGAACCGATCGCAATCATCGTAAGGTCGAATCGGGTCAGTGCTTGTTTGAGGGGAGGCATGGAAACATTCGTCCAGCATGGTTACGGTGAGAGAGGATCGAATGCTCTCAAACGTTGTAGGAACGGTCGAAGCTCTTTGTCCCAATATTGCCATGTGTGTCCGCCCGGCGTTTCGTGATATTCGTAGAGCACGCCGCGTTGCTGCAGTCGCTCGACGATTCGACGGTTGCTCTCAACGATCCGTTCGAAAGCGTCGTCCTTTCCCACAGCGATGTAGAGATACGGCAGTGATCCCACATTTGCTGTGCTGTCCAGAAGCGCTGCGAGATCGTTGCGTGTCCAGTGAGCTGATTTCTCGCTACCGAAGGCTGCAGCGAGACTTTCGGAGATCTCCTTGTTGTCCGCCCGAAAGCCGACCGGCACATACAACGCGCCGCTGAACGATCCTGCAAAAATAAATCGCGAAGGATACTTCAACGCTAACTTCAATGCACCATAACCTCCCATCGAAAGACCTGCAATGAAGCGACCATGCCGCGTGCCCAGTGTTCGATATTTCCTTTCGACATGAGGAATCAGTTCGTTCAGAATATAGTCTTCGTACAACCGCTTGCCATCGGCGGAGTTGGCGTACCAACTGTTGTGCGCGGCGGGACAGACGACGATCCATTGTTCATGGCGAAGATATTTGACGAGTCCCGACCGTTTCACCCAATCCGATTGATCGCCGCCGAAACCATGAAGGAGATAGAGCGTCGGATAGCGCTCGTGCGACGCAGGGTATCCCGGCGGCAACAGAACGTTCAGACGCATTATCGCGTTGACGGCTTTTGACGTCACACTATCCTCGACAACAAGAACCGCTTCCTGGGCGTGCGCGCTGAGCACAACCATCGCCGTCACGATAAGCGTTGCAACGGCCCGAAGGTGCTTGGTCATCTCATTTCTCCTTTCTTTGCTTTGATACAGACAAGCGCTGCCGCATGCTCAGGGTGGTGCCGTGTGTAGCAGAGGTGAGAAAGAGCGCTGAGCACGCCCGAAAGAATTTTGGGCTTCACTCGATGCTGGTGATACTCACCGCATAACGCCTTCCATCCCAACATTCCCAAGACTCGAAAGCCGAGACGTTCAAATTCACCGGACGTCCAGCCGGAAAGATGTTCCTGCAAGTCGTCCTCATGCTGATGCTGCGGGAGAAAGCCGTTGGGAGTAAAGAGAAGAATTTTTTTGGAAGCAATGCGTTCCATATCGGCGATCAAGTGCAGACCGTCTTCCTTGGTCAGGTGTTCGATGAGATCGAGAGCAACACAACAGTCAACTTCGCCGGGCGAAAACGTTCGACCGATGTCTCGTGCATCGACACGGTGAATCTCATGGTGGGTGTGCTTGCGGCGCGCTTCCTGAAGGAGCGGCTCATAGGCATCCACACCGACGGAGTACTCGAAGCGCAGATGCCGAACAGGAGAGTCTGCCCCGCATCCGATATCCAAACAGGAACGGCAATCAGCCAATTCCTTCCGCATGGTGTTGAGGAATGCGAAATGAAGAAATCGTGGGAAGGCGATCTTGAAAAGCTCGAATGATGATGTCGGCATGGACGAGTCGAGAAACGCTTCGAGATCGATCGGATGGTACGAAACGATCGCGTGTAGAGCGGGATACGGGAATCGAACCCGTTTTTCAAGCTTGGGAAGCTCGCGTTGAACCAATCAACTAATCCCGCTTGATTCGAAAAAATATACAGCATTTGCCGAGGAGTTGCAATCGGCGCTCAATCGCCGGCGTCTTGCTTCTCCTCTGTCCCTTGTGTAGATTGCATCCGTTCACACCAGACATCGCCGAAGAGAACTATGAGCCTCGACAATCCCTCACTTCAACCGACGGGAAGAAAGAAGTCCCGCTGGAAGTTCTGGCTCTTCACCGTTCTTCTGACACCCCTCGTGCTGTTTGTAGCGTACACCTGGTTCGTCCTGACGTGGAGCTATTCGTCCGGCGAACGCGCAGGGTACGTCCAAAAGCTTTCGAAGAAAGGCTTCCTTGTGAAGACGTGGGAAGGCGAGTTGGCGATGGTTTCCATACCCGGCACGTTGCCCGAAATTTTTCGGTTCACCGTGCGCACCGACAGCGTTGCTGCGAAGATCAACGCCTCGCTCGGCAAACGAGTCCGTCTCCATTATGAACAACATATCGGCGTGCCGACGACATTGTTCGGCGAAACGGAGTACTTCGTTACGAACGTTGAAGTGGTCGAAGAGTAACGAGCACCTTTGTGTAGGCGTTCAGCACACTGCGCCGCGGAGCTTGATTTTCACTTCCATCAGACATACTTTGGCGGTGCATTGCTCTTGAAGATTCCTCGATACTCCCGATGAGCGCAGGGTCGAGTTGGATCGCACGATCATCGGAATTTCTTCACAATCGAGTGCACATCTCATGATACTTCTTCGCGACCGCTTTTGGCGGACCTTGTACGGTATCGGCGCTATCACCGTGATCAGCGGCGTTGTGCAATGCGCAGCGCCGGGACTGTTGCTCCAAGTCGTTTCGCCCGAGGTGACGCTCGCCAGCAAGCATTTCCTCATGATCACCGGTGTGCTCACTGCCTCCTTCGGCGCACTGCTGATGCATGCGCTGGTTCGCTCGGACGCACAACATGTTGCCGTGCTCTGGACGGGCATCCAGAAAATTCTCGCGGCTGCTGCTGTCGGCTTGGCGATTCAGGACAATATCTTCTCGCTCTATGCGCTTGCCGCGGGCGTGTTCGACCTCGTCGCCGGAGTGATGATCGTCGCGTATTGGTACTGGATCAAACAACTGCAGCAGGAGGAACAAGCAGTGCAAGGCGCGTTATGATCGTCCTTCTCAGCGATCTGCATATCACTGACGGCTCCACAGCGCGCAACGTCGATCCCGGAGCGTACGAGCTGTTGAAGGAAGAAATCCTGCTTAACGTTCGAAAGAAGAAGACAACGGAAGTGCATGTCGTGCTCGATCGCATTCTTGCAGCACCTGATGGATCGGGGCAGGCATTGATCTCCATGCTCGATTCGCTCGCACTCCATCCCGAGATCGCGGGTCTCCCGCTCCCGCTCACCTACGTCGTCGGCAACCACGATAAGGCGTTCAACACCTTCGTCTCGTTGCAAGAAGAACTTCGGCTTCGCTTTCCGCATCGTGCACCCACCTTTGCACTCAGCGTCGTCGCACCGGAGTACGGACTGCTTGCACGCCATGGCCATGAGTGGGACGAGCAATGCCATGCGAAAGCGTTTTGGGAACGCGTGCTGCACAACGGTACACTTATCGATCGGTTCGATCCCAACTCGCGAACGTGATAGCGATCGGCGAAGTGATCACCGCCGAATTGTTGAGCGGCTTCCTCTATAACTGCCGCATGCAATTTCGGAAGGAAGGTTTCACCTCGGAGCAGGACCACGCATTGTTGGGCGGGTTGATGGATCTGAATAACTTGCGACCGATGACGGACATCTTCTTGTGGCTCCGGTGGTTCAGGCGCAACAACGAAGAACGTTACACTCAACCGATAGCGCGAGCGCTCGTGGATGCACTCGATGCACTGCTCGATTCGTCGTTTGCTCGCTCATGGGATGGGATCAGCAGTTTCGATCTCACCGATAAACTTTCGCTTGCGCGGCTCGGTTTGAAGGCGTACGGTATCGACCTCGCCGAACGACTCATGGAATTCGCTGCACTGTTCTCGTCGCACAACGATGAGTTGAAGGAAGGGGCGCGGCAGGAGTTCTTTTCGCCTCAGCGCGACAAGCGTATCCGGTACATCGTGTACGGTCATACGCACGAAGCGTACTGCGATCACTCACAATCAAGGAGGTCCCCATGCCGCTCAACACCATACCCATCAAGCCCACAGGGGGTCCCATTACTGTGGAGATGGCCTTCGGCTTCGCACAGGTGGGAGCGTACACATTGAAACTGTGGTTCCCATCGGGACATGGGAAGATTCTCGGCGAGGGTGTGAACACCGACAACGAGCCGGATGTGTTCACGCTCCCGAAGCCGGCGAAGGTGAACGTCGGCCGCATTCTCGATTGCGTCGCGACGATCCTCTCGCCGAACCCGAAGCCCGGCGAGCGGTATCGGGTGGATATGATCGTTCGTCAGGATGGAGTGGAACGTGGACGCGAGTTCGACGAGGGCGCCCTCGATCGCAAGTCGATCTCCACGCGCCTTGCCGTGCAACTTTCCCCGTTAACGTGAGGAGCTACCCATGAAACGCATCGTCATGATCGTTCTCCTCACCGCTCTTGCGGTCGGCAGCGGCAGAAGTCAGGAACCGCCGCTCGGCAACACACTGGTCAGAAACGCTCGGTTGAACTTCTCCGTACCCGACGCGCCGGCGTTCACCATTCTCAACTACTCGCCGACGGCAATCATTCGCCCCACGTCGGTGCAAGAGGTGGCGCTCGCCGTTGCGGACTTCGCGCGAGGAGGCGGAGTCCTCCCGCGTGCCTTCGCGGCAGAATTCTCTCCGGGCTTGCTCATCGGCGGCAGCACGCTCACGATTCGCCAGTACAATGCCAACGCGTTTTGGTATCGCGCTCGCCTTTCTCTGGCGAGCCGCTCGTTCGACGACAACACCGGGCGTCTCCATGCCAGTGTAGGACTTCGCCTCACACTCACCGACGACGCCGACCCGAGAGCCGATCGCATGTTCATCGAAAACCTCTCCACGCTCGCCCTCCAGATCAATCAGGCGGTCGCACGCAGAGTGCAAATCGCTCCACCGACCTCAACAGGACGGATCGATGTCGAAGCCGCAGACGTCGATGCATTGGAACGAGAGGTCGATCACCTTCGCGCCAAACAGCGGGATCAAACGTGGAACGCAAACATCGCCGAGTTCGCGGCAGCAGTACGCTTCGCCTCACCCGATTCCTTTGCGCGCAACGCTCGTGCAGACAAGTACCAAGCGTGGCTCGCGGGTGCCTTCAGCGTCGGCACGTGGGGACAGTTCGTTTTCAATCTGTCTGGCAGCATCGAACGTTCACTCCAGTTGCACATGGATTCGACCAGCGTGGCAATGACTTCGCGCTTCTATGTCGGGTCCAACGCGTTGAAGGTGTACGGCGAAGGACAAATCACCGCGATGGACCAATCACCTGCGTTGTACTTGTTCAGCGTCGGAGGCGAGTTGAATCCGCTGAGCAGCTTCTGGCTCGAGTTTGCCGCCGGCTTCGAAAAGCGCGGCCGCGAGCCGGCAATCATTCGAACGGCATTTCATGTCAGGTGGAGCTTGCCCGAATTTCTCTTGCCCGGTTGAGGCTTCTCTCTTTCCTTCACTCCCGATCGAAGCCTCGTTCGAAGAAAGCGAGGCTTCTCTTTCTTTCCCAAACTTTCCCAAAGACAAATCTCCCCACACGTGCAACACTCTTCCAACCGGCTTCTGGAAGAGTTGGGCGTCCCTGCGAAGCAGGTGGACCAAGAAGGAGGTCGCACTGTGGTATGGCTTCGCTCGATGCGTTGAACATGACGAGTGATGTTGGTGTTAGACGCGTTGCGAGCGCATGAGCGTACGGGCATGTCATGTTGCTTGTCTTGCTTCTTCTTTTGATATTGACGAAGCATTCCGAGGGCACTTCACTCACCATCTCGTATGTTGATATGACTCGACCAGTTGTTTCTTTCCTTCGTGGCTGCATCGTTTCCCTCACGCTTGTCCATGCTGCGGCGGCGAAGACGGCGGCGGTATCTATCATTCGATCTACGATGACTTCTTCTGGTACACCCATTTTTCGGACACGAACTTCGTGTACGGCAAAGCGCTCGCGCAAACCGCCGGTACTGCAGTCATCCGTGCAGCAGATGCCGAGATACTCCCCTTCGAGTTTAGGCAACAGGCAAATGCGTTCAGCCGATATGTGGATGAACTGAAAAAACTTGCAAAGGAGATGCGAGATGAGGTGCTGGAACGTCATCGTCAGATCGACGAAGGTGTGTTTGCAGCGACGGCTGATCCACGAAAGCGTTTCGTTCCGCCTGTAAAAGAAGAGGTGCCTCCGTTTCTGAATTTTGCTCCGTTGGAAAATGCTTCTGCTTTTCTCACCGATGCTGCAACGCGGTATGAGAAAGCTCAGGATCGAGCAGCCTCGGTGCGACATGCTATTCCATCCCTCGACAAAAAACTCATCGAGAGCGAGCGGCGCTTGACGCATGCGGCAGGACTTCCCAATCGTCCGTGGTTCAAACATCTGATCTATGCGCCGGGGCTCTACACAGGCTATGCTGTGAAGACCCTTCCGGGTGTTCGTGAAGCGATCGAACAGAAGAAGTGGAAAGAAGCCGAACAAGAAATCCTTCGAGCTGCCGAGGCAATCCGGAGCGAAGCCGAGGTGATCCTTTCGGCGGCGGAGGAGTTGGAACGCATGGCGGAGAAAAACGTCGTACGGCAAAAGTCGCACGCGGACTAACATCTCACCGACAATCGTGGAGGAACTATGAAACTCTTTACGTCTTTAGCACTGTTGGCGATGCTGTGTTCACTTGTCTGTGCGCAAACATCCGTGCCGCATCCCATTGCTATCAAGTGTGGAAGACTCATTGACGGGAAGTCGGACAAGCCGATGGAGAATGCGGTGATTGTCATCGAGGGACACCTCGTCAAGCGGGTTGGGAGCGGGCTAGCTCTTCCCGAAGATGCCTCCGTCATCGATCTCTCGGGAATGACGGTTCTCCCCGGACTCATCGACTGCCACACGCACGTACTGCTGCAAGGAGATATTACGGAGGATGACTACGCCGAGCAAATTCTGAAAGAGTCCATCCCCTACAGAACGCTTCGCGCTGCGGCAGCGTGCAAGACCGCGCTCCTCAACGGCTTTACGACATTGCGAGATGTGGAGACCGAAGGCGCGATGTACGCCGATGTCGATCTCAAGAAGGCGATCAACAACGGCGTGATCGAGGGGCCACGCCTGTTTGTTTCCACGCGAGCGATCAACACGACAGGACATTATCTCTTGAGCAATCGGACGTTTGCGTGGGAGTTGCACATGCCGAAGGGTGTTCAGGAAGTGACCGGGGCGGACGAAGCTCGCCGTGCCGTGCGCGAGCAGATTTCCTACGGTGCCGATTGGATAAAAATCTACGCCGACCGCGGCTACTACCGTTTGCCGGACGGAACGTTTCGAAGCCTTCCCAATTTTTCGAACGAAGAACTCAATGCCGTTGCGGAAGAAACGCGCGCCTCGCGCAAACGCTTCGCGGCGCATGCAGTTACCCGCGACGGTGTGATTCCTGCCGTCAAGGCGGGTGCTGCTTCCATCGAGCATGGGTTTGCGATGGATAATGAGTGCATCAAGCTACTGGTTCAGAACGGTGTGTTCTGGTGCCCGACCATTTACGTCAACGTCTGGGTGGCGGAGGGCCGCGCTGCCGCCGGTAATCCGATGAACAAAGCGTTCAACGACATCCTTCCCATCACGTTCTCGAAGGCACTCAAGGCGGGCGTGAAGATTGCCTTCGGTACCGATGCAGGAGGATTTGCCTGGACCGAACACCAAGCCAAAGAGTTCACCTACATGGTACAATGGGGGATGACGCCGATGCAGGCAATCAAGTCGGCGACGACCGTTGCGGCAGAATTGTTGGAGATGAAAGGGAAGATCGGCCAAATCTCGGCAGGTGCGTATGCGGACATCATCGCTGTCAAAGGCAACCCTCTCGACGACATCACGCTGCTTCAACGCGTTGCGTTTGTCATGAAAGATGGACAAGTGTACAAGCACACACCCTGATGCTGCGCACGCCATCGCTCGTGTCGTTCTCGCTACCGCAACGAGGCGTTTTTGAATTATCCCCGCTCTGAGTATATTCTGCCATGCACGAGACCACTGCTTCGCTCAAACGCGTTCTCTCCCAACAACGCTCCGACATCGCTGCTGCACATCATGCAGGAGCGGACGGCTTCGCTACGTGCGTTGCGTTGACAGCCATGATGGACGACGCGCTTAAGCAGGCGTTTACTGCGTGTGCGAACGGCGAGAACCTTGCCGTGCTGGCGCTCGGCGGCTACGGGAGGACGGAGCTTTGCCCTCAATCGGATGTGGATGTGATGGTGCTGGCGGACGAAGGGAAAGGGAAACAAGCGGCGGAGGAGACGGCGAAAAAGTTTCTCCATGTGTTGTGGGATGCCGGCTTGAGTGTGGGACACAGCGTGCGTACCGTGAACGAAGCGCTTGCACAACATGGTAAGGACATTGCTTCCTGGGCTTCGATGCTCGAAAGCCGATTCGTTTGCGGCGATCGTGTTCTTGCCGATGCGTTCTTGGACGCGATGCAACGACACGTGGCACAGGGCGCCGACCGATGGTTCATCGAAGGCGTGTTCGAGGAAGCGTGGGCGCGGCACGAGCGTTTCGGCAATTCCGTAAAATTGTTGGAGCCAAACGTCAAGAAGAGCGCGGGCGGGCTGCGCGATGTTCACGCATTATTGTGGCTGTATCGCGATAACGATCCGGCATATTTCTTCCCGCTCGACACAACACTCCCTGCGATCAGACGTTTCGTTACCGAGATGGAGCACCGCGGCGTGCTCGATGAACAGGAGAGGCTTCTTGTCGAACGGGCGCTGCAATTCTTGCTGCGCACGCGTCATGAAATGCACTTTCGCCGCGGTACTGCGACTGACGGACTGGAGTATAGCTTGCAACGTGAGATTGCCGAGTCGCTCGGCTTTGGAAGAAGAGCGGAACTCCACTCGGTGGAAGTGTTCATGCGCGAGTATTACCTCCATGCGCGCACACTGCATCGGTTGTACAGAAATCTCTCCCATCGATTTCACGATGTGATCGCACCAGTACGGTACGCTTCCTCTCGTGCGGAGCAGTTGAGCGAGACGTTCTTGCGACACGACGGCGTGCTTATGATCGGGCCGGACGTTCGTCGGCTTTCTTCGGCGCGAGAGGTTCTGGTTGCGTTCACGCTGTGCGCCGAGTACGAACTCGAGCTGCATGCGGGACTGCGCCGCGCCATCGCCGCCAGCCTCGATCTCTTCGACGATGCAGCGAGGCAGTCTCCTGAGCTTGCAGTCCTGTTCCGACGCATTCTCCACTCGCGGCGCGTTGCGGCAACCTTGCACGACATGAACGAACTTGATGTGCTCGGCGCGTATATTCCCGAGTGGGCAGACCTCGTCGCGTTCTTCCAACACAATCTCTACCATTACTTTACCGCGGACGAGCATACCATTATTGCTCTTGCCAATGCGGAGCGGTTGCGCGAGCATCGGGGACTCCTCCGCGACGTGTTCCGCACTATCCGCCGCAAAGATGTTCTCTACATGGCGCTGTTGTTGCACGACATCGCCAAGCCCCTCGGCGTTGCCGACCACGAAGTGACGGGTGTCGAGCTTGCACGGCGTGTCCTCGAACGCCTCGGCATGCCCGATGCGATCCCTGATGTCGCCTTTCTCATTCGGCATCATTTGGTGATGGAGCAAGTCGCCTTCCGCCGCAACATTCACGATCCGGCAACGATCAAGGAATTTGCAGCGAAGTTTGAACGCCCTGATCAACTCGACTCTCTCTACGTGCTCACGTATGCCGATCTGTCCGCCGTCAACATCAATGTGTGGACGGAATGGAAAGCGTCGTTGTTGGAGGAGTTGTACCGCCTTACGGCGGAAGTGCTGCACCGCAATCTCAAAGGCGAGCAAATCGAACAATTCAAACAAGCGCGCCACGAACGAGCGGTGGAAACGTTGCTCGAGCGGTTGAGCGCTACGCTCGATCGCCGCGAGGTTGAAGACCACTTGGCGAGGATCGAGAGCGAAGCCTATGTTGCGCTGTTTACGGAAGAGGAGATCGCGCAACATATTCATCGGAGCCGGACGGATGAGCCTGTTTCGACCCTGTTCTCACACCGCGAAGGCTTCACGGAGATGACGGTGATTGCCGACGATGCACCGTTTGCGTTGTCGAAATTCTGCGCCGTGCTTGCCGCGAACGACGCGAACATTTTCGACGCTAACATCTTCACGCGCGACGATGGCGTTATCATCGACCGCTTTCGTGTAAGCGACGCGACGACCAAAAAGGAGTTGAGCGAAGCGACATGTAAGAAGATCGCCCGGGATTTACACGAGGTGATCGCCGGGACGTTGGACATCGAGCATTTGTTCGCTGCTCACCGCCGGAAGTGGAAACGTCGGCTGAAACGTCCCGTCAACCCGAACATCCGTACCGATGTGCAGTTCGAAGACCACCCGCGCTTTACGATCGTCGATGTGTACGCTCCGGACTCGCTCGGCTTTCTCTATCGGGTAACCGAAACCATCTCCAAGCTGGGTCTCGACATCTACTTTGCGAAGATCGCCACACGGGTCGACGGCATCGTCGATGCTTTCTACGTGCTCGATCGGAACGAGAAGCAAATCACAGAGCCGGAACGACGCGCGGAAGTACGCGCCGCCATCCTGCAGACCATCGCGCTCGCGTCGGAACAGGAGCTTGCCTCATCGCAATGACCGCAAAACCCATCGGCGTCTTCGATAGCGGCATCGGCGGCTTGACCGTTGTGCATGCACTCATGCAACGGCTTCCCCACGAGAACATCGTGTACTTCGGCGATACCGCGCGTGTACCGTACGGTCCGAAATCACCGCAGGTGATTCGCGAGTACGCGGCGCAGGATACGGACTTTCTGCTGTCGAAGGATGTGAAGATGATCGTCATCGCGTGCAACACCGTATCGGGTGTTGCGCTCGATGTGGTGATGAAGCAAGCGCATGTGCCCGTTGTGGGCGTGATTCGTCCCGGGGCTGCTGCAGCCGTGGCTGCGAGCAAGAAGAAGCGCATCGGGGTGATCGGTACCGTGGCAACGATCAACAGCAAGGCGTACACCAATGCCATCCGGCAGCTCGATGCGGAAGCGCACGTGGTGGCACAAGCGTGCCCGCTGTTCGTTCCGTTGGTTGAGGAAGGATGGACGCACCACAAGGTGACGGAGCTTGTGGCGAAGGAATACCTCTTTCCGCTGAAGCTTGAAAAGATCGACACACTCGTCCTCGGTTGCACGCATTATCCGTTGTTGAAGGAGGTGATTGCACGAGTTGTGAATGGCAACGTCACGTTGATCGATTCGGGTGAGGCGACAGCGATGGAAGTGGAACGCATCCTCGACGAGCATCGTCTTCGCAATCGCTCGGCGCTCAAACCGCATCTTCAATTTTTTGTCAGCGATGTGCCCGCGAAGTTTGCCGAGGTGGGCGAACGCTTTCTCGGACAGAAGATGGGGAGAATTCACCGCGCGCATGGCTTTCTCCTCTAAACAGTTCTTTTCAGAAAGACCAAACGACATCGCTGCGCCACAAATCGGCAGAACCGAACGTGTCGTTTTCATTCATGTCGATGAGCCGAGCGCGCTCGTCAATCCCGTTGTGAATTGGAAGAGTGCGAGTACATGTACGCTGTGGGATGATTGCTTCAGCTTACCCGACCTGATGGTCAAGCTGAAGCGGCATCGTGCTATCGAAGTACGATAGAGGACGAGTGGAGGCGACCGCAAAATGCTTCGGGCAGTCGGTGCGCTCTCCGAGCTGTTTCAGTACGAGATCGATCACCTCAACGGTGTGCTCGCGATCGATCGGGCGCTCGATTCGAAGCATAGTAGGCTGAGGGAGGAGTGGGAGCGGTCTGTCAGTCCGTGAGCTTTCCCCAGTTGGTCTTCAAGCAATACTCGAAAATCTTGTCCGAATAATCCTTGAACAGAGGGAAGACGATTCCGCTTCCCTCCAGGAACAGATCGGTGTTTGTGGAGTCGAACAAGCGGTTCACGGTTACATAGGGCAAGAGTGTATCGAGTTGCGACATCAGCGCCTCTTCTCTGCCACGCATTGCGGCGCGTCGCCGGTCGTACTCTTCTTTCGATACGAACTCCATCGTGCGGGGATGCCTGAGAGGTGCGCGTGCGTCGAAATACCTCACTGCTGCTACGACTACCTCATCCAGGCGTGCCGCCCGCTTTGGTCCTGCCGTAATGTGAAACACCTTGCCCACCGACGCATCCTGCGAGAGGATGTGCACCATGGCATCATCCACCCAGTCGATCGGGACGAGGTCCATCAACGTATCGGGCGTGCCCGGAACGTAGGTGAGCAGTCCCTTGTACACCAACCGCAACGGGATGTAGATGACGTTGAACGAGGAGGTCCTGCCGGTGCGCGAGTCGCCGATAATAATGCTCGGGCGAAACACGGTGCACGGCAGCGCATCGAATGCGTTGCGCACAATGCGTTCCGACTCGTTCTTCGATTGCTCGTACGTGTTGAAGAATTGCTGACCCATTTCCAACTGATGCTCGTAGATCATGCCGCTCCGTTTGCCCGAGACGGAGGAGCTTCCGATGTACACGAAGCGTTCGAGTCGTCCGCGTTCGGCGCACCTGTGGGCCATGGCGAGCATGCGGCGCGTGCCGCCGCAGTTGATGGCGCGTGCTTCGTCGATGGGGTGATCGAAGCGGATGGTTGCCGCGCCGTGAACGATGTGCGTGGTCTCCGCAACGATGCGTTCGAGTTGCACCTGACTCAGCCCGCAGTGATCGAGAGCGACATCGCCCAGCATTCCGTTGATGCGTTGGGGCGCGTCGGGAATACCGAACTCGACGGTGACCTCCCGCGCAATCGCACGCGTACGTTCCTGCGCCTCCTCCTCGTCTTCGCCGCGAACAAGGAGGGTGATCGTCGAACCGGAGAACTTCTTGAGCAATCGCGGGATCAGATTCTTACCGACCAATCCCGTCCCGCCGGTAATAAAAAAATGTTTGTGCATGCCGAAACAGAAAAGTAGTGGTGTTGGGCCATTCAATGATAAGAATTTCGGACGATGGGATGAAGCCCAACGGCGGCTCGTTCAAAAGCATGTTGTGAAACTTCACGGCTTGTGAGGTCGGTATCGACGCCCTGAAAGGTTTA
>PSMW01000007.1:0-80945 GCA_040290295.1 Ignavibacteria bacterium
CTCTTTGGTACTTTCTCTTCCAAAGAGAAAGTACAACACCGCAGTAAACACCAGCCGTCCTCGTCAAGTTGAGCGGAGTGAAGCGAAGCGGAACGGAGTCGAAACCTCCTTCATAGACAACCTCGGCATATGTTCGACGCAGAGCTGTGGTTATGGATGCTTCGCGTTTGAGAAGCAACGCTCAGCATGACACTGTTCACGCGCGCAACCCAAATCTGCGCGTTGCGAAATCGTCGGCTGTGTGCGGAGGGAAGCAAAGTTGAGACTAACAGTGTTGGAGCTTGGAGCTTGAAGTTTGGAACTTACGATAGCTAGAGTATTGGAACTTGTGCCGCTCCGCTTCTTGGTCTGTTGGCGCTGTGTTGGCGTGCGTTCTGGTTTATCCTTCAGTGTGGGAAAGGGCAGTACGATAGCCTTCACTGGCGAGATTGTGCGGGGGCGATGAGGACGTCGTACACGTTCGGCTGATCAACTCGGCGCTTTCCGCCTCCGTGCCACTCGTCTGCGACGGTGGATACTGCGCGGAACTCTCCGAGTCCCGCGCCACCATGGTCGTCTTGGCCTCCCACAAGTACGGTGAATGTCCATCGCGAGGTGGGTATGCCGAGATAAGCAAGAGGGAGAGCAAAGCGAATCGTCGCGGTTGAAGCGTCGCCGAGCGGATTGGAGACGTCTCCCTCGCTCGGGATGTATGCGGCGAGTATGGTGCGTTGATCATCTTCGATTTCCACGCCTCCGCCTATGTAGATGATGCGCTGGTATGCGCGGCGCGCAGGGAGAACGAACTGTGCATTTCTTCCCACTTCTCTCGTTCCGACGGTGGCACGTCCGTTCGTATCGAGAGCAATCGCAATGAACGTTAGTTGGAATCCGTACTCGGGATGCCAGCCCGGATCGGCAAGTGCACGAAATCGCAAATCAAAGTATGCATTGCGATCATCGACGGAAACAGCGAAGTGGGTGATGTCGAATGCGCCCGGGACGAAATGCGGGTTGAGCGGATAGGTATAGCTCCCGTCTCCTTTGTCATCGCCCACGGGATCATCCGCGCGTACAAGCGTTCGTGCTTTTGGGTTTTCCGCCTTGATCGCTTCATGAGCAATCAATGGATAGGGTGGTCCCTTCAGCGCTCGAAGTTCGGGACGAAGGCGCGGGTGCACAAAAGCTAACGGTTCCGGTATAAGTGCCGTTGGGGATTGGCTGTGGATAACTCGGAGCGCCATCTCCCTAACTCCATTGATTTCAATGGACAAACTGGTATCGTGAAGTGTGGACAAAATGTTGGAATGTGGTTGAATCGCAAAGAACCCCCTTATTTCGGTCCCACGTGAAGTGAGCAAGCTGATCTCTGCTGAACCTCCTGTCCTCAAGTTCTTCGCGTCGATAGTGACCAAAGTCGAGTCTCCCGATCGGTGCACAACAATGGGGAGTGAGCGACCGTCGAAATTGATCGTTGCCCGAACGGTACCGAGCACGTTCGGCAAGCGAGGTCTCAGTGCAAGATGATGTTGCCGTAAGCTGACGCGTACACCAAGATAATCATCGTAGAAGTTGCGTATGAACTCTGCGAGATTCCAAGCCTGAGAAAACGTGCCCGAAAGTCGCGCCTCGGTTTCGCCCGGCCGTGGGATCGCTTCGAGTAGCTCCGATTGTGTCCCCACTGCTCCGCGATCCAAGATTTGATGTATCGCATCATCCGTCAGTTGATAGGCAAACTCGTGCCGATCGAAACGGCAGAGCTCCGAGATCACCAGCGCTTGAAGCCACGTCCACACCGTGCCGTTATGATAGGCGGCGTCTTTCGGATAGTAGGGAGGATAGACATGAAAGGGATGAAAGTTTTCATCCTCTTGAGAAAGAGAGGCGACGCCGTACGTGTACGTGAGCTTGTTGATGACTGTTTGGACGACGCTCGCGCGTTGTGTGTCATTGAGGAGCGGAGCAGTGAATATCTGATTCGGACGCATCTGTGCATCTGCCGAACCATCGGCGTTGAGATGATCGACAATCGTTCTGCCGTGAACAAACCACTGCTGGAAGTTTTTTCGGAGAAGGTCGAGTTGTGCGCGCCAACGGTGTGCTTGTGCCGAATCGCCAAGCTGTTCGGCAAACCAAACGCCGGCATCGAGCTGCTGTGCCCAGAGTGCCTGCACATCGTTTGCACGATTGCCCCGCGGGCTACATGCACCCTCGGGACCGACGGCATCCATCCACGTATCCGCGTCGGCGTGTGTGAGGAAGCCGAGCGAATCGGAATGATAGCGCAGCGTGCCTTCGATCGACCTGACAATGGAAGGAGAGATCTCACGAATGAATGCGGTATCGCCGGAGCGATCGATATACTCGCGTGCGATGACGACAAAACGCGGTGTGCCGTCGGCGGTGTTGTATGCGCGTTCGGTGGGAGTGATGATGTTGGGAATTCTGCCGTACTCGGAGGAGGAGGAGTCGAGCTGCTGTGCAGACGCAAAGCTGCGCAGAATCTCTTTCGCTTCGCGAAAACGTCCTACGACGAGCGTCGCTCCCGGCAACGCGATGAACGTATCACGTCCCCAATAATTGTTGAACCAAGGAAGTCCCGCAAATATTCCTTTGAACTTCTGGTGCATGATGAGTGCATCGAGGGAGAGCTTCGCCCATGCAAGCGCTCGATTGAAACGCTGGTTCTCCGTCTCCACGAGTGTCTCTCGTAAAAGTCTTTCCATGCGTTCGCGTCGCTGTGTATCGAACGCGTCCTTTTGGGCAAGATAGATCCGTGCGACGCGTTCAGCCTCTTCGGCTGTCTCGCCTGCCGCGAAAACAAACGTGTGCTCGGTTCGCGCGCGCGAAACGAGCAGGATGGGTGAGAAACTATTTCGGCGCCGTGTCGTTCTCTGTTGAGGCAACATCTCTAATCCGCGCATTGCGAGCCAGAGCGGCGCTCTCTCGATCTCTGCGCGATGCGGCTTCCGTGCAAGGAGCACAGCATCGCCGTGAAGGTGAACCCTCACCTGATCTGCACTACGAATGCCGGTGAACAACGGTACAACATCGACATGCACTGCGGTGGGCGAGGAAATCGTGAGTGCAAGAAGCGCAATGCTGTCGGCAAGGCGCACCGTTTCGATGATGTTCCCTGCGTAGACGCGCTTCATGTAATCGGGATAGACGACAACCGAAAGGGCGGACGAACGATCGAGCTTTTGGTCATCGATCTCAATCTCGTAATCATCGAGCACTTCCTGGCCTGCAACGTTGAACCCCTGCCATGCAGACCGGTTCGCAGCGTGAGTCTCGCCGTAGTAGTATGCCGTCTGCTTGTTCGTGAAGGCAAACTCCCGCGACCCCTCGCGTACCTCGATACCGAGCGACTCGACGAGCGAGCTTGAAGGCTGCGCTGTTGCCGAAAGATGCACCATGGCCGGAGTGATGCCGAGAAGCAATGCGTTGAGCATCGAAAACCGTTGTACGCTTCGCGCCGTCATTCCTTTCCCCAAAAATATTCGAGGATGTGGCTGATGCGTGCCCTCCAGTTTCCCCAATGGTGTCCTTCGGGGACTTCTTCGTAGTGAACGGCATAGCCTTTCTGTTGCAGAAGAGATCTCATGATCGATGTTGCTTCCTGCGCGTCATGAATCGTTCCGGTGTCGAGCCAAAACTTCACATCGCGGAGAGGGGTGTTTGCGGCAATCGTCATGATCGCATTGTTCTTGAACCAGTACGAGGGCGATTGCGCGGCGCACAAGCCGAACACATCGGACCGAACCAGTGCCGCATACGTCGCAAGAAGTCCGCCCAACGAAGCTCCCATTATGCCGGTCTGCTGCGACCGATGGTCAACGCGGTAACGTCGCAGGATGAGAGGACGGAGTTCTTCCACGAGGAAGCGAACATATGTGTCGCTCATCGTGTAGTCCGTCATGCGCTTGCTGGTGCTCGCGTCGCGCACGTCGGTGCGTGGGTCGATGAACACGACCACGAGAGGAGGGATGCGTTGGTCGGCGATGAGATTGTCCAGAACATTGGTCATCAAGGCGAGCGCGATGTACTCGCCGCCGTCATTCACGTACAATACCGGAGAGATCTGTTGCCGGCGCGCTGTGTCTCGAGGCGGTACGTAAACGAACACGGGATGGGTGCGCTTCAACAGCCGACTCTTCACGCTCAACGAATCGAGACGTCCATGGGGAATGTGTGCGCGGTATTCGATTCCGCTTGGCGGGCGGTACAACGGCATCCACACTTCCGAGTTTGGTCCGTATCCACCGATGGCTTGTTGGCGATTGAGCGGATCGAGCATCCAGACAGAATCCACCATCAATTTATATTCGAGTCTCGCAGCCAGGGGGAACTGTTTCGAAAGATAGAAGAAGTTAGTGCCCGCGACACGCCTCATCGTATCGGCGCGAGGATTCCAGCCGTTCATGTCGCCGGGAACGCCGACACGCCGTGCTGTACCGAAGTACACGAAATACACCGTCGAGTCCTCCACAACTGCTCGACCATACGCACGCAGCATGGAGTGAAGCCGCTCGGTGAGCGCTTGCGTTGTTGTGGAGTCGGTGCTGGTGACGATCTCGTCGAGCAGCCGCGAGAAGGGTTTGCCAAAGACCTCTGCTACCGGACGCGAGTCCAGCGACTGGCTGCGTGCTGCGGCAGCCGCCGTCAGGAGCGACGCTGCGCTGAGGTACCGAAACGTGGCTCGGAGTTTCGTGGCAGGTGAGGCGTGGAGTTTCACGGTGATGCGCGTTGAGTTAAGAACCACCGGAGGATTACGGGAAGCTCGTTGCGCCATCGTGCCCAACTGTGTCCATCGTGCAATTCTCTGTACTGATGAGGGTAGTCCTTCTCCATGAGAATCCTGCGCAGTGTTCTGGCGGCAGCGTAGAGGTTCCCTTCATGTACGCCCCAAGGAAAACCACCGACCTTCTTCTCGTAGGTACCGATTTCGACATAGACCCGGAGAGGACGAGTTTCTGCAACGCGGAACATCGCAAGCATTGTGTCGCTGGAAAATGTGAGATAAGGCGATTGGCCTGCGGCATACTCGACGAGATGCGGGTACGCGAAGCCGAAGGCGAACGCTCTTGCACCGCCGTCGTACTGGCCGACCATCATGCGCGCCGCGGAATGCGCTTTCGTTCGAAATCGTCGATCGACGAGAGGGATGATATCGGTTGCGATGAAGTGCAGCGTCGAATCGTCGATGATCGCGTTCTTCTGCTTCGATGCGCTTCCTGCTTCGGTGATGAAGACGCCGATGGTGTTGGGCACGGCGCGCGCACCAATCATGTTATCGAGGATGGTAGCAGCGTTCGCGTACTGCAAATACGCGTCGCCGTTCAAAAAGTACACCGCGGGCATTGGCGTTCGGATCGTATCATAACTTGCAGGCACATACACGCGGATGGAGAACTCCGGCACCCCGGCTTTTTTCGGCACGGCGAGCGTGGTGAGTCTGCCCTTGGGCACGCCGCGCCGTTCTTTCCATTCCTCCGATGGTTGATAGTCGGGCATGGCAAGTTCCGACCGTTCGCCGTCGGTACCGGGCGAGATGCGAGGATTGAAGGGATCGAGCATTTCCTTTTGATTGACGATGAAGCGGTAATCCAATCGTGCATCACGCTCAAACGCGAGACGGAGGTAGAACAAATCTGTTTCGGGAATACGTCGCATTTTCAGTTTCAGCGACCAACTGGTAAAATCGCCGATCACTTTCACCGAATCGGCTCTGCCACGGTAGAGGAACGCGACATCCGTTCCGTTCGTATCGATCCACGGAATGCCCTGCGAACGTGCCTGCCGCCAAAATGCAGCGAAGAGGGAGTCCTTCTCAGCCGGGAAGATAGCGGTGATATGTTGGTTAAGAAAATCATCGAAGAGCGCAAACCGTGGCTGTGCATGGATAGATGCCTTCAAAAAAGCGCAGAGGGATGCCGCGACAATGAACGATCGCATACGTGTGTACATGAAGAACACCGAATCAGGATTGTGTGTTTCCGTCGAGCGGTTGGCACAATATACAAACAGGATGATGGTACGTCAAGATGTTTCGTGCACAATCACGGCGCGCCGCTGCGATGGTTGTTTGCGAACGGTTGCACGTCCTGTCGTCATCGAGTATATTGGTGCAACACGTATTGCAAGCAACGTCATGTCTTCCCAGCACCGTCTTGTCGTTGGTATAGCCGGCGGCACCAGCTCCGGCAAAACCACTGTCACTCGTCAGATTGCTACCGCTCTCGGCGAGTTGAATATCGCTATCCTCCAGCATGATTCGTATTACAAAGACCTCTCGGCATTCGGCGGCAAGCAGCCGCACGAAATCAACTTCGATCATCCCGAGGCGTATGACACCCCTCTGCTGATCGAACACCTCCGCGCCTTGCGGAACGGCATACCGGTTCGTCAGCCGGTGTACAGTTATACCACGTATCGGCGAACGAAGGAAGTGCGCATCGTCGAGCCGAAGCGCATCATCATAGTTGAAGGGATTTTGGTATTCTTCGAGAAGGAACTGCGTGACCTGATTGACGTGAAGGTCTTCGTGGATACCGACGATGATGAACGCCTGCTCCGCCGTATTCGTCGTGATGTGTTAGAGCGGGGAAGGACGATCGAATCGGTGATGGAACAATACATCTCGACTGTCAAGCCTATGCACCTGGAGTTCGTGGAGCCGACCAAACGCTGGGCGGATGTCATCATCCCGCGCGGAGGAGAAAACCGTGTAGCAATCGATTTGGTCGTGAGGATGTTGAAGACGCTCGACTTGATGTGACTCTCGAGCACCGTCTCAGTTTTTGGCGGATCGGAATACCTCCTCAATGCAAGCGAGAAGCCGTTCCACCATCGCGGTCTTGCGCACCAACTGCAGGGAAGGGTGATCGTGCACGTACCGGAAATAGTTCGGATCTTCCCAACCGGTGAGGAACAGGAAGGGAATCGATCGCAAGGCCGGAACCTCACTCACCCTCTTGTGCAACGCGATCCCGCTCATCTTCGGCATGTCGATATCCGACACAATCACATCGACGGCTTCAGTCCTCAGGAGGCTCAATGCTTCTTGCCCACTGTACGCACACAGGACATGGAACTGATGCAATGCAAGCATATCCTTGAGCAGTTCGATGTACAACGGGTCGTCATCAACTACAAGAATCGTCTTCTCCATGAATCGAGTGAGTGGCTGAGTTTCATCGGCGGCTGAAAGATAGGGATTGTCATCTACCACGTCAACGAAAAAGATTTGCGAGGTCGCAGGCGATCGTGGGTTTTTGCTTCGTTGTTTTTTTTCATCATTTGTTCTACATTAACAGCCACACGATGGTGATAACGTTCCTTTCACTTTGTCTCGGGGGTTGTTGAGTGAATTTGTTTCAGGCGATTGTACTCGGTCTTGTTCAGGGGCTGACCGAGTTCCTTCCGATTAGTAGTTCTGCCCATCTCACCCTTACCGGCAAGTTGTTCGGTCTTATCTCCCCCGATACGGCGTCGTCGTGGACAGCGTTCATCGCGGTGATACAACTCGGAACATTGCTTGCGGTTGTCCTTTATTTCTTCAAAGACTTGCTCCAGATGGCTTCATCCTTGAAAGCCGATTGGGCAATGCACGGTGTCTTCAGAGGCTATCGGCAGTATTCCGTTCACTCACGCTTGGCGCTCTTGGTGATTGTGGGGACGATGCCGAT
This sequence comes from Ignavibacteria bacterium, assembly GCA_040290295.1. Lineage (GTDB taxonomy): Bacteria > Bacteroidota > Ignavibacteria > UBA10030 > UBA6906 > CAADGV01. The sequence goes on from PSMW01000007.1 coordinate 7,671, forward strand.
GGCGTTCATCGGCGTGGCAATGAGTAAGGTGATTCATAGCATGTTCACGAAAAGCACCGTCGTGATCGCTTCCAGTCTGATCGGGCTCGCCTTGCTCTTGTGGCTCGCAGAACGCCTTGCGACCCACAAGCGAACACTTGAACACCTGACCTGGCTCGATGCACTCGTCATCGGCACTGCGCAGGCACTGGCGCTCATTCCGGGTTCGTCGCGGTCGGGCACGACCATCACTGCCGGTCTGTTTCTCAACCTGACACGCGAGGCTGCTGCACGGTTCTCCTTTCTTCTCAGTATTCCTGCTATCGCAGCGAGCGGTCTGTACGAGTTCATCAAAGTGCGAGAGGGGCTTGCCGGAATCGGTGCAGCGAACCTCGCCGCTGCAACGCTCGTCTCAGCCATTGTTGGGTACGCATCCATCGCTTGGCTGCTGCGTTTCCTCGTCACGAATACGACCATGAGCTTCGTGGTGTATCGGATTGCGCTCGGCGTGCTGCTGATCGCGCTGCTTTCGTTCGGTGTGATGGAGTTCTGACGTGAAGCGGCGCATGCGTGTAGAGAAGGATACGGCGTGACGACATTCTCTCCTGTGCGACGGTTGACGCTCATTGCGGTCTTGGCTGCGGTGGGGATTGCGCTCTTTGTGATCGAGTCGCACATCCCCATGCCTCTGCCCTTCCTCAAGATTGGTCTTGCCAATATCTCCAGCGTTGTTGCGCTGGTGCTCATCGGAACGACAAGCATGATGAGCGTTGTGCTCCTGCGTGTCGTTGTTGGTGCGCTGCTCATAGGAACGTTCATGAGTCCGGCATTCCTGCTCGCTCTTTCTGCCGGCGTTGTTTCGGCGCTTGTGATGGGACTCGTTCGGAAACTGACGCGAAATCTGTTCAGCGTTGTCGGCATCAGTCTCGTCGGCGCGTTCACGCACAGCATCGTTCAACTCTTCGTCGTTCGGTACGTGTATGTGCAAACGACCGTGGTGTTGCATCTGTTGCCGTTTCTTCTGGCAGGTGCACTCGTGGGAGGACTCATCGTCGGCGCCGTCTCGCTCCGACTCGTGCGTGCACTGCCGGAGGTGCTGCGATGACGAACCGTTTGACGACCGCCGACATTGTGCTGTTGGTTGTACTCACGGCGTTCACCATCGGCAGTTTCTTTACGCGGGATCTGCTTGCCTCGCAGGGCTTTACCGTGGTGGTGGAGTTGCGGAATGTTGCGGTGTACAAAGGAAACCTCAACGAGGAACGTCAGGTGACTGTACGAGGTGGCTTTGGCGATGTGCGCATTTCTATCCATAACGGATGCGTGGCGGTAGTCCATGCCGAATGTCCGAACAAAGTGTGTGTTCGTACCGGCTGGCGCAATCTTGCCGGCGAGTCGATTATCTGCGTGCCGAATCGCCTCGTGATTCGCATTCTCGGCGACATGCCGAACGTCGTTAGAGGTATCACAGGATGAAAAAGATCGGCATTCTCATAACGGTAGTGTTGCTCTGCTCATGTGAGAGACCGTCGCTGCGTCGCATCGTGCGACAAACGACCGCCATGGATACGTATCTCTCGGTAACGGTGTACGACGAGAACATCGGTACGGAGCAAGGCAACGCCATCATCGACTCCGTCTTTGCCGAGGTTGGTCGGATCGAACAACTTATGACCGATTATGCCGATACCAGCGACGTCGGACGTGTCAACCTCGCCGCAGGCAAGGAGTCGGTTTCAGTTTCGCAAGAGCTTGTGCATCTCCTCACGCTCGCCAATCACTACTCTGCGTCGTCCAACGGGAGTTTCGACGTGACGGTCGGGCCGATCGTCAGAGCGTGGGACTTTCTCGGGGTCGAGCATGAAGTGCCGACGCGTTCACGCATCCGTTTGTTGCGACGTTTGGTGGATTATCGGAACATCGTTCTCGACAGCGCGCGTGTGTTTCTGCGCCAGCGTGGTATGCGCTTGGACCTCGGCGGCATTGCCAAAGGCTATGCTGTGGATCGTTCGGTTGCCCTGCTCAAACGCTTCGGTGTACGCCGTGCCATTGTTGACTTGGGCGGCAATCTTGGCGTGTGGTGGGAAGGCACGCACGCGCTCGATTCCACGGCAGCGGAAATTCTCATCCGCCACCCGCGCAAAGAAGGAACATTCTTCGGATCCTTCCGCGTCGGAACTGCAGGCATCTCCACCTCGGGCGACTATCAGCGCTACTTCATCAAAGATGGGGTACGGTACCATCACATCATCGACCCCGCAACGGGCTACCCTGCACGCGACGTTGTCAGTGTCACGATCGTCGCAGAAGATGCAACCGCCGCCGATGCTCTCTCCACGATGGTTTTTGTTTTGGGGAGAGAAAAAGGCATGGAGTTCATCGAACGCACACCGGGCGTGGAAGGATTGATCGTGTGGGAGGAGGGCGACTCGCTTGCCTATCGCCTCTCGTCGGGCTTGCAAGGAAAATTCTCTCGCTCACATGATTAGCGTCGAAGCACTCACCTTTCGCTATCCGGGTACCGAGCGCGATATTTTGAGGCATCTCTCGCTCACCATCACCGAAGCAACATGGACGGCGCTGATGGGCGCCAACGGATCGGGCAAGAGCACACTCGCCCGGTGTCTCGACGGCCTTCTCCGTCCGACGGGGGGCCGCGTCGTGGTCGATGGCATGGATACGACGCACGCCGATACGCTTCCGCTCATTCGGCGAAAGGTCGGACTCGTCTTTCAAGATCCCCATCTCCAAATGACGTCGCCGACGATCGAACGTGAGCTGGCGTTCGGATTACAAAACGTCGGCGTGACCACCGAAGAGGTGCACCGCCGCGTGAACCAGGCGCTCGATCGTTTTCGATGGCATCACCGACGACATGAATCGCCGGCGTCGCTTTCGGGCGGAGAGAAGCAGCGACTTGCACTCGCTGCCGTGATGCTGCTGCAGCCCAAGTACCTCGTGCTCGATGAACCGACAGCGTTCCTCTCTCCTCAGTCTCAGCGTTTGGTGTTGGACGACCTCGAGCGCATTGCACGCGACGAACGCGTGGGCGTTGTGTTCATCACAGAGTCGCTCACCGAGGCGATGCGCGCTGAGCGTGTTATTGTGCTCGACGGCGGGGAAGTGATATTCGACGATACGCCACAGAAGCTGGCTCTCAACGAGACGGTCATGCATCGAGCAGGCGTCGTTCGGCCGAGAACGTTTGAAACACGCTATGATGTTTGAATTGAACAACGTCCGCTTCAGCTATCGGTCGAAAGCATACGGCGTGCGGACAGTCTTCAACGACTGCTCCTTCCTCCTTCAGTCAAGCGAATGTGTTGCCATCGCCGGCGAAGAAGGCAGCGGCAAGAGCACGCTTCTGCAACTGATGGATGGATTGCTCAAGCCCGAGAGCGGAACGGTCCGCATTGACGACGAAGACATCTGGCGCGCACCGAAACGCCTGTACCGCATCCGCCGGCGGGTGGGATTTGCATTCCAGTTTCCAGAAATGCAATTCTTTTGCGAGAATGTGCTGGAGGAATTGCTCGTTGCCGCTAAGCATTACGCCGTGCCCGTCGGACAGGATGAACTGAACAGGGTGCTCGAACAGTGTGGCTTGCCGCTCACGGTGGTAGAGCGTTCTCCGTTTATGCTGAGCATGGGGGAAGCTCGCCGCGTTGCGCTCGCGAGCATCATTCTGCACCGACCCGACGCGATCTTGTTGGACGAACCCACTGCCGGACTCGACGCCTTCGGTATGAAGACCGTTACCATGCTGTTACAACGTTTGCGTACAGAGGGAAAAACCATTGCCCTCGTGTCGCACGATCGCGATCTGATCGATGCAATTGCCGATCGTGTAGTTGTGCTGGATCAGGGTCGCGTGGCGAAGGAAGAGCATCTACGGTAACGAGAGGGTCGAGGACGTGAGTGCTGCACCGACCAGTTGAGCCACGACGACGACCAGAACGCTTCGATCTCGACTTGCCATCAGCAACGTTCTGTAGGGCGTTCTCGGTGCCGACGGATCGAACGCTCGCGCTTCCATCGCTTGGGCAAGATGTTGCGAAGCGCGAAGCGCCGAAACGAACAACGGCAGTGCAGCAGAGGCGGCAAACCGGACTTTCCCGATCCATCCGCTGTCGGCATCTGCGCCGCGCGCAAGCTGTGCCTGTTTGATCTGCTGTGCGCACTGAATGAGCAGAGGTACAACGTTCACCGTCAAACCCATCACCGTCACGACCTGACTCCACCAGCGTTTGTTTCGCACGCGCAGGCTTTCGATTGCATCGAGGAGTTCAACTGTTCTGGTTGTTTGCGCAAAGAGAAACGATGCAAACAGCAGCAGCACCAACCGGGCAGAAAGCACCAATCCTTCCTGAAGTCCTTCGAGTGTTCCGTACACCCCCAACACGTCGACGATGACCTTCCCGCTGGTCGTGAATGTGTTGAGACACGTGATGAAAAGGATGAACCACACGATCCGAACCGTTTGAACAAGAAGCGCTCGCACACTCACAGGTGACAAGACCAGAGCGAGAGCAAGGACGAACGCTGCGGAGGCAACAGCAACAATGTTCGTGATAATCAAGAGTTGAAATCCAAGGAGCAAGAGTGCGACAAGTTTGGTGCGCGGATCCAACTGCTGAAGGAACGTGTCCGTTCGGGTATTCATGGCAAAAGCGAGTATGCTGGATCAATGTATGAAAATTTTGCGAGAGTCAACGGCGTGAGTTTGTTGGCAGAAACATCCGTGGGTGATATTTAACACACGATGCCCGCGTGCGATTCAGTATCATGCACGTGCATCCTTTGCCTACCATGAGTTTCACTTTCACGGAGAATGTTGTGCATGCATGGGTTTATCGAAGACAAGACTGCCGCGGTTGACCATCCCTATCGCAGAGCGAAGGTCGAACACTACACGGAACGAGCGGAAGAACTGGCGCGCATGGCGCGGTATCGAGCAGCTCGAACAACGTTGGCATCGGCCTTTGCCTTGGAACCTCAGTATCAGCCGGCAATCGAACTTCAGCGCTTTCTTGACGAGACCGTCGCCGCTCTGCTCAGCAACGCCACTGCGTTGTCGTCTGTCGGTAACGGGTCGGGGCGTACAGCACGGCGAAAGGAAGTGATTCTGGTCGTCGACCAAGACGAGCGGATTCTGACGGCGATGGCGCAAACGTTGCGCGCGTACGGCTTCGGCGCAGTGGGTGCGTCGGGATTCGACGAGGCGATCGAAGCCCTGCAAGCATTCAAACCTCATCTCATTATTTCTGAAGTCAATTTCGAGAACGGACCGGTCGGGTACGACCTGTATCTGTGGGTACGGCACAACGAAGAGTTGAAGGACATTCCGTTTCTCTATCTTGCCACGCGGGTAACACGTGAGATGCTTATTGCAGGGAAGCGGATGGGAGTGGATGAATTCATCGTCAAGCCGTTGGACGAAGAAGTGGTGATGGCGTCCATCCTGCAATGTCTAGCTCGACAGAAGCGGAAGAAGAAAACGGCGTAAAGATTTCATCTCACCAACAAGAGAAGCCGGAAGCGCGATGCGCTCTTCGGCTTTATTGCTTTTCCCTGCCCCTCTTCGTACCTTTTTCGTGTGAAGAACCTTATCGTTAACGAGATTTTCTACAGCATTCAGGGCGAGTCCACGCACATGGGCAAGCCCTGTGTGTTTGTGCGCCTGACCTTTTGCAACCTCCGATGTGTGTGGTGCGATACCGCGTATGCATTCGAGGAGGGCGTGCCGATGTCGATCGAGCAGATACTCGATGCAGTAGCGGTCTATCACTGCAAGCTCGTTGAAATTACGGGCGGCGAGCCGTTGGCGCAAATGGGCGTCCACGAACTGATGAGCACACTCTGCGACCGCGGATACACGGTGCTCCTGGAAACGAGCGGCAGCATCAGCATTCGCGGGATCGATCAGCGCGTGCAGATCATCATGGATATCAAATGCCCGGGCAGCGATATGGCGAAGCACAACCTGTGGGAAAACATCGACCTGCTGAGACCGTCGGATGAATTGAAATTCGTGGTCGCCGACAAAAACGATTTCGATTGGGCGGTAACCGTCGTGCGACAGTTTGGATTGGAAGGACGATGCCCCGTGTTGTTTTCACCCGTGTTCGGCGAGCTCCAGCCCGTCCGCTTGGCGGAGTGGCTGTTGGAAAGCGGCATCGCCGCACGGATGCAACTGCAAATACACAAGTACATTTGGGAGCCGGAGACACGCGGCGTATGAAAGAGAAGAGATTGGCGGTGGTGCTGGCAAGCGGCGGTATGGATAGTTGTGTCACGACGGCCATCGCTGCGGAAGAGTATCGTTTGGCGTTGATGCACTGCAACTACGGCCAGCGAACGGAGAGACGGGAGCTGGAAGCATTTCATGCTATCGCCGATCATTACCGCGCCGAGCATCGGCTGGTGGTGCCGATGGAACACTTCGCGAGAATCGGCGGTTCAAGTCTTACCGATCCTTCTCTTCCGGTTGCAAAGGCCGATCTCCACGCCAAAGAAATTCCAACGTCGTACGTTCCTTTTCGTAATGCCAACATGCTTTCGGCAGCGGTGAGTTGGGCAGAGGTGCTTGGTGCCACGGCGATTTTCGTGGGCGCCGTGCAGGAAGACTCGTCTGGCTATCCGGATTGCCGTCGAGAATTCTACGATGCATTCGAAAAGGTTATTGTCGTCGGCACGAAACCGACAACGACCATCGTCGTGCTGACGCCTATCATTTCCATGACGAAAATGGAGATTGTGCTGCGCGGCGTAGCGCTGGGCGCTCCGCTGCACTTGACTTGGTCGTGCTATCAGCGCGAAGACGTTGCCTGTGGGGTGTGCGATAGTTGCGCGTTGCGCCTTCGCGGCTTCCGTCTGGCGGAGGTGGAAGATCCTCTTCCGTATGGGCAACGTCCGGTCTATGTGTGAACAGCTCGCGGGGGAGAGCGAAGCACGTATCTCTCTACACTTCTGAAAGAACGAGGAACCGTTATGGAACAGTTCAAAGAAAGCATCTACAAACTGATTGTCGAAACCTCCAGTAATTTACCGCACGACGTTCGGCGCGCGCTTACACGAGCGATGGAGGAAGAGAATCCCAATACGCAGTCAGGGTTGGCGTTGCAAACCATCGCCGTCAACGTCGATATGGCGTGCGAGATGGAAGCACCGATTTGTCAAGACACCGGCATGCCGACGTTTTTCATCCATTGCCCTGTCGGGGCAAATCAGATCACGATGAAAAAACAGATTCTCGAAGCGGTCGCGGAAGCTACCGTTAAAGGCAAGCTGCGTCCGAACTCCGTCGATTCGCTCACCGGGAAGAACAGCGGCAACAATCTGGGACCCGGCACGCCGATCATTCACTTCGAGCAATGGGAGAACGACGAGATCGATGTGCGGTTGATTCTGAAGGGAGGTGGATGCGAGAACAAAAACATCCAGTACTCGTTACCGGCAGAGTTGGAGAACCTCGGTCGAGCGGATCGGAATCTTGAAGGAGTGCGAAAGGCGATCATGCACGCGGTGTATCAAGCGCAGGGGCAAGGCTGCAGCGTCGGTGCGATCGGCGTGGCCATCGGCGGCGATCGGACGTCGGGTTATGAGATGGCGAAGCAGCAACTCTTTCGTTCGCTCGACGACGTCAATCCGGATCCCGAACTTGCGAAGCTCGAAGCACGCATCATGGAAGATGCGAACAAACTCGGCATCGGCACGATGGGATTCGGCGGGCGCGTCACGCTCATCGGCTGCAAGATCGGCGCGTACAATCGCTTGCCCGCGAGTTTCTTTGTCAGCGTTGCGTATGATTGCTGGGCGTTTCGTCGGCTCGGCGTTGTGCTCGATGCGCGCACGGGAGCAATCACCCGCTGGCTCTACAAAGGTGATACGCCTGCGGTGAAGATGGCAAAGCGCGAAGGATTGCCCGTGACGGGACGTGAGGTTTCGCTCACCACACCGCTGTCCGAAGCACAGATTCGGCAACTCACAGTGGGTGATGTCGTCTTGCTCAACGGCTTGGTACACATGGGCAGAGACATGCTTCATCACCACTTGATGACACACGACGCGCCGGTCGATCTCAACGGCGCGGCACTCTATCACTGCGGACCTGTTGCGCTGAAGTCGAACGGTACATGGGTGATCACCGCTGCAGGACCTACCACAAGCATCCGTGAGGAACCGTATCAAGCCGATATCATCAAGAAGTTCGGCATTCGGGTCGTGATGGGTAAAGGGGGTATGGGCAAGAAGACCCTCGCGGCGCTGAAAGAACACGGCGCCGTGTACCTCAACGCTATCGGCGGAGCGGCGCAATTCTACGCAAAGTGCATTACCGACGTGACCGGCGTTGATTTCCTCGAAGAGTTCGGCGTGCCCGAGGCAATGTGGCATGTCGTGGTTAAGGACTTCCCCGCCATCGTAACGATGGATGCAAACGGAAACAGCCTCCACGCTGAAGTCGAAACATCAAGTGCCGAACAACTGAAAAGGTTTGCAACAACGCCGTCATAAACTCCATCCCCCATACACCACAGGAGACATCTATGCTCAGCAAGAACATCCTCAACGCATTCAACACACAAATCAAAGACGAGCTCGAATCCGCGTACCTGTATCTGTCCATGTCGTCGTATTGCAATGCAGAGAGCTTCTTCGGTTTCGCGAAATGGTTACGCTTGCAGGCACAGGAAGAGTTGGGCCACGGTATGCGCTTGTTCGATTACGTGCATCATCGGGGCGCACAGGTGTCCTTGCAAGCGATCGAAGAACCGAAAGCCCGCTTCACGGATCTTTTGGAATTGTTCAGGATCGTGTTGGAGCACGAGCAGAAGGTCACCTCGCGCATTCATAAGCTCTACGAATTGACGCTGCAAGAAAACGATTACGCGAGTCAAGTTGAACTGCAATGGTTCATCACCGAGCAGGTCGAAGAGGAACAAACAGCAGCAGCCATCGTGGAGCAGTTGCGTAAAGTGGGCGACAACAAGGCGGCGTTGTTGATGATGGATCGAGAGATGGCTGCACGTTCTGCTGCGGCGTAGGTTGATCATCGGCGCACAGAGCGAGAACGCTCCGTGCGTTTTTTCTTCGGGATCAGAGGGAAGGCTGCTGATCCCGTTTTTGTTTGTGACGTCAACCTTGATCGGCCCGAACACTCCCTGTCCATCTCCACGCTCGCTTCTACGGTGTGGCTCTCGATTGTTTTGCGATTACTTTCCACGCACTGACCGATGGCGTTCCGTACTTTCGTTGCGTTGTGTGTTACGAAGCGCGGGGAACGGATCGTTGTCTTCGAGTCGAGACTGTCTCCATTTGAACATGAATCATTTTCTCTCGGCGGCTTCTCCCCCGTTTCTCTTCGTCAACAGCTCCATTGAACGATTCCATGTAGGTTGGGACAAAGCGATTGCGCTCCTGCGCGCACACGGCATTTCAGCCGAAGTCCGCACGATCAACGGCATACCACATCCCGTTTCGTTATTTCATCCGTGGCTCAACGCGACGGCGCGGTATGTCACCCGCGTTCTGAAACGCCCGTTGTAACTGCTGACGCATTTTCCTATTATTCTCCCGCCTGCAGTCATCCAGTCACTCGATTTGAATTACATCGACGCCATCAACGCTTCATGGGATTGACGTGTGGTATCGTCGGCTTGCCGAACGTCGGCAAATCGACACTCTTCAATGCCCTCACTACCGCGGGAGCTGAGGCAGCGAACTATCCATTCTGCACCATCGATCCAAGCGTCGGGGTCGTAGCGGTGCCCGATCATCGGCTGGATGTGCTTGCGCAGATCTATCGTCCGGCGAACGTTGTTCCGACCACGATTGAGATTGTGGATATCGCAGGATTGGTGCGCGGTGCAAGCAAAGGAGAAGGATTGGGCAATCAGTTTCTGGCGCATATACGAGAAGTGGACGCCATCGTTCACGTCGTCCGCTGCTTTGACGACCCGTATGTTGTGCATGTCGATGGCTCGGTCGATCCTCAACGCGATATGGAAGTGGTGGAAACAGAGTTGATCCTCAAGGATTTGGAGACCGTCGAGCGCAAGAAGACGGAAGCGGAGCGGAAAGCAAAGAGCGGAGACAAGAAGGCGACGCTCGAAGCGTCGTTCTACGAAGCAGTCCGCACGCATCTGCTCGGCGGCAGGCTTGTCCGCTCTTTGGCTGTGGCGACAGACGAATAACGCCGTTGGTTACGCGATCTCCACCTGCTGATATACAAACCGGTGATGTACGTGTGCAACGTGCAGGAGTCAGATCTGAAAGGGGAGAACGAGTATGTACATTCTGTTCGCGCCGTAGCCGAGCGTGAAGGAGCAAACGTGGTGGTCGTCAGTGCCGCGATTGAAGCGGAAGTGGTGGAACTGCCATTGGAAGACCGCGCCGCCGTTCTCTCGGATTTGGGAATGAAGGAGTCGGGCTTGAACAACGTGTGGTACGTGCAGGATACGATCTGTTGCAGTTGCTCACATTCTTCACGGCTGGATCAAAGGAAGCACGTGCGTGGACGGTGCCGAAACGGACGCGGGCACCTGCCGCCGGCGTAATCCATTCGGACTTCGAGAGAGGATTCATTCGTGCCGAAGTCATGAGTTTCGAGGATTTGGCTCGTTACGGCTCGGAACAAGCGATGAAAGACCACGGCTTGCTGCGCATCGAAGGGAAGGAGTACCTCATGCGGGATGGCGATGGTGTTTCCTTCCGTTTCAATGTTTGATTCTTTCTTGAAAGGATTGTATTTTTACGGCGTCACGTTCGACCCTACTTCGGAACACCCGATGCACCTTCGTTCTACATTAATCTAATCCACATCCCCAATCACACATCAGGAGCAACATTATGAAGCATCGAACTCTACCACTTGTACGAGTCGGAGCGGTGATGGTGCTTGTGCTCGTCGTATTCTCTGCTTTCGCGCAAACGACAGGGACAATTGAGGGCAAGGTGACTGACAAGCGGACGGGCGATCCTCTCCCGTATGTCAACATCGTGGTGAAGGGTACGACCATCGGCGCTGCGACGAACGTTGACGGACGGTACGAGATAAAGAATCTTGCACCCGGTACATACACGTTGGTTGCCCGTTTAGTGGGACACGAGACGCAGGAGGTGCCGAACGTCGTCGTTGATGCTGGCAAGATGACCGTCCAGAACATTGTCCTGGCGGAGGCGTCTGTCCAGATTTCGGAAATGACGGTGTACGGAGCGTCGCGTCGCGCTGAGCGCATTACCGAAGCACCAGCGGCAATCAGCACGCTCGCACCGAAGGAGATTCAACTCTACTCTGCAACCGGACAACTGCCACGCCTGCTGGAAATGCAACCGGGTGTCGATATCGTGCAGAGTGGTGTGAACGACTTCAACATCAACACGCGCGGTTTCAATAGCTCGCTCAACCGCCGATTGTTGGTCTTGTTAGATGGTCGAGACTTGGCGATCGCTTTTCTGGGTTCCCAAGAATGGAATGGGTTTCCGATCCCACTCGAAGATATTGGGCGTCTGGAACTTGTGCGTGGTCCGGGTTCGGCTCTCTACGGACCGAATGCGTTCAACGGCGTCATCAACATTACTACACCAGCCCCGAAGGACATACAGGGGACAAAACTCACCTACTGTGTTGGTGAATTGGCGTTGCAGCGCGCCGATGTTCGCTACGCGGGGGTTCTCGATGAACACTTCAGCATCAAAGCCAACGCCGGGCGCGTACAGAGCGGTACGTGGACCCGCTCGCGCGCGCATGCCGGCCCGTACGAGTATCCCGGGCTGTCCCGTGAGGCCCGTGCCTTGAATACGGGTGATGTCACCTCGATGTATTTCAACGGCCGTGTCGATTACGAGTTTGCCGAGAACATCCTCACAGCCGAAGGCGGTTTTTCCGAGGTGCAAAATGAAGTCTACATCACCGGTATCGGTCGTGTGCAAGTTACCAAAGCGCACAAGCCATGGGGTCGCATCAACTTCATCAATCCCAATTTGAACGTGATGTTCTGGGCTCAAGGACGGAAGAGTGTCGAACCCCAATACTCGCTTGCTTCCGGTGCGCCGCTGGATGAACGCTCGGGGATCGTGCATGGCGAAGTGCAATACAACTTTTCGACACTGGAAGATCAAGTGCGGGTGGTGTTGGGCGCATCGCATCGCTACTACCACGTCAACACGCGCGGGACGTTGATGAAGGATGTGCAGGACGATAACACCAGCGGCATCTTCGGGCAAGTGGAGTACACCCCCTTCGAGTGGATCAAGCTTGTCGGCGCAGCCCGATGGGATCGCAGCACGCTGCACGCGGATCAGTGGTCGCCGAAAGGCGCCATCGTCTGGACTCCTCATGCCGATCATACGTTGCGCGTTACCTTCAACGAGGCGTTCCAAGTTCCCAACTACTCGGAGTTCTTCCTCCGTGTTGCGGCGGGAACGGTTCCACCCACTCTGTACACTGATCCTCGCAATCCCGGGCAGCCTGTCCCGATCCTCGCTCGGGGTAACGACAAGCTGACGGTCGAGAAGATCGAAGGCTATGAAGTTGGCTACAAAGGTATCTTCTTCGACAAAAAATTGTTCGTCACCGTTGACGGCTACTTCAACAGGGTGAAGAACTTCGTCACCGATTTGCTGCAAGGCGTCAACCCGCAGTATCCCTATAATCCGCCGGCGGGATTGGCAGAAGTCTTGCGCCGCACCTTGCCGGGCTTGACGATTGTCGATGGCAAGCCTGCAGTTGTGGTTTCCTATACCAACGCCGGCAAAGTGGACGAAACCGGTGTCGAAGTAGGCTTCAACTATTACATCAACGATGAAGTGTCGATCAACGGCAACTGGACGTGGTACGACTTCAAGGTGAAAGAACAGCAGTTGGGTGATGTGCTGTTGCCCAACGCGCCGAAGCATAAGTTCGCCGGAGGCATCTTGTGGACTCGTCCGGACGGCATCGATCTCTCCCTCAGCGCACGGAACGTTCAGCCGTATCCGTGGGCTGCAGGCGTGTTTGCCGGACCGATTCGTGCGTACACGCTTGTGAACGGTTCGGTGTCCTATCGTCTCTCGAAGAATTATCGTGTGGGCATCACGGTCACCAACATGTTCGACAATCGTGTGTATCAACTCTTCGGTGGATCGGTGATCGGCCGTCAAGCGATCGCGTCTGTGACGGCGACGTTCTGATTCGAACGATGTTCACTTCATCAATTTTTTAGAAAGGGTTACACCATGACAACGTTCAAGCATACACCGGTGATGGTGCTTGCGCTGCTGCTGGTCGTTTCGGGCGCCCTCGTGAGTTGTAAGAAGGACGAAGCAGCACCCACGCCGCCGGAGACACCCTGGAGCAAGGGTTCGCTGGACAACGCACGCTATGTGGCGATCGGGAACAGTCTGACGGCGGGCTTCCAGTCCAACGCGCTTTCATCTCGCGACCAAGCCTACAGCTTTCCTAAGTTGATTGCGGGTGCTATTCGGACGACCGATTTCCAACAGCCGCTCATGAAGGAACCCGGCGTCGGTGCGAGAAAGAAGCTCGTCTCGCTGACAGGACCTGTCATCATCGACGAAACCGGCGCCAATCCCCTCGATCTTGCTACCAATCTGAATATTAGGCTTGAACGACCGTACAACAATCTCGGCATTCCGGGCGCCGTGTTGTTCGACATGCTCGATCGACCGACGAGCTTCCAACTCAAGAGCGCACAGCGTGGTAATCCGTTCTTTGCCCTCATTCAGCGCGACACAGCGTTGGGAAGGAGTGTCGTTGCACAGGCGCGGAACGTGCGACCAACGTTTATGACCTGCTGGATCGGGAACAACGACGTGTTGGGCTACGCAACCAGCGGTGGTAGCGGGAGTCCCACACCCGCTGCGCAGTTCGACGCCCTGTACGGGCAACTGATGGATAGCCTGAGAGCCATCACCCCGAACGTGATCGTCGCGAACATCCCCGACGTGACCGCGATTCCCTTCTTCACCACGATCGGACCTTCCGTGCGAGCGGCACTCCCGGCAGGGATTTATCTCCGGTATCAAAAGGGATCGAACACCGGACCGTCGTTCGATTCGACGCGGTTCACTGAAACGACGCCGCCGTTGTTGCTTCTTACCGGCAGCACGTATGCGTCGCTTCTCGGACGCGGAGGTGGGCAGGGTGGTGGCAAGTATTATCGCGACAATAACATTACGCCTCCTCCCGGTATCGACACGACAAAGCCGTTCGGCTTCCATCCGCAGAATCCATGGCCCGGTCGCTTGACGCTCGATGCCGACGAACAAGCTACTGCGGCTGCCGCGATTGCAGCGTTCAACAACAGCATTCGTACACATGCGACGCGTAACGGCTTCGTCGTTCTGGATATCAACAGCATCTTCAACAAGATTCGGCAAGAGGGATTGTTCGTGCCGGGCGTTGGAACCTTCTCGCCGGCGTTCATCACCGGCGGCTTGTTCAGCTACGACGGCGTGCATCCCTCATCGCGTGGTCACGCGATCGTTGCCAACGAGTTCATCAAACTCATCAATCAAAAGTACAACGCAACCATCACCCCGATCGATGTCCGGTCGGTGCCGCCGTTGCAAGGCTTGGGCTTCGAGAAGGTGACGATGACGCTCTCCGAGCAAATGGATGTCGGTTCGTTCGACTTCTTGCTGAGTCTCCTCCGTCGTTGATCCGCACCGCAACAGGATGCGCAAGGGCATGCCGAACGGCGTGCCCTTGTTTGTTGTCGGGACGACACCTCAATCTCCAGCTTCTCTTTGCGACGAAGCATCGTGCATCCTGCCACAATGATTGCAGCCGCTTGCTCTCGTACCGAACGTTTTAGATGTGTTCAACGGATTGAAGAACAGCATCGTCACTGTCTCATCGTTGGTTTGTGTCTCCTGCTTGATATATTTCCGCTTCATCCTTACCTTGTGCACGGTTGTTTCACTCTTCCGTTCTTGTCATGTCTTCGATGTGTAGTGTTTGCTGCGAGTGCGGCGAGCCATCTGTTCACATCCTTGAGCCTCCAGAGTTCACGTAAATAGGAATGATGATCAATGGGTAAAACCGCGAAGTTTCTTCAATCATCGGTCGGCAGGAAAGTGGTGATGTCGCTGTCGGGGTTGTTCCTGTGTAGCTTTCTTGTTCTTCATCTCACGGTCAATCTGTTCGCACTGCAGGTCAAAAGCGACGGCGGTGCGGAGTTCGATACCTATGCGCACTTCATGGCGACCTATCCCCTCATTCGGCCCTTGGAGTGGTTGCTGTTTGCGGGCTTCTTAGTGCATGCCGTGTTGGGGTTGTACCTTGAAGTGTTGAACCGCCGCAGGCGTCCCATCGGCTACGAGGTCAATCGTGCACACGAGAACAGCACGTGGACGTCGCGATTCGTGTGGTTGACCGGCATTCTGGTCGGCGTTTTCCTCGTCGTGCATGTGAATACCTTCTTTGTCCAGTCGCGCTTCTTCGATCATCGCCCCATGATCGAGCTGATCAAGGAAGCGTTCGCCCGGCCGGGCTATGTGGCGTTCTATATGGTCTCATTGTTCTTCCTTGCGCTTCACTTGAAGCACGGGTTTCAGTCGGCGTTTCAAACGCTTGGACTTCGCGTGGGTAAGTTTCAAAAGCTTATTCACGCCGTGGGGGTTCTGTTCTGGCTTGTCATCCCGATCGGTTTTGCCATCATCCCCCTTTACTTTCTCTTTGCTTTCTAAACGGAACGATCTATGGCACTGAACGCAAGAATTCCCGACGGTCCCATTCAGCAGAAGTGGGACAATCATCGATTCACCATGAAGCTGGTGAACCCCGCCAACAAGCGGAAGTACCACATCATCGTAGTGGGAACGGGGCTTGCCGGTTCGTCGGCGGCAGCATCGCTTGCCGAATTGGGCTACAACGTGACGGCGTTGTGTTATCACGAATCACCGCGCCGTGCACACAGCATTGCAGCGCAAGGCGGCATCAACGCTCCGAAAAATTATCCGAACGACGGCGACAGTATTTGGCGGCTGTTTTACGACACGGTGAAAGGGGGCGACTACCGCGCCCGTGAGGCAAACGTGTACCGTCTTGCCCAAGTGAGCAACAATATCATCGATCAATGTGTTGCGCAAGGTGTGCCGTTTGCGCGCGAGTACGGCGGCTTACTCGATAATCGGTCCTTCGGCGGGGCACAAGTCTCACGTACGTTCTACGCACGCGGGCAAACCGGGCAGCAACTGTTGCTCGGTGCATACTCGGCACTGTGCCGCCAAATCGGATTGGGGAACGTTAGGTTCTTCGATCGGCGTGAGATGCTCGATCTGGTGGTGATCGACGGAAAGGCACGCGGCATCATTGCCCGCAACATGGTCAACGGGAAGTTCGAAGCGTACGTCGGCGATGCAGTGATTCTCGCTACCGGCGGATACGGCAACGTGTTCTTCCTCTCTACGAACGCGAAGATGAGCAACGCGACTGCCACTTGGCGTGCGCACAAGCGTGGAGCGTTCTTTGGCAATCCCTGCTTCACGCAAATTCATCCGACGTGCATTCCCGTCTCCAGCGACCATCAGTCCAAGTTGACCCTCATGAGCGAGAGCCTTCGCAACAGCGGGCGCATCTGGGTGCCGAAGAAGCCGGGCGATCGGCGCCATCCGAACGACATCCCGGAACACGAGCGCGATTATTACCTCGAGCGCCTCTATCCTTCCTTCGGCAACCTCGTACCGCGTGATGTCGCTTCGCGGCGCGCGAAGGAAATGTGCGATACAGGACATGGTGTTGGACCCACAGGCTTGGCTGTGTACCTGGATTTTTCCGATACGATCAAACGACTGGGCAAGCAGTGGGTGGTAGAGAAGTACGGCAACCTGTTCGATATGTATCAACAGATCACCGGTGAGAACGCATACGAGCAGCCGATGCGGATTTATCCCGCCGTGCATTACACGATGGGAGGCTTGTGGGTCGATTACAATCTGATGAGCACGATCCCCGGATTGTTCGTTCTCGGGGAAGCGAACTTTTCCGATCACGGTGCGAACCGGCTCGGCGCCAGCGCCCTTATGCAGGGCCTCGCCGACGGCTACTTCATCATTCCCTACACCATCGGCGATTATCTCGCGTCGAACACGTTCCCGAAAGTGGACGAGACACATGCGGCGTTTCGCGACGCCGAACGCGAACTGACAGCGATGACCGAAAAGCTCATCAGCATCAAAGGCAAACGCCCGGTGGATGAGATTCACAAGCACCTCGGCAAGATCATGTGGGACAAGTGCGGCATGGCGCGCAACGCTGGGGGCTTGAAGGAGGCGTTGAAGGAGATACCGAAGCTCCACGAAGAGTTTTGGCATAATGTCATGATCCCCGGCAGCGCCGATGCATTCAATCAAGAGTTAGAGAAGGCACACCGCGTTGCCGACTTCCTCGAACTTGCAGAGTTGATGTGCTACGACGCGCTCCATCGCGAAGAATCGTGCGGTGGTCACTTCCGCGAAGAATATCAAACGGACGAGGGCGAAGCCAAGCGGAACGACGCGAAATTCTCCTACGTTGCTGCATGGGAATTCAAAGGCGTCGGCACGCCGGAAAAGCTGCACAAAGAACCGCTTGTGTTCGAGTACGTCAAACCGACGCAGCGCAGTTACAAGTGACGCTGCACGACCGATACTTTTTGAACGAAGGAGTTGCAACTCATGGCTGATACCTCGATGACCATTACGCTGAAGGTGTGGCGACAAAAAGATCGTACCTCGCCCGGACAGTTCGTAACGTACACCATGCCGAACATCTCACCCGACATGTCCTTCTTGGAGATGTTGGACTTGCTGAACTTGGAGTTGGTGAGAAAAGGCGAAGATGCGATCGCATTTGATCATGACTGCCGTGAAGGCATCTGCGGCTCGTGCAGTCTGTACATCAACGGGCGGGCACACGGGCCGCTGCGCGGCGTAACGGCATGCCAACTGCACATGCGATCGTTCAAAGACGGCGATACGATTGTCGTCGAGCCGTGGCGTGCCAAGCCCTTTCCTGTGATCAAGGACCTCGTTGTCGATCGTTCCGCTTTCGATCGCATCATGACAGCAGGCGGATTCATCTCGGTGCGCACCGGTGGTGCGCCGGATGCGAACACCATACCGATACCCAAGCCTGTTGCCGACGAGGCATTCGATGCCGCGGCATGCATCGGATGCGGCGCGTGTGTGGCGGCGTGCAAGAACAGCTCGGCAATGTTGTTCGTTGCTGCGAAAGTCTCCCATCTCGCCCTCCTTCCGCAAGGATATCCGGAGCGCAAGGCGCGCGTCGAAGCGATGGTGGCGCAAATGGATGAAGAAGGATTCGGCAGTTGCACCAACACGTATGCCTGCGAAGCAGAGTGCCCGAAGCAAATCTCCGTCTCGCACATTGCCCGCCTCAATCGCGAATATCTTCGCGCTAAAATGATCGAAGAAAAGAGCGGTCCTGTCGACTGCGCCGGATGAGTGCGTTGTGCAACAACGACGCCCTCTTCGCATCGCACCGGGCGCTCGCTCTGACTCTTGCGGCAGTCGTTCTCACGCGGCTGCCGTTTGTCTTTTCAGGTTACGGTGCCGATCCCGACGCGTGGCTCGTTGCCACTGCCGCGTCGGCGTTGTGGCACAGCGGCCGGTACATCGAGTCTCGCCTCCCCGGCTATCCGTTGCACGAAATTGTTTCCGCACCCGCTGTCGGCATGGGCGGCGTGGCATTAGCGAACATCGCGACGCTTGCTGCATCGTTGCTTGCCATAACCGCGTGGTACAACCTTGTTCGTCGCTGGGCGCATCATCCTAACTTGCTGTTGGTTGCCTTCGCCTTCGCGCCAGCCTTTTGGCAACACTCTGCCGAAACACTCGACTATGTTTGGTCGCTCACGTTCATACTGTTTGCCTTGAACAGCGCGCTGGCACGACGGTACGCGTGGTGTGGTGTGTTTGCCGGAGTCGCTGCGGGCTTTCGTCCGTCCAATCTCGTTATGATCATGCCGCTGGTGGCTGTCCTTGCCGCAAGGAATGGCGGACGTCGCACGATGATGTTGCTCGTGATCTCGACTGTGATCACCGCTCTCCTTGTTATGATGCCGCCCTTCGTTCGGCACGGAGGCGTGATCGAGTGGTTTGTGCATACCCGTGCGGAGATGAGCGATCTGGTCTTCACAATCACCGAGCGCGTCGAAGCGTTCCTTTATCGCTCGGTGTACTTCTTTGGGCCGTTGGCGTCGCTGCTGCTTCTCGGAGGAGTAAGTGCGAGAACGAGAACGTTTTCGCGCAGCTCTTCGCGGGAGAGAACCGCTGATGGTTGGAGTATTCGTCACCATTGCCACGTTCCTTCTTTTGTTCTCTTGGCTTCCCCTGGACCGTGCGTACCTTCTTCCGATATTACCGTTGACGTTGTTGCTCGCGGACAAACTCTTCTCTCGACGGATGCTTTGTGTTTGGATAGCAGCGCTTGTTCTTCAGAGTGTCGTCAACGTCGATGTGGTGCGTCGTGAAGAGGGGAAGAAGTCGTTGGGATTCAATGTCCACGCAGGAATGGTTATCGAGGAGGTGCGCAATCGAATGACGCTCTTGGAAGAACGTGAAAGGATCTCGCGTGGTCGCTATTCGTCACGCAGTGTCGTCATGACGGGAAGCGGCTCTGCGTTGTGGTTCGACAATCGGGATGTCGATGTTCTTCCTCGTGAGGCATTGTCGTCGTTGGAAGCGATGCGGGCAAGCGCGTGGCACCGTGCTGCCGCGCAGCACAGCGACAGCTCGGTCATCTTTCTGCCCTATCTCACTCTGGATGAAGCGCGCCGCTTTCAGGACTACGGGTACACGATATTCTGCACGGATCGAGCCTTGCCGTATGTCCAGCGCCTCGTTGGATACGACCTCCAAGCCAACGGCGTACAGGTGGTACGCGGAGCGAGCCGGTAAAAGATTCTCGATCGGGCGGGTTTCTCTCATGCCGAAAGTTTCGTATCTTGCTCCAGCCAACGAAGTCGGACCAATCACTACGCAAGAGCGCGCACCATGTTGGAACGAGAGACGGAACTCATCACTCAGATCATAGTCGAATCGACGCTCGGCGATCGCGGCACGGTGAAGTTGAACGAAGTGCTGACTGCCGACGTCCCGCGTGGCATCAAGGTGTTCATGATGGCGGAAGTCATGAAGATGCTCGAAGCGGAGCTTCGGCAGTCGCCACGGCTGCTACACATCGCCAAAGGATTCGGCGAGGCGGACTCCGGCGAGCGCGCCGTCGTGCGCACGCTGGCTGCGGAGTATGCGTTCGAGCGCAATGAATATCTGGCGATGGTCGAAAACGCCGTCCACTTCCTCGAAAATTTTCTCTGTCGCCCCCAGTGGACGCTGCGCGAGTTGTTCTTCGAGAAATCGGATCGCATTACGCTCGATGAACTGGTGCGGAAATTCGACTACACGGTGGACTATGCCTACTACCGTGACGTGTTGATCCGCTACATGCGCATGAACGGCATCCGCGAGCTGACCGCGGAACAAGGCAAGCAACTCATTGCTACGATCGACGAGGCCGTTGTCCGCCAACATTCGCCCCGTGAACTCGCTCTCCTCACCAGACCGATCTACGAATTTCTTTTGTTCGGCGACGCGACCATGACGCGGCCGATTCCGCTGGGAGCAATCCTGATCTTCTTCGACGACAAGAACATGACCGCGGTGCGGGAATACATCGAACGCATCTGTGCGGTTCGCTCGCGCACACAACTTTCATTGAACGAGTTGATCGGTATCCTCGAAGACCTGTACGAGGTCGAGTCGGAAGTGAAGAAGGAGATCGAGCAATCGGAAGAGGAACTCCTCCAGCCGGACGCTGAGCCGCAGCCGCTCGATGCGTTGCCATCTGCTGAAGGCGTCACACAGCCCGACCTCGGTGGCGCATCGAGTGAGGCTCCCCCCACCGAGACTGGACAACCTCCGAGCGGCGAGCAAGCAGTCGAGACCGCGACGGCATTCTCTTCTCAGAGCGAGGCAGGCGAACGCCGCAGTATCGACGAGCAGCCCGCTGTCGATGTCACAGCAGTACCGACATCGGAGTTGGAGAAGGAGTCCTTGCCCGTTGAGAAGGAGCGACCCACCATTGCTCAAGCCGATGTGCTGGTCGAGTTTGCACACGAGCGGAGCACGAAGCAACGTCATTCGTTCATGTTGAAGTTTCCGGAACGCACACACCACAATCGGACAGGGAGCGACCCATCGCGCCTGCTCGGAGATATTCACGCTGCGTTCACCGAGGCACAACGGACGCGATTCATCAAGAAGATCTTCAAAGGGGACGAGAACTATTTCTTTATCTTTCTGTCCTCTCTCAAAGATGTCACAACGTGGCGCGATGCTCAGCCGTACTTGCGCGACTTGTTCGAGATGAACAATCTTCACCACCTTGCACCCGACGTGATCGAGTTTACGGACGCGATGCACGCCTACTTTCATCCCGAACTGAAGAACGTGGAATGAAGTTCATCGACGTTGCGCGCATACGCGTGAAAGCAGGCGATGGCGGTGCAGGAGCGGTGAGCTTCCGCCGCGAAAAGTTCGTTCCCAAAGGCGGTCCCGATGGAGGCGATGGTGGGCTTGGAGGCAGCGTTATTCTGCGCGCAAATGCCCATCTTAACACGCTTCTGGATTTTCATTTCAAAAAAACGTATCGCGCCGAACGCGGCGCGCACGGTCAAGGCGCATTGAAAACGGGAAAGAGCGGCAAGGACATGGTGTTGCAGGTTCCCGCGGGAACCGTTGTGCGCGATGCAAACACCGCAGAAGTGCTTGGCGATCTGACGCTCGACGGCGACGAGGTGGTTGTTGCCCGCGGCGGAGCGGGAGGACGCGGCAACGCGGCGTTCGCTACGGCAACCAATCAGGCGCCGCGTATCTATGAAGTGGGAGAGCCGGGTGAGGAGCGCGAGATCGAACTCGAACTGAAACTCCTTGCCGATGTCGCGCTGGTCGGATTCCCCAATGCCGGCAAATCGACGCTCATCTCCGTGATCTCATCGGCAAAGCCGAAGATTGCCGATTATCCGTTTACGACGATCGTGCCGAATCTCGGCATCGTGCGGGTTGGTGACAGTGGAAGCTTCGTTGTCGCCGATATACCCGGGCTGATCGAAGGGGCGCATCGCGGCAAAGGTCTCGGCGTGCAGTTCCTCCGACACATCGAGCGTACGAAGGTGTTGGTGTTTCTGCTCGATGCAACACGAGACGATCTTGCCGCCGATTACAACGTCCTGCTCCGCGAGTTGAAGCTCTACAATCCTGAACTTCTTACCAAACCTCAGATTATAGCCGTCACCAAAATCGATGCGGTGGGTGCGTCGGAGCTTGCCGCGTTGCGACGTATCCGGATAGCCGATACATCGGTTGAGCGGTGCCCGCCGGTGTATTTCATTTCGTCGGTCGCGCGCAAAGGACTGCGCGAGCTTGTCGAAGCGATGTGGGAATACGTGGCGCCACTCAAGAAGGAAACGTCGCGTCCTTCAACAACTGTTGATGTGAAGGCACGCCGGCGTGAACGCAAGAAGCAACGACGCAAACCTGTTCGCCTTCATCGTCGTGAGTGGGAGTGAAGGATGACGATTGTCCGCCGGGCGCCGCTGACGCTCCGTTCCACACTGACGCTGCTGGCTCTGTTGTTGCTTGTCCTCGGTGCGGCAATCGTGCTCGGCCTGTCCGTAGGGAGTGTTGACGTTCGTGTTGCCGACGTTGCGGCTGCGTTGTTCACTCCCTCACACACGGACGATGCTTCACGCACGATTGTCCTTGCTCTCCGATTGCCGCGCGTCTTGCTTGCTGCAGTGGTGGGCGCCGGCCTTTCGATCGCCGGCGTCGTGTTTCAAGCATTGCTACGCAACCCGCTTGCAGAACCGTACATTCTCGGCATCTCCAGCGGAGGAACGGTCGGTGCGATCATCGCGATCAGTGTCGGCGCTGGGTTCAGTGTGTGGGGGACGCCGCTGGCATCGTTTGCCGGCTCGTTGCTCGTGACGGTTCTCGTCTATACTTTGGCTCACCGACGAGGCCAACTCGACACCAACACGTTGCTGCTGGCGGGTGTGATGGTCGGTGCGTTCTTCAATGCCGTCGTGTTGTTGATCGTTGCGCTGTTCCATCAAGAGCTGCGCAATGCCTTCTTGTGGTTGATGGGCAGCTTCGGTAGTGCAACGATGACCGCGCTGCTCGTTGTCGCGCCGCTTGTGGTTCTGGCGAGCGGTGTCTTGATTATCCAAGCAAAGAAGTACAATCTGATTGCGACGGGTGAGGAAACTGCTGTGCAACTCGGTGTGGATGTTCGTCGGCTCAAGCGCCTTACATACGCGTTGGGATCGCTTATCACGGGATTGGTCGTTTCCGTGAGCGGCGTGATTGGCTTTGTCGGATTGATCATTCCCCACATGTGCCGCATGCTTTTCGGACCTGACCACCGAGCGTTGCTCCCTGCCGCCCTGGTGAGCGGCGCTGCATTCATGATCGTTGCCGACGTGCTTGCGCGAACGGTACTGGCGCCGATGGAAATTCCCGTCGGGGCGGTGACAGCAACCATCGGCGCGCCCCTGTTCGTGTATTTGTTGAAACGGACGGAGTGAGACTCCTCTTGGGACCGATGACCGACGGAGTCTCATCGCTTCCCGATCGTCGCGCCCTTTGCATCTCTCTTCTCTGTTCAGTATTTTGAACCAGCACCGCTCCCCTGCAGTTCTTACCTAAACAACAATCACCCGGTATCATCATTGACACAAGGGACGTCTATGGATCCGAATCGCAAGCCATCGCCAAAGTTCATGACACTGGAACGTCACATCATGGAGGAGGAGCGCAAACATCCTCAAGCGACGGGAGAATTTTCCAGCCTGCTGCATGCACTCTCGCTCGCCGTGAAGCTTGTCTGGCGTGAAGTAACGAAAGCCGGACTCGTGAACATTCTCGGCAAAACCGACCGCATGAACATCAGCGGCGACGAGGTGAAGAAGTTGGACGAGTTCGCCGACGAGACCATCTACAAAGCGATGGATCACGGTGGGCATCTTTGTGTGATGGCGTCGGAGGAGAACGAAAACCTCCTCACCATTCCCGACCACTATCCTCGCGGCAAGTATGTTCTGCTCTACGATCCGCTCGACGGTTCGGGCAACATCGATGCAAATATCACGGTGGGAACGATCTTTTCAGTGCTCATGCGCGTCACGCCGAGCGGCGAAGAGTCGCTCGAGGACGTGTTGCAACCGGGACACCGGCAAGTGGCAGCGGGCTACGCTTTGTATAGTTCGAGCATGATGTTCGTATACTCCACGGGCCATGGCGTTCACGGATTTACCCTCGATCCGTCGGTCGGTGAGTTCCTCTTGTCGCATGAGAACATCCGCATTCCGAAGCGCGGCGCCATCTATGCGGTCAACGAAGGGAACTACAACCGGTGGGAGCCGAACATGCGGCGCTACATCGATTGGCTGAAGACAGAAGACAAAGCTGACGGCCGTCCGTATTCCTTACGTTACATCGGCTCACTTGTTGCCGACGTGCATCGCACATTGATGTATGGCGGCATCTACTGTTATCCTGCCGACACTAAAAACCCGAACGGTAAACTTCGCTTGCTCTACGAAAACAATCCGCTCGCCTATATCGTCGAGCAGGCGGGCGGCGCGGCTTCCGACGGCAAGCAGCGTATCATGGACATCCAGCCGACCAAACTTCACCAGAAAACGCCCCTCTTCATCGGCAGCGAGGAGGACGTACGAATTGCTGGGGAGTTCGTGCAGGGCAAACGGTAGGAGAAGCCCAAAACGAAAACCCCGATCGGCACTCGATCGGGGTTTCGCTTTTTGCTGTGTGTAGGGAGTTACAAAGCGCTCATCTTCGCTTGCGCACGTTTGCGCAGCGGGCTGTCGGGATAATCTGAGAGCAGTCGTTGGAACGCTTGCCGCGCTTCGTTCTTCCTCCCTAATTGCAGGTAGCAGTTGCCGATCATGAACTGCGCATCGTCCGCCTTGTCCGATCCGGTCATCCCCAACACCACTTCGAAGCGTTGAATCGCATCGTTGAACTTTTTCTGTGCAAAATATGCTTCACCAATCCAGTAGTGACAATTGTCTGCCAAGTCGTTGTTGATGCCGGCGTTAAGCAATGCAGTGAAGTCCTCGATTGCGGCGCGGTACTCACGGCGGCGGAACTTCGCCAACGCAACCTCGTACGATGCAGATGATGGCGTGAGGCTGGAAACTTCTCCCTTCGGCATGCTCGTCGATCGTGGCTGTGCCATACTTTCGTTCAGACGGTTTTGCAGTTCGGCGTTGCGCGCGATGAGATTGCGGTTTTCGGCGCTGACGGCTTCGAGTTGTTGCTGGAGCTTCCGGTTTTCGTTCGTCACGCTATCGATCCGATACTCCAAACGTGCCGTGACCGAGACCGGGGGCTTTGACGTCCAGTCTTCTTCTTCCGCGCTTTCCTGTACCGTGCCGCATCCGACGACCAAGCCGATCATGAGCATCGTCAGACCGGCAAGAAATGTGGATGTGGCACGTGTGTGTGTGGCGTTCATCTGGAGATCTCCTCTGCTGTATGTTGGGGTGATGAATTTGCGGCCAGGGCAGCCGAAGCACTGTCAAATGTATCAATACGCTTCAGGAAAGTCAAGCAAAGTCTCTCTTCACGTCTGCTTCTCCTCAGAGGAAAAGGAGGCTTTCAAGTGATGTGCAGTTTTTGTGCAGATTTCCTCGACGACGCTGTCCGGAACGCCGTCGGTGTGCTTCGACTGCAAGCGCATGTCGCAAATCTCGTTCACATAATCCACCACCACAATCCTTTGTGAGTTGGTGACAGCAATTTCGGTCGAGAAGAATTCGAGCTTGCTGACTTCAGCGATCTTCTGCGTTGTGCTCAGAAGCGGCTGCAGGTGAAAGCGCTCAAGTTTGTTGCCTGTGAGATGCTGGTACACGTGCGTCTCGTCGTCCCACCAGCACGGAATGCTGGTGCCGAAGATGTGAAACACCCTGAACCACGCTTTTCGTCCATCCAGCAAGGTGGGTACAATCCGTTCTTGCAACAGATACTTGTCGTTCTTGTGATGCTGTCGTGTTTCGATCACGTCCTTCAGTGATGCGGCATTGAGCACGACACCGATGCCGCCACCAGTGGTGTTGGCGGGTTTGATGATGAAGGGCCAGCCTAAGCGTGCTATATCGCTCAGGCGCAGTTCGATCTCCTTTTTCTTGTTGTAGGGGGAGATGATAATGGTGAACGGCACATCGATTCCTTTGGTGAGAAACTCCAAGTGCATCGTTGCCTTGTCGGCTGCATGCTGGACGTGGTCAGGGCGGTTGATAAAGAACGT
This sequence comes from Ignavibacteria bacterium, assembly GCA_040290295.1. Classification (GTDB taxonomy): domain Bacteria; phylum Bacteroidota; class Ignavibacteria; order UBA10030; family UBA6906; genus CAADGV01. The sequence goes on from PSMW01000007.1 coordinate 33,982, forward strand.
GGAAGACTTCGCGATGAGATGCGCCAGCGGCGGAAACTTTTCGTCTCCGTCGCCGGCTCGGTCGAGGAAGGAGCCGAAGCGGAGTTCGCCGCGACGCAGGCGTGCGATTGTTTCAACGACGTTATGATGGGTGATCGAGTACGACGTGAGCTGTTCCCGTTGTACAGCGCGTTCGAGCAGTAGTACGAAGTCACGATCATATTCCCAATCCCACGCCACAGCAAAGTGATAGAAACTCATCGACGAGGAGCACGTGTATGCTGATGAGAAGATACGAAAAATTCTTCATCATGTCGTTGGTGGATGCTTAAGGAACTGTCGATGTGGAGATCCTGCTGCGGGAGATTCATTGATTTTCCTTTGCAACATGAGTATATTCTTATCCGCTATGATCGGAGAAACGAGTGCATTGTCTATGAGTATCGGAGGGTAAATGTCGTACGACATCAAGGCAATCAACGAAAAAATTCAGCGCGAGAGCGCGTTCATCGACGCCCTGCAGATGGAAATCGGGAAGGTGATCGTCGGGCAGAAGTACATGATCGAGCGCTTGCTTGTCGGGCTCCTCTCCAACGGTCATATCTTGCTCGAAGGCGTTCCGGGGCTTGCCAAGACGCTTTCCATCAAAACGCTCGCTGCCGCGGTCGATGCCAAGTTTCAACGCATTCAGTTCACACCCGATCTCCTTCCCGCCGACTTGATCGGCACGATGATCTTCCATCAGAAAGAAAGCACCTTTCAAGTGAAGAAAGGTCCCATCTTCGCCAACTTCATTCTTGCCGACGAGATCAACCGTTCGCCGGCGAAGGTGCAGAGTGCGCTGCTCGAAGCGATGCAGGAGCGACAGGTGACGATCGGCGAGCAGACATTCAAGCTTCCCGAACCGTTCCTCGTACTGGCCACTCAAAACCCCATCGAACAGGAGGGAACGTATCCGCTTCCCGAAGCGCAAGTCGATCGCTTCATGCTGAAGGTCAAGATCAGCTATCCCCCAAAGGACGAAGAGTTGCTCATCATGCGGTCGAACGTGAACGGCACGTCGCCCTCGGTCAACAAAGTGATCGAGCCGAAGGATATCCTTCGAGCGAGAAGCGTTGTGAACGAGATTTACATGGACGAGAAGATCGAGCGGTATATCTTGGATATCGTCTTTGCTACGCGTTCGCCGAAAGACTATAAACTCGACAAACTTTCCTCGCTGATCAGTTACGGCGCCTCGCCGCGTGCCTCCATCAATCTTGCGCTCGGCGCGAAAGCCTATGCCTTCATCAAGCGCCGCGGCTACGTCATCCCCGAAGACGTGCGCGCGATTTCGATGGACGTGCTGCGCCATCGTGTCGCAGTGACGTACGAGGCTGAAGCCGAGGAGGTCACCTCGGAACACGTGGTGCAGGAAGTGCTGAACGCGATCGAGGTACCTTAACGCTTCATCTCACCGGGGAGGTGCAGTGCTCCTCGTGTTGTCGCTCATGCGGACTAACCATGGACACCAGAGAAGTTCTCAAAAAAGTCAGACAGATCGAGATCAAAACGCGCGGACTGGTCAACCAGGTGTTCTCCGGTGAATACCACAGCGTGTTCAAGGGCCGCGGGATGGAGTTCTCGGAGGTTCGCGAATACCAATTTGGCGACGACGTGCGTCTGATCGATTGGAACGTTTCTGCCCGCTTCAATCATCCGTTCGTGAAAGTGTTCGAGGAAGAGCGGGAACTGACGGTGATGCTGTTGGTGGATTTCAGCCGGTCGGGGAGCTTCGGCTCGGGTAGGCACTTGAAGCTCGAGGTGGCGGCCGAAATGTGTGCGGTACTTGCCTTTTCGGCGATCAAGAACAACGACAAGGTGGGGCTGATCCTGTTCACTGATCGCATTGAAAGGTTCGTTCCTCCCAAGAAAGGACGCGCCCACATTCTGCGTATCATTCGTGAGTTGATCTCTTTCGAGCCGAGCGGTACGGGAACGAACATCACGCAAGCGCTGGAATACTTCCACCACGTCAGCAAGAAACGTACGATCGCGTTCTTGATTTCTGACTTCATCGATGACGGCTACGAACGTATTCTCCGCATTGTCAGCCGCAAGCACGACCTGATTGCCATCGAGATTGCCGACCCACGTGAAGAGGAACTCCCACCGGTCGGGCTGATCAAGATGCGCGATGCGGAAACACAACACGAACGCTGGATCGATACGAGCCATCCCGATGTTCGCCGGGGCTTCGAGCAATACTGGCGCACGCGGCGTGAGGAACGGAAGCAGCTCTTCATCAGGAGTCGGGTGGATGCGATCCCGATTCGCATCGATCGGCCGTACATCAAACCCATCGTCGATTTCTTTCGATTGCGAGAGCAGCGACTGTGATGAACGTGATGAGGACGTTGAACTCGTTGGTGTTGGCAACCGCTCTGATCGGTGTCGGGAGTGTGCCTGCACAGCAGCCTGCGGCACGGGCGTGGGCAGATTCGAGCACGTTCTTCGTCGGCGATCCGATTACGGTGCACGTCGAGATCACGCATCCGCCTACGTTGGGCTTCTCACCACTCATTGGCGATACGATCGGAGTGTTCCACGTTCTCTCGCGCGCACCGATGCATTCATCGTCGGGGACGACCACAACCTCCGTGACGGTTGCCGCCTATGACTCGGGCACGGCCATCGTGCCGCCGCTCGCGTTTTCCTACACTGCCGATACCGCCCAGCACGTCGTCTCGACCAACCCTCTCATCTTGACCATTCGTCTCGTTCCGGTCGATACAACCAAAGAGTTCAAGGACATCAAGCCGCCTCTTGCAATTGCTTTGACTGTCGCCGAGGTCTCGCTCATCATCGGCGTTGGTGTGGGGGCAGTGCTGTTGCTGTACGGCTTCATGCAGTATCGTAAGCGCAAGAAGGAGCGTCATAGCGAAGACCTCTATGCCCCACCGCCGAAACCTGCACACGTCGAAGCATTTGAACGACTTGCGTTCCTGAAGGAGAAGCGACTCTGGCAGCAAGGACTGATCAAACCGTATTACACCGAAGTGTCCGAAATCGTTCGGCGATATTTCGAGCAGCGATTCGGCTTTGCGGCGTTGGAGCAAACGACCGACGAAACGCTGCACGACCTCCGGCGGTTTGCTGTTGCGCATCCTGTTTTCTCTCACACCGAAACCCTGCTGCGGCGAGCAGATCTCGTGAAGTTTGCAAAGTACCAACCGAGCGTGTCGGAGAACGAAGAAATGATGACGCTCGCGTTCGAGATCGTTGACAAAACAAAAGTCGTCGACCTGCCGCCCGTAGGGGACCCACAGGTTCCGCAGCAGGAAGTGAGCGAGGTGGTCCATGCTTGACGCCAACGTGACATTCGCACATCCGGAGTTCTTCTGGCTGCTCCTGCTGGTACCTGCCTTGGTGTATTGGTACACTCGGCGTTATAGGCACGCAACGGCTGATCTTCGGTACTCCACACTCTTGCCGTTCGCACACGTGAGGCCGACGCTGCGCGAGAGGCTTCGCCATCTTCCTTTTCTTCTCCGCTTGATCGTCATCGTACTGCTCATCGTAGGCTTGGCTCGCCCCCGTACCACATCGAAAGGTGAAACGGTGTACACCGAAGGAATCGACATTGTGTTGGTGTTCGATATTTCCGGCAGCATGCTTGCCGAGGACTTGCGTCCAAATCGCATCGAAGCAGCGCGACAAGTGATGATGGATTTCATCGACGGCAGAAAGAACGATCGCATCGGGCTGGTGATTTTCTCCGGCGAAAGCTTCACGCAGTGTCCGATGACGCTCGACTACCGCGTGCTGAAAAACCAACTCCGCGCCGTGAAGCAGGGCATTATCGAGGATGGTACCGCTATCGGGATGGCTATTGCGCAAGCGGTGAATCGCTTGAAAGACAGCAAAGCGAAAAGCAAAGTGATGATCCTCCTGACCGACGGCATGAACAACCGCGGCGAAATCGACCCGTTGACGGCAACACAGATTGCTCGAACCTTCGGCATCCGTATCTATACCATCGGTGTCGGGACTTCTCGCGGCGAAGCACCGTATCCGGTTCAGACGCCGTTCGGCATCCGCTACCAAAACGTGCCGGTGGATGTGGACGAGAAAACGCTGATCAAGATTGCGGAGATGACCAGCGGTCGATACTTCCGCGCAACAGACAATCGGACCCTGAAACAAATCTACAGTGACATCGACGAGATGGAGAAGACACGCATGGAGGTGCGTGCGTATCGCTCATATACGGAGCTGTTTTCCGATTGGGTGTGGGTGGGATTGATAGGGCTTGTGTTGGAACTGGTCCTTACGCAAACATATGTGAGAAAGCTCCCATAACGATGTTTCGGTTTGGCAACCCAGAATATCTCATCCTGCTCGCACTCGCACCGCTGCTGGTGTTGGTCGCTTTCGCTGCTGCGCGTGCGCGTAGGAAAGCCTGGAGTCGGTTCGGCAGCCTCGACATTCTCTCACGCCTCGCGGAGGATGCGAGCCGTGCCAAGCGTCTCGTCAAATACTCTTTGCTGGTTGCTGCCTATGTGTGTTTAGTTCTCGCGATCGCCAATCCGCAGATCGGGACGCGTCTCGTCGAAGTGAAACAGGAAGGCGTGGACATCTTCATTGCCCTCGATGTTTCTCTCAGCATGAAAGCGGAAGATTTGAAACCGAATCGTCTGGAAAAAGCGAAGTGGGAAATTCGCAATTTGATCGACAAGCTTGCGGGCGATCGCATAGGGCTTGTCGTGTTTGCCGGCGAAGCGTACACCCAGTTTCCTCTCACAACCGACTACAGCGGAGCAAAGTTGTTTCTTGACGCGGTGGATGTCGATGCTGTTCCCATTCCGGGCACCAATATCGGCGCAGCGATCCAGCGTGCGATGGAGTCGTTCGACTTCAACGAGCCGACGACAAAAGTGCTGGTGATTCTTTCCGACGGCGAGAACACCGAAGGGGACGCGTTCCCGGCTGCGGAGGAAGCGGCAGCCAAAGGTGTACGCATTTATACGATCGGCCTTGGTTCTCCCTCCGGCGCGCCGATCCCACTCTACAATGCGGCAGGACAGCAGGTGGATTTCAAGCGCGACAAACTCGGCAGTATCGTCATCACCACGTTGGACGAAGTTGCGCTCGAAAAACTTGCAGCACTCGGAAATGGAGTGTACTACCGTGGCAGCAACACGCAAGATGAACTGAACGAAATTTTCAAGACGATCAACTCCTTGCAGAAAAAGGAATTCGGTGTAAAACAGTTTACCGACTACGATTCGCGCTATCAGTACGTTCTTGCCGTGGGAATTTTTCTCCTCCTGATCGAGTTGATGATGTCGGAAAAGAAAGTGCATTGGCTTGCACGATGGAACCCGCTTCGAGCCGAACGTAGCGTGGAGGTATAGCGATGCGATCAACATTAAGAATCGTCGTGCTGTCGGTGCCGATGCTCGTGTACGGATCGGCGGTCGCACAATCCGTTCGTTCGCTCGTCAACAGTGGTAACGATCTCTACGCGGAAAAGAATTATGCCGATGCAGAGGTGAACTACCGTAAGGCACTGGAGAAAGATATCACCTCGGTGCCGGGGCAATTCAACTTGGGGAACGCTCTCTACAAGCAAGAGAAACATGACGAGTCCATCACGTCGTACGAGGACGTCATTCGCAAAAGCGATAGTCCCCGGGCAAAGGCGCACGCCTACTTTAACATGGGCGACGCGTACATGAAGTCCCACAAATATCAAGAGGCAGTGAAGGCATTCACCGAGTCGTTGAAACTCGACCCTTACGATCAGGATGCAAAATACAATCTCTCCTATGCATTGATGAAATTGCACGAACAGCAGAACCAACAACCGAACAAGAATAAGAAACAACCCGACAAGAACCAGCAACAGCAAAACAAGCAACAACAGCAGGACCAGCAACAGCAGAAACAACCGCAGGAACAGGAGCAGGAACAACAGCGGCAACAGCAGGAGCAACAGAATCAGCAGCAGCCGAAACCACAGCCGCCTGAAAAAACGATGTCGAAAGAAGATGCCGAAAGGATTTTGGATGTGTTGAAGAACAGCGAGAAGGAGATTCAGAAGAAGCTGCGGCAACGTGTCGCCGGACGTCCGAAAACAGAGAAGGATTGGTAAGATAAAGATGCGAGGCGTACATATTCTTTTTCTGTTGTGTTTGTGGGGCGCGGTCTCGCATGCGCAGGAGCCGTCGTTGGAAGCCAGTGTGGACAAGAACCCCGTTGCGATCGATGATCAATTTACCCTCTCGTTCGTCTTGACGAATGCGGGCATGAGTGGAGGCAAGAATCTGAAGCTTCCGAATCTCGAGAAGTTCCATGTAATGATGGGACCGAGCACCTCGACGAGCATGCAGATCATCAATGGCGCTGTCTCCTCTTCTGTGACGTACAGTTATGTCCTCCAACCGAAGGAGATTGGAACATTCACGATCGGCTCGGCAAGCATCGATATCGGCAACAAGACCTACACTTCCGCACCCATCACGATCGAAGTGGTGAAAGGTTCTCCGCAAGCAAACCAGCCGAAAGGAAGACAAGGCGTATCGGGCGACCTCGATGCTCAGCTTTCCGAAAATCTCTTTCTGCGCGCTTCCGTTGATAAGACGCGTGCTCTGCAAGGCGAACAAATCATTCTCACGTTTAAGCTCTACACGCGCGTCGCCGTGCAAAATTACAATCTCAACAAAACTCCAACCATGACGGGGTTTTGGAGCGAAGACATCGAGATGCCGAAGCAAGTCCAGCTCACGACGGAGACAGTCAACGGCAAGCAATATCAGGTCGGGGTCATCAAGCGCATGGCGCTCTTCCCGACGCAACCCGGGACGCTCGAAATCGGTCCGATGGAAATCACCACATTGGTCACGGTGCGCGATCGGCGCTCGTGGGACCCGTTCGATGCATTCTTCAGCGATCCGTTCGGCAGGCAGATCGAGTACGTGGTGAAGAGTGAACCACTGCGCATCAAAGTGGATCCGTTGCCGGTCGGCGCGCCGGTAAGTTTCAAAGGGGCCGTCGGTCGATTCACGCTGAATGTGAAAGCGGACCGACTCGAGGCGAAGACGAACGAGCCGATCAGCGTAAAGGTGACGATTGCCGGCACAGGCAACATCAAAGTGTTGGAGTCACCGGCGATAGAGTTCCCCAAGGACTTCGAGCAATACACGCCGAAAGTGTCGGATGCAATCAACCGGCGAGAAGGGAAAATCAATGGGTCGAAAACGTTCGAGTACATTCTCATCCCGCGTTATCCGGGCAAGAAGGTGATCAAACCTGTGGAGTTCTCCTACTTCGATTTGGGGAAACGAGAGTATATCACACTCCGCTCGGATGAAATTGCATTCATCATTGAACAGGGCGCGCCTGCGGCTGCTCCGTTTGTCGCAGCGACGCCGAGGACGGATGTACAACTTCTCAGTCAAGACGTTCGGTTCATCAAGCTGAGCAAGCCCGCATTTAGACGGCGAGGCGAGTTCCTCCACACCAGTCCTGTCTTCGTTGCATTGACGCTTTTGCCGCTTGCCGGCATTGCCGGCGTGTTCGTGTACACGCGTCGCCGTCAAGAAGAGATGCGCGATGTGGTCGGCTATCGTACTCGGCAAGCAATCAAGGTAGCGAAGCGAGGATTGAAAGCTGCAGAGGCACTTCTGAAGGAAATCCTTTCGGGGAAAGACGGCTCTTCCGAAAAGAAACTCCAGTTTTACGCCGAGGTTGCCAAAGCATTGTGGAAGTATGTGGGCGACAAGTTCAACATTCAGCAAGCGGACCTTTCGATCGAAACTGCGGTGAACGAGCTGCACAAGCGCGCCGTCGACGGCGAGATTGCCGCTTCGCTGCGATCGGTGTTGGAGCTGTGCGAGATGGCGCGTTTCGCACCGACAAGCTTGTCACTCGACACGCTTCAGAAAACATACGACGATGCCAACAAAATCATTGTGGATTTAGAACGCACGCTGAAGAAGTCATGAAACGCATGATCTGCATAGTGATGTTCGCGGCGTCGGTTCACGCCGAAACGCCCGAACAGTTTTTCGATCTTGCCAATCAAGCTTATCAGCAAGGAATGTTCGCCGAGGCGATCGAGAAGTATGAAATGATTCTCCAAAGCGGGCTTGTCAGCGGCGAGTTGTATTACAACCTCGGCAATGCCTATTACAAAGCAGGCAACATCGGCAAAGCGATTCTGAACTACGAGCGCGCTCGCCGCATGCTCCCGAACGATGACGACGTGCTACACAACCTCCAACTCGTCAATCTGATGATTGCCGACAGGATCGAGCCGTTGCCGCGGGTATTCCTCTGGGATTGGTGGGATGGAATCACATCGTGGTTCTCGATGAACGGCATTACCTGGACGATGTATGGTGTCTTCCTCCTGACGCTGGTTGCAGGAGCAGCATTCATGTTGGCGCCGACGTATGCCCTGAGGCGGGCAGCATTCATAGGGGTGATGGTGGGCGTTATCCTATTTGTCGGCATGCTGAGCGTCTTCTTGGGTAAGCTTGGCGACCTTCAGCGCTCCGACATTGCGATCGTAACAGCGGATGTCGCAACGCTCAAGAATTCTCCCGACCCGAAAAGCACTGATGCGTTCGTTCTCCACAGCGGGGTCAAGGTCTTCATCACCGACAAAGTGAAAGGCTGGCTGAAAGTGCGTCTTGCCGACGGGAAGGTGGCTTGGATCGAGCAGAACACCTGCGAGGTCATCTAACAGGTTGAATGCACGCCATCAGCGAATCTCTTGTGAGAAAATGAGTTAGCCCAACGTGCTCTCGCCGTTCTCCGCACGTTCTACTCCCGCAGCAGAGCTTCGATCGCCGAGACACATTCATCGGAAAGCGGCTTGACGCGAGACAGAAATTTGTGTGTGAGCTTACCCTTCCGATTCACCAGATACTTCTGAAAATTCCACTTCACTTCCCCTTCCACGTCCGGGTCCGAGGTGATGAAACGGTAAAGCGGGTGTTGGTCGTCTCCTCCAACAGAAATCTTCGAGAACAAGTCGAACGAAACATCGTACTTCGTTTGGCAAAAGGCCTTTATCTCTTCATTCGAACCCGGCTCTTGCTGGCCGAAGTTGTTTGCGGGAAAGGCAAGTATGGCGAAGCCCCTGTCCTTGAATTTCCTATAGAGTGCCTCGAGGTCCTTGTACTGAGGCGTATAACCGCAGTACGACGCGACGTTCACGATCATCAGCACCTTGCCCTTGTACTTTTCCAACTTCACGCTTTTGCCATCGATGTCTTTCAGAGTGAAGTCATAGAGGGTTGTGGGGTTTCCAGCTTCCGTTGACATAAGGCCTCCGAGAAGTACCGACGTGAGTGTGCAAGCAATTGCTTTTTTGATCGTTGAAGAAATAAACAGGAGCGACATAACTTGACGACGAGATAGGGAAGAGTTTGGCATAGACCCACAAACTGAAACTCTTCACCTGAAAGCGAAGTTCCCAATGGGATAGAAGAGCGCTGGCAAAATTTTTTTCCTGAGACCCCGTTGACTTTTCAGAAATGTTTTGTACTTTAGACATGGGTGTCATCGTATCCCTCGTGCCCAACTCGAGTGATGAGGATTGGGGGAATCTTCTTCCGGCAACAAGAAGAAAGGAGGCGGCAATGACAAAGAGTAAACGAGTGATGCGGCGAGCGATTCTCTCGAAGCTCGTTGACCATTTGCGCGAACACTACGCCGAATTCCCCGGCGACGAGATGGTTCAAGGTGACCTTTCGCTTCACGATCTCGATGCGCTGCTCGCATTCAAGAGCGATCCCGAATTGGAAGAACTGCGTAACGCGCTCGTACGTCTCGAAAAAGGGACCTACGGTATTTGCTTGAGCTGTAAGAGATCAATAAGCCAAGAGGTGCTGGATAACGATCCGACGCAACGGGTCTGCTCGATGTGTGAGCAGAAGTTCATTGGTGCTGTTCACCACGGGTATATCCACCAGTCCATTGCCCCTTGATGGACAACGAGACGCTGCGCACTGCCTGAGTCGCCGTCCGGCGAGGAGGGTTGGTTTTTTTTACGCCTTTCCCTACCTTCTACAGAACTTTTCCCCTGACCTATCACCCGTTCATAAGCAAAAGGATGGATGCATGAAGCGTGATCTCATCTCGTTTTCGGCATGGAGCCGAGAAGAACTGCAGGATGTCTTTACCCTTTCCCGCAAGATCAAGAGCGGAGGGTTGAAGAACTTCAGCCCGCTCGCGCAGAAAAGCGCAGCGTTGATTTTCGAGAAGGAGTCGCTTCGCACGCGCGTCTCCTTCGAGGTGGGTATCGCGCAGTTGGGCGGGCATCCGATCTTTCTCCAGCAAGAGACGATCGGCATCGCGACGCGTGAATCGGTGCACGACGTTGCGGCGGTGCTCTCGCGATACAACGAGCTGATCATCGCACGAACGACGAAACATCAAACGGTCGTCCAGCTCGCCGAAAGCGCGTCCGTTCCAGTCATTAACGCTATGACGGACCTGGTTCATCCCTGCCAGATACTGGCTGATTACTTCACGTTGATGGAACGAGGCAAGGCAAGCCCCGAGACCAAGATTGTTTTCGTGGGCGATGGGAATAACGTGGTGAACTCATGGCTCGAGCTCGCCGAAAAACTTCCTCTCCATTTCGTGGTTTCCTCACCCACAGGCTACGAACCTCACCCGAGTTTGTTGGAGCAAGCACAGTCGGCGAAGGTGAGTCGAGTGGAACTTATCCCCGATCCCTTCACCGCCGTCAAAGATGCCGACGTGATCTACACCGATGTGTGGCCCACAACGCGGGACGTCGGTCGCCGGCAAATCATCTTCAAACAACACCAAGTCAATGCTGCGCTCTTGAGACACGCCAAGCCCGATTGTCTCGTCATGCATCGGTTGCCTGCCAATCGTGGCGAAGAAATCACGCGCGATGTTCTCGACGGAAAGCAATCCATCGTTCTCGATCAGGCAGAGAACCGTCTTCACATTCAAAAAGGGATCATGGCGTACTTGTTAGGTCACCGTCCCTAACGAACTGTCCCCTCACAGATGCATTGACCAGAATTGTGTACGCCCGGAGCAACGAAAGTGCTTGATTTTCCGAACAGAAGCGTTGGCATGTGCGTTGACGAATAGGATGATGGCTCTCGATAAGAGAGGCTGACGTGCGTTCATGAAGTGAGGATGCCATGAGAAGATCGCTTGTACTTCTTGCGTGTGTTGCCATGCTTGCAGCAGCATCCTTTCAATATGCTGCTGCTCATCCGCGTCCGCATCAGGCGGCGGGAGTGACGTTTGCAGTGTTCTATGACGGCTTGAGCCCGTACGGTGAATGGATCTCCATCGGTGCAGGGATATACGGATGGCGGCCCATCGGTGTAGCAGTGGGCTGGCGCCCATACACCGTTGGACGCTGGTGCTGGACAGTCTACGGCTGGTATTGGGTGAGCGACGAGCCGTGGGGTTGGGCAGTGTTCCACTACGGGCGCTGGTACTACGACGACTTCTACGGTTGGATATGGATTCCCGGGTACGATTGGGCACCTGCATGGGTGGAGTGGCGCTACGGAGGTGACTACATCGGCTGGGCGCCGCTTGGTCCGTATGCAGTGTTCAGCATCCACTGGGGGATTCACTACCGCACGCGATGGTACACACCCATCCATTGGTGGAGCTTTGTCCATTGTCGTTACATCGCTGTCCCGAACGTGCATCGTTTCGTTTACCGGACTGAGCAGAACACAAGGTACATCGGCATGACGCGTTCGGGTGGAAGTGTGCGCTACAGCGGCGGGAGGATAGTTTCGCGCGGTCCTGAACCCGAGTACGTCGAAAGAAGAGGGAATGTACGCCTTTCACCCGTTAGAGTGCAGGATGCAAATGATGCGCGCATCGAACGGATCGTGAAAGACGACGGGCGCGAACGCATCGAAGTGTATCGCCCGCAGATCGTCGAACAAGCCGAGGATGATGCGGCGAGCGTACGTCCCTCACGACTTCGCGCGGAGGGAGGACGATCTCTCGAATTGGATACCCGCAAGATTGACTTGCGTGCGCGAGAGGAGAGTCGTATAGAGGGACGTCACATTCGGCGCGCCGATGAGTACCGCACGCGCGACGACGGCATGCTGAAGGGTCCGGTCGATGATGCGATTCGCAATCGTACTGGGAGAACGGGTGAAGCCGATCGCCGTATCGAAGCCGAACCGGGCAGAGATGATGCTCGTGACGGTGAACGATCACGCACCCGCGATATTCCTGGGCAAGCCGAGAAGATGCCGGAACGCGACGCTGTTCCGCAACGGGATGGACGAGAACGAAAACGTGAGGAAGGTGTTCAACGCCCTCCTCGAGAGGACATCCGTATGCCGTTGCCCGATCGACCTGAACGAAAGCCTGAGTACCGCATGCCCGAACGTCGGAGTGAACCGCCGCGGCGAGATGGCGTCCAGCAACATGCACCTCCGCGCAGTGAAGGTGGTCGCAGCGGTCGAGGACGGTGAAGAGTCCTTCTGAAAGGAGATGAACAGTATCGGTCGCCACACCTGTGGCGACCGATTTTTTTTGAGAACGCGATGCTCCGTGAGAAACTGTGAGCTCAAAAGCACCCGGAGAGCCACCCCCGCTTAGCGTGGTGAGCGGTAGCTTTTCAACTCCTTGAGTGTCGTGCGGGGGATGATGTCGGAATCATCGATCACGCGGGGAAGTGAAGGAGGTGCCTCACTCAGCCAGAAGATATAATCGAGGTGCGGTTTGGTTATTTCGATTCGATACGAAAGCACTGCTCGCTCCTCGTCATTCACGAAGACCGGTCCCACATACTGTTTCGTCGGTGACACGTTTCCCACAACCACCTGTTCCGAACCCAGCCCCGTTGAGGTGTCCAGTCGTGCAACGACCCAGGATGTGCCGTTTGGGACAGAGAACGCGGCGATACGATCCCACTTGGGCGTGATGGTGAGAGACTCTCGCTCCGCTATCAACGACGCGAGAAATCCGAACTGGAACAGATCACCATGTTCATCGACACGGAAGAACAGCGAATCGACCATGCTGGTCGTTCCCGTTGAGTCGAACGTACTATCGACGATGACAACGACACCCCGTGCGTCGTAGAGGCTTACACCCGTATCTGCAACAGTCCAACTGTTTCGATAATAGGAGGATGGAATTCGTATGCCGTAGGGGTTGAGCTGCCAGTTATCGAAGCTATAGTATGCACCCGGTGTGAAGCCGAAGGTAGGCTTGGACAAGTTGCCGGCTCCGCCTAAGGGGATCCCTTCCCGGCACGTCAAGGCGACAAAGGTAAGAAGAAGGAAGAGAGCTTCGCGGCACAAAGCCGACAAATGAGATGCTCTCTTCCCGTCGTTCCTTACAAGTTGATGAGATTGCAGCATAGTTCGGCAATCGGGCGCATTTGCTGATACCAAGATACACAATCCTCTCGCGCCAAAACTACGCCGCTCTCAGAGCTTCAGCTTGGCGATTTGCGCTTTAACTTCGTCTGCCGACTTCTTCAGCGCCGCTTGCTCTTCGTTCGTCAATGTGATTTGGAAGATCTCTTCCACGCCGTGTTTACTGAGCTTCACCGGCACACCGACGAACGTATCGTTGATGCCATACTCTCCCTCCAAATACACCGCGCAGGGGAGGATTCTTCTCTTGTCTTTGATGATGGACTCAGCCATGAGCACTGCGGAAGCAGATGGGGCGTAGTAGGCGCTGCCTGTTTTTAGGTAATTGACGATTTCGATGCCGCCGTCACGCGTACGCTTTACGAGTCGGTCGATGGTCGCTTGGCTCAGCAGTTCCGTAATGGGGATGCCGGCGACGGTGCTATAGCGCGGCAGCGGAACCATCGAGTCGCCATGCCCGCCCAAAACGAAAGCGTTCACATCTTCGACCGATACATTCAACTCCATCGCGATGAACGTACGGAAGCGTGCCGCATCGAGCACACCTGCCATGCCCATGACGCGATGCTTTTCGAATCCGCTCACCTTCCAAGCAACGTAGGTCATCACGTCGAGCGGATTGGAGACGACGATGATGATCGCTTTGGGCGATTTCGCAACCGCTTGCTCCGTGCAGCTCTTCACGATGCCGCTATTCGTGTTCATCAGGTCGTCGCGACTCATTCCGGGCTTGCGGGCAATGCCTGCTGTAATGATGATGATGTCGGAATTTGCCGTCTCCTCGTAGCCGTTCGTTCCCACGACCTTCACATCGGTTTTTTCGACTGGCGTCGCTTCATAGATGTCCAGTCCCTTCCCTTGTGGAACGCCCTCGATGACATCCACCAAAACCACTTCGTTGGCGAGTTCTTTGTCCACTAAGCGCTGCGCCGTTGTTGCGCCGACGTTGCCTGCACCGATAACAGTAATCTTCATAATCTGTTGTCCTCGTGTGATGCGAAAAGTAAGTAGATCGAGCTTGTACTTGGGGATTGAAAAAACGAAAGAACACCAGCGGGATAGGAATGCGACATGGCCGACGAATGAGAAGCGCCTGCCCTGCGGCAGGCTCTTCGCATGGGTTTATGCTGTCGGTTGTGGAACGATGTCGACGTACTTCTTGGCTTTGCTGTACTTCCTGAACTGCACGACACCATCGGTCAGGGCGAAAAGGGTATCGTCACTGCCGATGCCGACGTTTCTACCCGGCCGAAATGCCGTGCCGCGTTGCCGAACAATAATACTGCCGGCCGAAACAAATTCGCCGCCGAAGCGCTTCACGCCGAGGCGCTGCGACTGGCTGTCGCGTCCGTTACGAGAGCTCCCTACACCTTTCTTGTGTGCCATAGCTGCTAACCGATTTTTGTCACTTGAAGATCTGTAAACCCTTGTCGATGACCACGCTTGACCCGGTATCCTTTCCGGCGCTTTTTCTTGAACACGATCACCTTCTCACCGCGCACATGATCCACCACAGTGGCTTGCACCCTCGCACCGGTAACGATCGGATTCCCGATCCGCACCTCCCCCTCGCCGGCAAGTAGCACGACACGGTCGAATGTCACCATGGTGCCTTTCTCTTGCTTCAGGCTGGGCACGCGGATGCGGTCGTTTTCCGCGACCTTGAATTGTTTTCCTGCAATATCTACGACTGCGTACATGGATGTCCCTATAGGAAAAAAAGTAAGCAAATGGCGATCTGAACGGGCAAACAAAATACGCAATGACCCCCAAAAATGCAACGCGACTTCTATGAAGATTCGTTCATGCAGGCGGGCGCTTACACAATGCTCTCAGGAAATCTACTTTCCATAGTGTGGAAGTGATTCTTCAACGTGACGTACAGACGTGCCGACGTAGCAATACACACACACGCCAGCACCGCACCTGCAAGCAAGTCCGCGACATAGTGATAGCGCTGATAGACCGTCGCGATGATCAGCAGTGTGCCGGTGATATACATGAACCATCGCGTCCGAGCCTTGTACGTACCGCTCAAGTACATCAACACAAGAGTCATCATGGTGTGCCCGCTCGGAAACACATCGCGCTGGGCGAGACTGATCGCAATGTCGTTTGGAACGCCGGTGGGAATCGAGCCGCCCGCATTGACGAACCAGCGGAAATACTCCGTGAGAAAAATTCCCGGCAGCTCCTTGTCGAGTGTGGCAAAGTCGTGGAGCGTAAAGCGTGGACCCACCGCCGGCAGGAAGAAATAGCCGAGGTACGACAATAAGAATCCATACACACACGTGAACATGAAGTAATGAAACAAATCCAAGCTACGCCGTCGGTAGAACTCGTAGCCGAGCATCAGAAACAAAAAATAGAACAAGGTATAGGCGATCTGCAAGATTTCCGTCAGCAAAGGGTGAGCGAAGCGCATAATCCACTCCGTCGGATTCACGCCGAAGAGCCAACGGTCGATCGCAATCAACACCTGGTCGTAGTCTCTACCGCCGTGGATCGGCTTAATCATGAAGTACAGCGCCTTGAATGTGAAAAACGTTGCGATCGGCACATACCAGTCATGGAGCAAACGCAGTGGTCGCCAACCCGTCGTGTGTCGCGCGTAAGCCATCAAGCAAATGAAGGCAGAGCCAGCGAAGTTGCTGATGATGATCAACCACCAATACGGTATACGTTCGGCAAACACAAGATTGATCGTCGAAAGGATGAGATTGAACCCAATGAACAGCAGGTCGGTCGAGTGGAGGTATTTGGTAATGGAGCGAACTCGCATGCGCGCGCCGTCCTATCTCATGTCGTGGAAGTGAAAACTGTGGGCAAATATACGAAAAGGGAGAGAGGAGAAAAACAACGTGCGCCGATTGTCCTCTGAGGGAACGCTTCTCAGCATCATTGGGCAGCCTTGTGCCGAGCGAGTGCATTCGCGAGGGCGGCGAGTTTCTCCAGCGGAAGGTCTTCGGGGCGTTGAGCGAGGTCTATCCCTGCCATAGGCTCAGGCACCACATCGAGTAGGTAGCGGAGCGAGTTGCGAAGCGTCTTCCTCCGCTTGCCGAACACCGCTCGCACCATACTTCGAAAGAAACCCTCGTTGGTGAGCGGGAAGCGCGGTTCGGGAAGCATTGTCAGGCGAACGACGGAGGACGTGACGCCCGGCGGCGGAAAGAAACATTGCGCCGACACGTCGAACAACAACGTCACGTCGGCAAACATTTGGCAAAAGACGGCGAGGATGCCGTAGTCTTTCGTGCGGGGCTGAGCGACAAGGCGCCGTGCCACTTCCCTCTGCATCATCAGGGTAGCGTCCTGCACGTTCTCGCGATGATCAAGAATATGGAAGAGAATCGGCGTGGTAATGTTGTACGGAATGTTTCCAACGATGCGAAGCTTTCGTTCATCACCGGCACGAACGCTCGCGAGATCGACGTCCAAAAAATCCTGATGCACAATCGCGACCTCGCCATGCGGATACACTGCGTTCATGCGGGCAATGACGCGCTCATCGACATCGACAACGGTCAGGTGGTCGGTCTGGCGAGCGAGATAGTGAGTGAGAGCGCCTTCGCCCGGTCCGATTTCCAGCACGAGGTCATCGCGTTGGATGTGCAGCGAGCCGATGATCTTCCGAGCGATATTGTTATCGCGCAAAAAGTGCTGCCCAAGTGACTGTTTTGGGCGGATTCTCTTCACGCTGCGATCGAGCCATCGAAGAGTGTGTGTACCCGACGGACGGAGTTCATTTCTTTTTGATGAGGCCTTTGAGCAACTCCTCGCCTTTCTTCTTGACTTCGTCCTGCACCTTGTGCTGGAGTTTTTCTTTCTCGGCGTCGAGTTTGGATCGTACAAAGGCAGCAGCTCGCGCTTGCAGTGCGTTTGCATCGAGTCGCACGTTGGGGTTGTCGGTCGTTCCGCCGATGAGGAAGTCCAGCTTCAAGCGCCCATTCGGTTCCTTCAGAGCGTTGAGTGCTTCTCCGGCAAACCCCGGCACGGTCACCTTCGACGAGGCTGCTTCCGACAACAACATCCCCATGGTGAGGTCAAGCGTTCCGTCCAATCCGTGCGAGCCTTTGATGGTGTAGTCCGCGCCGAGCGCCGTAATCTTGAGTTCGGGGATGCTCACGCGGCCCTCCTTGATCGTGAAGCTGTTCGACCAATCCTTGAATGCTATTTCCTGTAGGTCAGGAAGATTCAGCATGCCGGCAATCTGTTGGTTCACTTTGACGCCGGCGAGTTTGCCGTTTGCCAATGCCACGGTGCCGGTCGCATTGAGCGATTGCGGTACGAAGCCCATGGTATCATTGAGTGCGCCGCTGATGACAAGGTGCATGTCCATATCGCCGAACAAACGCTGTCCGAACGACGTGAACGCGGAAAGGGCGGCATGGGCTTTCAACTTCTTGAGATCGAGACTGAGCGAAAAGTGAGGACGTTCGGGACGCTGCATGTCGATGGTTCCTTTCGCGGTCGCGATCCCGTCGAAGACATTCGTCGTCAGGTTTTGTAAGGTAATGACGCCGTCGGCAATCGTCATCGTGCCGCGTACATTTTTCAGTTCCAACTTTTTCATGGTGAGCGTCCCGATGGTTGCCGTAATATCCATGGCAACGTTCGGCAGCGGCATCGCAGCTTTGGCGGATCGAACGTGTGGCGCACCCGCCGCCGGCGCGGATGCTTTCGGTGAGTCCTCTCCCATGATGTCTGCGGTCGAGAGGTGGCTGGACGTGAGTGTAACGCTCGCCGTCGCTTTCGGCGAACGTTGAGCTGCGCCGCCCATCATCGAAAGATAGTTGCGCACGGTGAAGGCGAGAGTCAGGTCGGACGTGCCGATCATCATCGCGAGCCTGCGTGACTCCAGAAGCTGATTGTTGAACGTCAGGCTACCGCTGAGATTTTTGATTGGTGTGGTGCTCGTTGCTGTGGCGATCGTAACGTTGGAGCACTCCACGGACCCCGAGGCTTTCATCGCGTCGGGTTTGTTTATTTTCCCGGTGATGCTCATGTTTGCCTTCATCGTTCCTGAGAGCTGCGTGCCCGGCTCTAACGGATAGTAGTCTTTCACCTCTGCGAGATTCACCGACGCGTTCACATTCATGTTCAATGATGGGTCATCGAAGTTCACGACATCCATCGTGAGCGAAAGAGGATTTTGCCCCAGAGAGGCGGTCAGTGTCCGGATGTGAAACTCCTGTTGTGTCTTCCCGCGCACGAAATCGCAAACGAGCGCAATGTTGGTGATCGGCTTCGGGATGTTCGGAAATTGCATCGAAGCATTCGTTGTGCGGATCGTGCCGGAGAGGTCCGGCAAGGTGAGCGTTTCGCTGTCGTACACGCCTTTCACAAACACGGTCGCTTGCACCGCTCCGTTGCCTTGCACACCTTTGATTTTTTCCACGTAGGCTTTGGGCGTGAGATGGAGAAGCTGCGCCACATTCACGTCGTTCGCGGCGATTGTCAGATCAAAAAGCGGTTTCTCCTTTGTGTCGATCGTGCCGCTGATGCCGAACGGGATTGCGTTCAGCGTCGCTTTGCCGTTACCGATGGTTGCGACTCGCTTCTCAACGTCGAACACAATCGTTGCATCGGCGTTGATCCGCCAATCGGTGATGAGTGGCGTGCTGATGGAGCCGTAACTGTATTTTTCGATTGCCGTTCGACTCTCGATAACCGCTTGACGCGTGGAGGGATTGAACGACACGGAGGCTTGCTCATCGAATCCTTCGAGGGTCTGGCGCGAGTTATCGCGGTGGTCGATCATGTCGATAAAGCCGTTGACGATACGTACGTCGGGCAAAAGGACTGCCACCATCGTGCTCGCGCCCGCCGAAGGTTCCGGTTGCGCCCCTGGTGCACGCTTCTCTGCGTAGTTGGTGGTTCCATCTGCCGCCGTTTCGAGCAGAACACGCGGACGCTCGACGAGCAGTGACGAGACTTCAACCCGCTTGTCGAACAACGGCAACAGCTTCACGTCGAGGAGAATGCGTTCGACTGTCAGCAGTGGTGCGTCGGCGAAGCCGGGCTTGTTCGCGATCGTCAATCCTCGAACGTCGAGACCGATCGTCGGGAAAACGGAAAGACCGATATCCGCAATCTCGACCTTCCTGCCCACAGCGGCTTCGATGCGGGGAAGGACCAATGCCTTGAGGCGCTCGCCGGTGAAATAAAGCTTCAATGCCAGCACCGCGCCGACCACGAGAACCACCGGCGCCGCAATGACGATGATCCATGTTCTTGTTTTCTTGGACATACCGTGTCACTCTCCTTTATATTCGATTCGGGCAAACGAAACTCCGCGAGCCAACGCGAACCATGAAAAATATAGTGAAATGGGTTCCGAACGGCAACGAACATGCTCGATCGACATACAACGTACCGTACGCGCGTAGCACGCATGCGTGATTAAAAAACCTTTATTGGAATTGTTGCATGCATTGTCTATATTGGTGCCGCTTCGAGCGGGTGGTGAGACGCTTGAAGCAATTTTTTTCTTGAGGCAGACTCTTGTCGTCAGTGTGATGACAGCGGTCGGTTCATCGATCTATTTTTGAGAAGGTACTCCATTGTCAACGCAACGAAGGGACGACATCCGTAATATCGCCATCATCGCTCATGTCGATCACGGCAAGACGACGCTCGTGGATCACATGCTGCGACAAACGGGCACATTTCGCTCCAACCAACAGATGGTGACACGCGTGATGGATTCGAACGATTTGGAAAAAGAACGCGGCATCACCATCCTTGCCAAAAACACCGCCATCCACTACAAAGGCACGAAGATCAACATCGTGGATACGCCGGGGCATGCCGACTTCGGCGGTGAGGTGGAGCGAACGCTCACGATGGTGGACGGCGTGCTGTTGCTCGTCGATGCTGCTGAGGGTCCGTTGCCCGGAACGAAATTCGTTCTCAAGAAATCGCTCGACCTCCACCTCAAACCCGTCGTCGTGATCAATAAGATCGATCGAAAAGACGCGCGCCCTCATGAAGTGCTGGATATGGTGTTCGAGTTGTTCCTTTCTCTCGGTGCAACGGACGAGCAGTTGGATTTTCCGACGGTGTATGCTGTCGCGAAACAGGGCATTGCCAAGCGCGAGTTGAACGATCCCAGCACAACGTTGGAACCGCTCTTCGATGCCATTCTCCAGAGTGTGCCGCCGCCTCCCGGCGATACCGCCGCGCCCTTTCAGATGTTGGTGACAACGATCGATTACAACGACTATCTCGGACGCCTCGGCATCGGTCGCATTCATCGCGGAACGATCCGCTTCGGCTCGCCAATGAACGTGATTCACCGCGACGGAACGATGGAGGACGCGCGCGTCACAACGATTTACACCTTCGACGGCCTCAAGCGAATCGAAGTGCACGAAGCCCGTGCCGGCGACATCATCGCTCTGGCAGGGATGGAAGATGTGGATATCGGCGAAACGATCGCGGATGCCTCCGACCCGACGCCGCTGCCGTTTGTCGCCATCGAAGAACCGACACTCTCGATGAACTTCATCGTCAACAACTCGCCCTTTGCCGGTCAGGAGGGCAAGTACGTTACTACACGCAATCTTGTTGAGCGACTGACACGCGAGTTGCGGTCGAACGTCAGCCTGCGCGTCGAGCTGACCGACTCCCCCGACGTGTTGAAGGTGAGCGGCCGTGGTGAATTGCACCTTGCTATTCTCATCGAAAACATGCGGCGCGAGGGATACGAACTGCAGGTCTCACGCCCCGAGGTCATTTTCAAGCGCATCGACGATGTCTTGGCAGAGCCGATCGAGCATGTGATTGTCGATGTTCCGGAAGAATTCGTCGGCGTCGTGATCGAGAATGTCGGGCGACGCAAAGGAGAAATGAAGAACATGATCGCCAGCAACGGCAATGTTCGTTTAGAGTTCTATGCTCCAGCACGCGGTATGATCGGTTTTCGCGGCGAGTTCATGACGCAAACGAAAGGGACAGGTGTGCTGCACCACAATTTTGCCAGCTACGAGCCGTACAAGGGAGAAATGGCGCATCGGACGAAAGGAGCTTTGGTGGCGATGAAAACGGGTGAAGCGACTGCCTACGCGATGTGGAAGCTTGCCGAACGGGCAACGTTTTTTATCGAACCGGGCTCGCGCGTGTACGCGGGCATGGTTGTGGGCGAGAACGCCCGCGAGCAAGATATGATCGTGAATGTGTGCAAGACGAAGCAACTCACCAACATGCGCGCATCGGGTGCGGACGAAGCGATTCGCCTCGAGCCGCCGCGCCTGTTGACGCTCGAACAAGCAATAGAATGGATCGGCGACGACGAGTACGTGGAGGTGACACCACAGAGCATCCGCATCAGAAAACGGTATCTCGACGCGAACGAGCGCAATCGCATGTCCAAAAAGAAGGCAGAGGCACTCGTAGCAGACGAAGAGCGGTGAGAACAGCAGCATGCCCTCCCGGTCCTCTACAGAACGCATTCATCATCTTGTAGGAGACTTCACGACAGTGGCTTCAAAACGTATCAGCGATAAGCAGATCGACGCAGCGATCCAGACACTGCAAGAACTAGCGTACAACCTTTGGTGGTCGTGGAATCCATCCGCGCAGCAGATCTTTCAAGAACTCTCTCCTTTCTTTTGGGAACACTCGAACCACAATCCGGTCGAAGTGATGCACTGGGTGTCCGGGTACGAATTGCGAGGACGCCTTCAGGATCCGGCTCTTTTCGAGCACGTCAGCGATGTGTGCAAGCGCTTTCGAAGCTACATGACACAGAAACGCACGTGGGCGGCGAAGCATGCCCCGTCGCTGAAGAAGGCTCCGGTTGCGTACTTCAGCGCGGAGTTCGGACTGCATGAAAGCCTGCGCATCTATTCCGGCGGTCTCGGCATTCTCTCGGGCGATCATGCCAAGAGCGCAAGCGATCTGGGCTTACCCTTTGTCGGCGTCAGCTTGTTCTACCGGCAGGGATATTTCAATCAACAAATCTCTGCCGACGGTTGGCAGCAGGAACTCTATCCAACTTACGATCCTTTGAAGCTCCCCTTGACGCTCGTTCGCGATAAGAAGGGCAATCCGGTTATTTGTGAAGTACAGATCGGTTCGGCGATCGTTGCCTTTCGTGCTTGGGTGGTGAACGTTGGGCGTGTCAAGGTGTATTTATTGGACACGAACCTTCCGCAGAACGACGACCGTTCACGCGAGATCACTGCACACGTCTATGGCGGCGATCAGACGACGCGCATCTCGCAGGAGATCGTCTTAGGTATTGGGGGTGTGCGATTGCTGCGCGCACTCGGCATCATGCCCTCCGTCTTTCACATGAACGAAGGGCACTCAGCATTTCTCACGCTCGAGTTGTTGCGCGAACAACTTGTCGCCGGCAAGCCGTTGGACAAAGCGGAAGCATTCGTGAGGCAGCACTGCGTCTTTACGACGCACACGCCGGTGCCTGCCGGGCACGACCGCTTCACGCGCGACTTGATGGCTGGTGCGCTGCAGAAGTTCACCGACTCGTTGGGCTTGTCGTTGGACCAGGTGATGGGCTACGGTCGCATTCGTCCGCAGGATATCAACGAAACGTTCTGCATGACCGTGCTCGCGCTGAAACTGTCGCGTGCTGCCAACGGCGTGAGCCACTTGCACGGCAAGACGAGTGTCGAGATGTGGAAGGAACTGTTCAAAGATTGGCAGAAGAAGGACGACCCCATCGGAGCAATCACCAACGGCGTGCACATCAATGGTTGGGCTTCGCCGACTGCCTCGCAGTGGTGGAGCAGACAGTTGGGCGAACGATGGCACGAACACATTTGCGACGGCGCGTATTGGAAGAAAGTCGTGGATCCGAAGAAGATCAGCGATCAGGATCTGTGGGCGCTCCGGACGACGCTTCGCCGCGAACTGGTGGAATTTGCGCGCAAGCGACTTCGCGAGCAGCATCTCCGCCACGGCGGTGACGGTTTCGGCGTGTACGACAGCATCCTCTCGCCCGAAGTTCTCACCATTGGCTTTGCGCGACGCTTCGCAACATACAAGCGGGCCCCTCTGTTCTTCCGCGATCTCGAGTGGGCCATTCGCATCCTCAACAATAGGGAACGCCCGGTGCAAATCATTTTTGCAGGCAAAGCACATCCGCGCGATGATGCGGGCAAGCACTTCATCCAAGAAATCATCCACGTGACCAAGCGGCTCGATCTGTTCGGCAAGGTCGTCTTCATCGAAGATTACGACATCAACGTTGCTCGCTATCTTGTCTCCGGTGCCGATGTATGGCTCAACACCCCACGGCGGCCCATGGAGGCATGCGGAACGAGCGGACAAAAAGTGATTCTCCACGGCGGAGTCAACGTGAGCACGATGGATGGATGGTGGCGAGAAGCCTTCGACGGCAAAAACGGATGGAAGATCGGCGAAGATGCCACCGCACCGACCGAACACGAACAGGATGATAAGGATGCTGCGGCACTCCGCGACGTTCTGGAAAAGGAAGTGATCCCGTTGTTCTACGATCGAGGGAAGGACGGCATCCCGCACGCATGGCTCAAACGTGTGCGCCACTCGATGGCAACGCTTATCCCGCAATACAACACCGACCGCATGGTGATCGAGTACACGAAGAAGTATTATCTCCCGCACGTCTAATCGTTCATTCAGCATGACAAAGCCCGCTGTGGATTGCTCCCCAGCGGGCTTGTGCCTTTCGAATCGCCGTGTGGTTACTTCTTTCCCGCTTCCTTCTTCTCTTCGGCGGGCTTTTCGGTCGCCTTCTTCATTGCCGCCTTCTTTGCTTCGACTTTCTTCTTAGCCTCGGCGCCCTTAGCAGCTTTCTCACTCTTCTTGTGCACCGCTGCCTTGGCATGTTCAGCCTTCTCGGTTGCTTGCTGCTCCACCGCAGGCTTTGCTTCTTCGGCTTTCTTTTCTGCATGCTGTTTCACTTCCGCGGCTTTCGCCTTTGCCTCGGTTTTGGGCGCTTCGACCTTCGGTGCTTGCTGCGCAAACACACTCCCGGCAAACAACACAGCGACCAGGACCACGAGATTCTTCATACAAATTACTCCTCGATATTCAACATACTCTGTTGCGGCGACAGGAAACGACTTTTATTGCATCCTATTCGACCGTGCTCGGTTTGAGCTGTTATAATTTACGACTGTACGGTTAACGCCATCTTAAATCATCGTGAAAGTCTCTTAAGCCAGAGCTGTATCATCCAGTCTGCAATGGTGACAGCATTGCTTCGCAAACTTGTCGAAGCTTGCATTGCATTAAGTTGTTGGAAGTTTCTTGGGAAAAGAGAGAAGTGTTCGTGGGGAGATGGGCATGAAGGGCGCCACGTGGGGATGGATTAGTTTAGCGGCAGATGAACCGTGAAGGTGCTGCCTTTGTTCACCTCGCTCCGCACCGTAATGGAACCGCGATGGGATTGCGCGATCCACTTGGCAATGGACAGCCCAAGCCCTGTGCCGCCCAGTTCTCGCGAGCGAGCTTTGTCGACGCGATAGAAACGGTCGAAGATCTTCTCGATGTCGTGCGCTGGAATTCCGATGCCGGTGTCCTCTACATGAACGAGCGCGACGCCGTTCAGTCGTTCGAGAGAGAGGGTGACGCGGCCCCCCTGAGGTGTGTACTTGATTGCGTTATCGATGATGTTCAAGAACAATTGCCTCAGTCTTCCCTTGTCGCCCACCACGGTAGCAGGATCGGCCTTGGCAAGCTCGACGTTGATGTGTTTTGCTTCGGCGAGAATCTCGCTGTCGGCATACAACTCTTTGATGAGCGCGTCGAGCTGCACTTCTTCCAGATGGAGATCCAGCACGCCTTGGTCGGCTTTGCTGAGCGTGAGAAGATTTTCGATGATAGACTTGAGGCGGAGAATCTCTTCGAGTGTGCTGGAGAGGATGTGACGGTATTGTTCGGGTGTCTTCTCGGTGCGGAGCGCAAGCTCGATTTCGCCGCGCATGATGGTTAATGGTGTGCGCAACTCATGCGAAGCATCGGCGGTAAATTGGCGCAAGAGGGCAAACGAACCGTGCAATCGCCGTATCATGTCGTTCATTGTGTTGATGAGGCGGCCGATTTCGTCGTCCACCGCACGCGGAGGGATCGATTGGTCGAGGTTCTCTGCCGTGATTTTGCGTGCCCGCTGCGTGACGTCGTCCACCGGCGCCAATGCCTTGTGTGCCAAATACAAGCCACCGAGAATCGAGACGCCGACGGAAACGGGGATGAGGTAGAGGAAGATCGAAAAGAGATTCTCGAGCACATCGTCCAACTCGTTCAGCGAGTAGGCAACGAGGATCGTGAAGTTCCGATCCTTCAGCATCGCCATTCGAAGGCGTTCGGTGCCAAGGGTGGTGGTGGTGACAACGATCGAATCGAGAGGCAGATCGTCTGGCGTGGCAAGCGTGTCCAGCCCCAAGCTGTAGTTGCGGTAGATGACGATCCCCTTTTTGTCCTCGACTTGGATGAAGGTCTTCTTCTGACTGACAAGCGAGTGTTTGAAAATGTGGTTCCAGATCTCGTCGGCTTCTTCGGCTTCGGGAGAATCGGGCGGGAGAGGCCCGATGAAACGTTGGGGGAGGGTCGTGGACTTCTTCCTCAACAGGGCATCGATCGACTGCTTGCTCGGCTTGACCTTGCTCGCCTGCGGCGATATGAAATCCTTTACCCACCGCACTTCACTCCGGAGCGAGAGGTCTAGGTTGCCCGAAAGCTGATTGCGCGTGTAATAATAAGCCGCCACCCCAAAGCCGACGAGCGTCAACAGCACGAGCAGGGTGTACCAAACGGTGAGTTTGGTGCGTATGGACTGATACCAAAAAGCCACGGTTAGTTTTCTCGCATCACATAGCCGACACCGCGCACGGTGTGAATCAATTTCGGCTCGAACCCTTCGTCGATTTTATTGCGGAGATGGTTCACGTACACGTCGATAATGTTCGTGCCCGTGTCGAAGTTGTAATCCCAAATATGTTCCGAGATGATGGTTCGGCTCAGCACGCGTCCTTTGTTGCGCATGAGGTATTCCAGCAATGCGTACTCCTTTGCCGTCAAGTCGATGGTCTTGCCGCCTCGCTTGGCTTTATGCTTGACGGTGTCGAGTTCAAGATCGGCAACGCGCAGGATGATGGATTTCTCTTGCGCGCCGCGCCGCAGGAGGGATCGCACGCGAGCAAGCAATTCTTCGAACGCGAACGGCTTGGTCAAGTAATCATCGGCGCCGCTGTCGAGTCCTGACACTTTATCTTCGGTGGTGGACTTTGCCGTCAGCATCAGTGTTGGGGTTGTTTTCTGTTGTGCTCGTACCGATTTGATCAGCTCCAAACCATTCATCTTCGGCAGCATGACGTCGAGGATGAGAAGGTCGTAGTTCTCGTTCAACGCCATCTGCAGTCCTTTTTCTCCATCGTACGCGATGTCTACCGCGTAGTGTTCCTCTTCCAGCCCATGTTGAATGAAGCGGGCAACTTTCTTTTCATCTTCGACCAGCAGGATACGCATAGGTTGTTGGTGATTGAACCAGGGATTCTCCGACACGATATCTCCTCACCTGTTTGATGACGGAAGAAAAGTAAATCAATTTCGGAAGAGTTGCAAAACGGCTTGCGTAGCACATCTTGGAATCTTTTCCTATATTACGATTACGTCCGGTTCGTCTTCACCAGCAATGATATGATTACACGCATCTTCATCGCATTGGTCGTTGTCGTCTTCCCGGGTTGTATTCAAACTATCGCCGTTCGTTCCGTCGGCGGTATCGTGGAGGAGGGATACAACGCGCTCACGGAGGAATCCGACTTGCAGTTTGCCGGACAAGCTTTACCCGGCAACCTCAAACTCCTCGAAGTGATGCTCAAGAACGACCCCGACAACGAGCGCTTGCTCAGACTGTGTACCGAAGGCTATGCAAGCTACGCCTTAGGTTTTGTGGAAGACGAAGATGTGGAGCGTGCACGCGTGTTCTATTTGCGCGGCAGAGACTATGGACTTCGCTTGTTAGCACACGACAACGCGCTCAAGCAAGCACTTAAGGGGTCGGCAGACGAACTGCGGGCAGTGCTCGCGAAGAAATCCAAGAACGATGTCCCTGCCGTCTTCTGGACAGCTTTTGCTTGGGGTGGCTATCTCAACATCACGCTCACCGACCCGGACGCGATCGCCGCAGTCCCCAAGCTCGAAGCAATGATGGACTTCGTTGTGGAAAAGGATTCCGCCTTCTACTACGGAGGTGCCCATCTGTTTCTCGGCACGCTCTACGGTAGTCGATCAAGGTTGCTTGGCGGCGATCCGGACAAAGCACGCCGCCACTTCGAGGCAGCGCTCCGGTTGAACGGCGGAAAGTTCTTGATGACGCATGTGTACTACGCAAAGTCGTATGCGGTGCAAACGCTCGACGAGGCACTTTTCGATGAATTGTTGGCGTACGTCGAGAAGACACCGCTCGAGGTTCTGCCGGAGTTCCGGCTCGGCAACGCTATTGCGAAGAAGAAAGCCAAATTGCTCCTCGCACGGAAAGGCGAGTTGTTCTGATCCCATTCACGACCCACCGATGATCATGAAGAAACTTGTGAGCATTCTCGGCATGGCACTCGCCCTGATGACGGTGCGAGCGCATGCCCAACAGTATCTCATCAAATTTGCCTCTCTCGCCCCGGAAGGAAGCACGTGGATGAACGTGCTGAAGGAATACGACGCCGCGATCCGAAAAGAAAGCGGCGGGAAGTTGGGCTTCAAGATATACGCCGGAGGGGTGCAGGGAGAAGATCGCGATGTCATCCGCAAGATGCGGCTTGGCCAATTGCACAGCGCGGGACTCACCGGCTTCGGTTTGGGCGACATCGCACCGAAGGTGCGCATCTTGGACTCGCCGTTTCTGTTCCAGAGCTACGAAGAGGTCGATCATATTTACGAGACCTTTCACGACGAGTTCGACAAGGCGTTTCGCGACAATGGCTACGTTTTACTCGGATGGACAGAAGTGGGATGGGTGTACGTTCTCACCAATACACCGGTCCGCACGCTCGCCGACATGAACGGCGTGAAAATGTGGATGTGGGAAGGGGACAAGGTTGCCGAAGCTACCCTCAAAGCGCTGGGAATCAGTCCTATCCCGCTGTCGGTCATCGACGTGCTCACCTCACTCCAAACGGGCTTGATCAACGGAGCGTACACCTCGCCGTTGGCGGCGTTGGTGCTGCAATGGCACACCCGTGTGAAGTACATGATGAACTTGCCGCTTGCCGACGCCTCGGGTGCCGTCGTCATGACGAAGAAGAAATTCGACGAGCTGCCTCCCGATCTTCAAGAGATCCTGCTGCGCAACGGGCGAAAGTACATGCGTGAACTGACGCTGAAATCGCGGAAGGAAAACGCCGACGCGATCGAAACGATGAAGAGGTCAGGCATCCGGCTCGTCGAAGTCACATCGCAAGAGGCGATCCAGCAGTACATTGCAGCGGGCAAATGGGCACGGCGATCGCTTGTCGGCACGTTGTACGATCAGGAGTTCCTCGACCGCGTCGAGAAAGCCCTGCAGGATTTCCGCACAGCGCGCAGCGCAGCGAACAAATCGGGAACCAGCAAATGAAGCTGCTGCGATCGCTCGACCGCGTGTTGGTCAAGATCGAAACGGCGCTGCTGGTCGTCTTCCTGTCGGTGATGATCCTCTTGGCGTTCTCGCAGGTGGTGTTGCGCAACGTCTTCGGGATCGGCTTCCTGTGGGCTGATCCGCTGGTTCGTCATCTCGTGCTCTGGGTTGGATTCTTCGGGGCGGCGGTTGCCACGCACGAGGAACGACACATCGGTATCGATGCTCTCACGAGGTTCTTCTCACCACGCATCAAATCCGCAGCGCACATGCTCACCTCGCTCTTCGCTATCGTTGTCTGCCTTTTTCTCGCCGATGCGGCGCTGGTGTTCCTGCGCGACGAGCAAGCCTCCGGCAGCGACTTCATGGCGAACGTGCCAACGTGGATCGCGCTCCTTGTTATCCCGACGGGCTACGTGCTGATGGCATTCCATTTCTTGGTGAAAAGTATCGAACACGTGCTGCGTCTTGCGGGGAAAGGAGAGGGTGCCTCGTCATGAGCATGCTGTTGATCGGATTACTCCTGTTGCTCTTGATGTTGCTCGGAGCGCCGCTCTTTGCCGTCATCGGCGCGGTGGCGATGGTGAGCTTTGCTGCCGAGGGCATCGAATCCTCGGCGGTGATGGTGGAGTTGTATCGCATCGGTAGCAATCCCACGCTTGTTGCCATTCCCCTTTTCACGTTTGCAGGCTACGTTCTGGCCGAGAGCAAAACGCCACAGCGCTTGGTCAATCTTGCACGCGCGTTCTTCGGTTCGTTCAGCGGTGGCCTCGCTGTGGTGGCGCTCGTGACGTGCGCGATCTTCACCGCGTTCACGGGGGCGTCGGGCGTCACCATCGTGGCGTTGGGGGGACTGCTGTTTCCCATCTTGTTGAAGGAACAGTACCCCGAAAAGTTTTCGCTCGGACTCATCACCACCTCAGGCAGTTTGGGTTTGCTCTTTCCGCCAAGCCTCCCGTTGATTCTGTACTCCGTGACATCGAAGCTGAGCATCGACCAACTGTTTGCCGCCGGCTTGATACCGGGACTTCTGCTCGTCGTGATCTTGTCGGCGTACGGTGTGCGGCAAGGAAAAAAGGCGCGCGTGCCGAAGACGCTCTTCGCATGGGCGAACGTCATCTCGGCTGTGCGCGACGCTGCGTGGGAAATCCCCTTGCCGTTCATCGTCATCGGCGGCATCTACAGCGGCACGTTCACCGCCACCGAAGCTGCCGCGGTGACGGCGTTCTATGTGTTCGTGGTGGAGGTGTTTATCTACAAAGACCTTCATCCTACGCGCGATATTCCCCGCGTGATGCGCGAGAGTATGGTGCTCGTCGGCGCCATTCTGATGATCATCGGGACGGCGATGGGATTGACGAATTACCTCGTGGACAACGAGGTGCCGGTGAAATTGTTCGAGCTGACCAAACAGTTCATCGGCAGTCCGGTGATGTTTCTGATCGTGCTCAATGTGTTTCTGATTCTGGTGGGGATGATGATGGACATTTTCTCCGCCATCATCGTCGTCGTTCCGCTCATCATGCCGATTGCGCGTGCCTACGGGGTCGATCCGATCCACTTGGGCATCATCTTTCTGACGAATCTTGAAATCGGTTATCTGACGCCTCCCGTCGGATTGAACTTGTTCATTTCCGGCATCCGTTTTCAAAAACCCATCCTCACGATCGTCCGTGCGGTGCTGCCCTACATCGGGATGCTGATCATCGCGCTGTTGATCATCACGTACGTTCCCGAGCTGAGCTTGTGGCTTGTACACGCGCTGGGCGTGAAGTAATCCCACGTGCGCGCAGAGTGGAGCGCCATGCAAATCCGCCTGAGCCTTTTTGAACGAATTCTCCATCGCCTGCATCTTCTTCCCACGCCTTTCATGGATGCGTTTGGCAGCATGATCTTCGGTAGGGTGCTGACGATCGCTGCGCGTCGTGGAGTGTTCGAGGCTGTTGCTGATGGGCCGCGTTCGGTGCAGGAGATCGCCGAGTGGACTCGCCTACATCCTCGAGCTGTCACATTGATGGCGGAGGCGTTCGTTGTCGGCGGGTATCTGTGCCATGAGGGAGATGGCTATCGCATCAGCGTGGAGGGAAGGAAATGGTTGGTGCGGGGTTCGCCGCATTTTGTCGGGAATCTCATCCGCTATTTCGAAACGCTGTATGATCGGTGGAGTGCTTTCGAGTATGCGCTGGAGCATGGGGTGCCGCGCCGAGCCTACTTCGAGCACTTTACGGATGAGGATTGGGAAATCTACGTGTACGGCATGGCGGACTTGGCGCGGCTGCTTCAGCCGCATGTTCTTCGCCGCATCGTCGTGGAGCGAATGGAAGGCTCGCTGCTCGATCTCGGCGGTTCACACGGATTGTATGCCGTTGAACTGTGCCGCCGCTATCCCAAGCTGCACGCTGTGGTGATGGACTTCGCGTCTGCACTCCAGGTTACCGAGCAGGTGGTGAGGCAAGAAGGAATGAGTGAGCGCATCGAGCTGCGCGCAGGTGATTTCTTGCGCGAGCGGCTCCCGTCGGGTCAGGAGTGTGTGTTGATGTTCAACGTGGTGCACGGCTTGACGAATGAGCAGAATGTAAGGGT
Source organism: Ignavibacteria bacterium (assembly GCA_040290295.1). Classification (GTDB taxonomy): domain Bacteria; phylum Bacteroidota; class Ignavibacteria; order UBA10030; family UBA6906; genus CAADGV01. The sequence continues at coordinate 65,509 of PSMW01000007.1, forward strand.
GATTGCCTCTGTTCACGAGGCGCTGAACGATGGCGGAAGGCTGTACATCCTCGATCAGGTGAAAGGAACGAACCGACGTTCGTCTCTTGCTGCGTTCATGCCGTTGATGGTGGGATTGAATCTCCTGAACGAAATCGGAGGCACGGTGTACGATTGTCGGGACGTCGAGCGGTGGTGTAGCGGCTTTCGTACAGTGAAGCAGCACAGACTCCTCCTGCCGGGTGTTGTGCTGGTGGAAGCGGTGAAGTGAGATGGATGCTTGAAGTGTCGGAAGCGAAGAAGGGAGGAAGCTACGCGCGTTAGGTGCCCGAAAGGTGGCGCCGCTTTTTGGCGCCAGTGCCGCTGCTGCTGTGTGCAGCGGCACCGAAGCGGATGCGGAGCCTGAAGGGCACCGACCCCCGCCTGCGTCCCGCCGTAGGCGGGGGGAACGCCCAACTCTTTTCGGCAAACACGTGGGCGCTAAAAGTAGGTTGCGATGCCGAAGTGCACGAGCGCTGCTCGAGATTCGTTGCCGATACGATCGACGATCCAATTGTGTTGGTAGTCGAGCTTGATCACGGTGTTGGGGACAAGGCGAAGGTTGGTGCCCACCGTGAGTCGTTGCATGTGGTCGCCGCGAAGATGCGCATCGAAGTCCACACACTCGTAGCGGATACCGGCGGCGAGTGTGGATTGCGGAAACATCGGCAACACGCCGCGCAACACGTCATAGACTGTTTGAGCATAAAATCCTTGCTGCGCGCGTCGGCGAACAAGCCGATAAGTGACGGCGGTATCTGAATGCTCGCTCGCGCAAACTCTCTTTGCAGCAACAATCTGTTCCACCGAAACTCGCCATCGAGCGCAACGATGGTAAGCCGCCGCTTGTCATCTACGACGAGTCCTTCTTTTTTGAATGTGTTGTACACGCCCGTATGCACGGAGGCGCCAAGCTCCAAGCAAAACTCACTCTGCCACGCAAGGCGTCCGAGGAGTGCGGGACTGCCGTTGTTGTCCTCATCGAATGTTTTGGGCCTGCCTTCGGGAATGGATGTGCCATTGCCGTTGAGGATGACGTCGTCATTCAGACCGTTGACAACATACACCTCGTACGTGAGCCGATGATTGTCATACGGTGTGAACGCGCCGTAGCAGCCGAAACCTACTTCGGAGAGTGTGGTGGGAATGATGCGCGTGGAAACAAGCGGTCGGTCGGTGAACTCGTTGCGCGGACCGTCGTGGACGAGATTGAACTTGCCGAGCGGCGAGAACAGAATGCCCCCTCGTACGGTCAGCTCATCGAGCAGCACGATGTCGAGGAGCGCGGTCTCGAGCTTGATCTCTTCGGTTCCGTGTTCGAACTCCAACTCCGATGTGAGTTTGATGTGGGGTGAGATGGATGAGAAGATGATGAGACCTTCGATGGGTGCGTCGAACGCTTCGGATGGTTCGGGCGCCTTGGTCAACAGATGATCGCAGGAGGCGATCGATGCGCCGAAAAGGGAAAGGACACAACGTTCAAAGAACGGTTTCATAATCGTATCTCCCAATACTGAGCTACTGCACTACCAAGACCGGAATATGCAGCGCATGTCGCACTTCCGAGATGGACGCGCCGAAAATCAAGTCCTTGATGCCGCGGTGACCGTGTGCGCCCATGATGAGAAGATCGATGCCGGTTTCGTTGCTGAGACGAATGAGTTCCTTGGGCACGCGGCCGAAGCCAAGCATGGTGCGGGTAGTGATGCCGCGCTGGCGTAGTCCTTCGGCAATGGCTTCGAGGGTTTCGGCGTCGTGGCGTGCCTCATCGTCGAAGGCTTGTTTGCCGAAGAGTTGTCCGCCGACGCTCTCGACGACATGGAACAGGATCACTTGGGCACCATGGCGTTTGGCGGTGGAGAGTGCATGCGCAAGCACCTTCGCGCTCATCGCTCCGAAATCGAGCGCAACGCCGATGCGTTGATACTGTTGCTCGGGCAATACCATCGGTGTGATCACTCGTTCCGGTGGAACCCTCTTCTTCCGCCAGGCCTTGGGCAATGCAATGTAGAGAAGCAACAGCGCCAATCCGATTAGGAGCGGCACGACCGTTATCCACAGCCAGAACGGATTGTCTGCTTCGGTGATCCAACCGGCAATCGTTTGATACACAAGACGAACGTTGAGTCCGATAATGACGGAGGCAACGACCCAAGCCAGAAGCTTGAGCCAGAGAGGATTGGCAAACTGCCCCATCTTCTCCTTGTCGCTCGTGTATTGAATGAGGGGAACGACGGCGAACGGGAGCTGGAGGCTGAGAATCACCTGACTGAGAATCAGCAGTTCGTACGAGCCGTGCTCGCCTTGGATCGAGATGACGATCACCGCGGGCACAATGGCGATCAGGCGTGTGATGAGCCTGCGCAGCCAAGGCCTCATCTTGAGCTGCAGAAATCCTTCCATCACGATTTGTCCCGCCAAGGTACCGGTGAGTGTGGAACTTTGGCCTGCGGAGAGCAAGGCGATGGCGAACAGCGTGCTTGCGAGTGTCGTTCCCAACAGCGGGGTTAGCAGTTCGTGCGCCTGTTGAATCTCCGTGACCACGATGCCGTGTTTGAAGAAGGTGGAGGCGGAAAGAATGAGGATCGCCGCGTTCACGAACAACGCTGCGTTGAGTGCGAGAGCGGTATCGACCAAATTATACTTACACGCGGCTCGCTTTCCTTCCGTCGTTTGCTCGACCGAGCGAGTCTGCACCAACGCGGAATGCAGGTAGAGATTGTGCGGCATGACGGTGGCGCCGAGGATGCCGATCGCAACGTACAAGCTTTCAGGGCTAAGGCGAGGTACCAACCCCGTTGCAAGTTCGCTCACGCGCGGTTGCGCCAAGACTAACTCGATGCCGAAGCAAACACCGATGGTGGAGACGAGCAAGAGAATGAACGCCTCCATTATCCGAATGCCGAAGTGTTGAATCAGGAGGAAGAGCATCGTATCGAAGCCGGTGATGATGACACCGTAGAGCAACGGGATGTTGAACAAAAGATTGAGGCCGATAGCAGTGCCGAGCACTTCTGCAAGGTCGCATGCAGCGATGGCGATCTCGCACAGGAACCAGAGGACGTAGGCGACCGGGCGGGGATAATGTTCGCGGCAGGCTTGGGCAAGGTCACGCCCGGCGGCTATTCCCATACGAGCGGAAAGGGTCTGCAGCAGAATTGCCATCGCGTTGGACATGACCAACACCCACAACAGTTGGTAGCCGAAGCGCGCGCCTCCTTCGAGATCGGTTGCCCAGTTGCCCGGGTCCATATAGCCCACACTGACCAGGTAGGCAGGTCCCGCGAAGGCGAACAGCCGCTTCGCCAACCCGACATTTTTCGGAATGGCGACGCTGCGATGAACCTCCGAGAGAGAAACTGTCTTTCGTTCCATGTTATGCAGGCTCCACGAAAATGGCGTCGGCGACTTGCTTGCTGATGAAATGATGCTTCGTTCCTACTTTCACGACCATCGAGCCATCGAACGCCTTCTTTTCCTTTACGACGAGTTTGCCGTTGAGCGCGAAGCCTAGGTGAGCGACATGCTGGAGAAGTTTGGCATCATCGTCATCCACACGCGAGATGCGCACAACGTCGCCGGCGTTGCACGCGGAGAGGAGCGAATCGGCCTTATCAACCAGCGCGCCGTCTTTTGTGGGAATCGGGTGTCCGTGGGGATCGACGCTCGGAAAGCCGAGCGCCTCATCTAATTTATGTTCCAACTCCTCCGACGTGACGTGCTCTAAACGCTCTGCTTCCTCGTGCACGCGATCCCAGGAGTACCCAAGAAATTGGGTGAGGAACATTTCCCAAAGGCGGTGCCGTCGCAAGATACCGAGCGCCATCTTTCGTCCTTTCGCAGTAAGCCGAACGCCTTGATACGGTTCGTAGCGCAGCAAACCTTTTTCGGAAAGCCGCTTGATCATATCGGTGATCGAGGCGTCGGCAACGCCAAGGTGCGCAGCGAGGGCAGAAGTGGTGGCGCGCTCGCCTTTCTCCTCGAGCTTGTAGATCGCTTTGATGTAATCTTCCGTGCTGATGGTCGGCATAGCTGTGTGGGCAAAGCAAAGTTTAGGTTCGCCTAAAGTTTATGTTTTGTAGCCTTAAAGTCAAGACTCGCACGTAACACGCCGTAACGATAAAGGGCGGAGCCTCCCGAAGGAAGCCTCCGCCCTTGTGCAATGGTCGAACGCTGTTGAACGGATGCGATCAGGAAGGCTCAGGGTTTCTGCTCGCCCGGCGCACGATCGAGGACGCGCCCGGGACGTTAATTCTCGAACAACTGCTCGACTGGCACGACGCGCGTTTTTTCCTTGTTGACCTTCAACGGCAGTTTCTCGATGATTGTATCCTCATCCAGAATGCGTTGTGAGACCGGTGAGGTATAGGTGATGGGGGAAGGAGCGTTGGCGATAATCTTGGCAAGAAGATTCTCGGCATCTTCCGCTACCATCGCCACCTTCATGTTCGTGGGATGAATGTACCGCGTGATGGCGCTGTTGACTTGGGCAAGCGTCAGGGTGCGCAGCTCCTTATCGATACGATCGATGTAGTAGTCCGTACCATAGAACTCTGAGTCCATTGCGTACCCGAGTCGCCGGTCGAGTGTTTGTGCCCAGAGCTTGGAGTAATTGAGGAGGAATTTTCGGGTTTGTTCGAAATCGTACTCGCTCAGTCCCTTTTCGACGAACTTTTGGAGTTCGAACATGGCGGCTCGCAGTGCAAAGTGGGCGTTCTCGGGCTGCACGGGTCGAAGCCACACACTGAAGTATTGCTGGCGCAACGGTGTGTTCACGTTCGGAAAGACGTCTCCCGATCCCAAGCCGCCGATGAACCGCTCGATGTAGGAGTAGTCGCCGTAGTTCAAACCACGATCGCCTCGCAGGCGATTCATCAGCACGCCGTTGAATGTACGGTGCTCGCCAAGATACGAATTGGCGACCATCAGCGCATAGTAGTCCTTATCCTTGCGCGTAATCGGCAAAGGATGCCCGAGGGAAATGGCGGTGGCGCGCGCGGGTTTCCGCACGACGTCGAACTCCAGTCCGGAGATGGGCGCAGGATCGGGAAGCGGCACCGGTTCGAATGTACCGTCGGGCAACGCGGCAAAGTCACGGCGCATCCTCTCGACGAAGCCGTCGGGATATCCGCCTGCGATGCCGAGCCATATTCGACCCGTGGTGTACATCTGTTTGTAGTACGCTTTCACATCCTCCAACGTGATGGACTTCAAGCCTTGTACTGTTGCCCCGGCAGTTCCGTACGGATGGTTTCTGAACATGGCGATGAGAAGGGCCTCTTTGCCGAGATTCTCGTCGTCGGTGCCGCGAAGAGTTTTCTCAAGATAGTTCAGCATCAAGTCCTTATTGCGCGTGAAGTCGTCCGGATCGAAACGCGGACGCAGCAACAAGTCGGAAAACAGCTCGTAGAACGCGTCGAGATGATCGCGGTGGACATGTCCGATGAAGGTGGTGATCTCTTTGTCGGGCTGAACGCTGACGGTGGCAGCCCAAGGATACATGCGGGCGACCACGTCTTGATAGTGCAGCGTGGTTGTGCCGCCTTGTGCCAGCATATACGCGGTGAGCGCGTTGATGCCTTCTTTCCCTCTCCAGTCGTTGACCGAACCTGCTCGAAGAATGATGCGAAAGGTGATCAAGGGCGAGCTTGCGCTGCGGACTTCGGTAACCTTCAATGCGGTTTTCGCGATCGCCATGGTGCTCATCATGATCATCATGCCCATCAAGAATGTTCTCATGTCAGTTGGCTCCTTCCTGTGTCAGTAGCACGACGGTACGGTTGTGTGCGCTGAAGTACTTCTGCGCGACGGCCATCAGATCGCTCGGCGTGACCGCATCGTACAAGGCGTACACGCGGTTCACGCTCTCCGGGTCACCGGTCATCGCAATGTAGTGAGCGATGCTGTTGGCGATCGCATCGGCGTTGTCGAGATTCATCGCGTAGCTGTACTTCATGTACGATTTGATGTCTGCGAGACGCTGTGCGGGGACGGGTGTTGTCTTTGCCCGTTCGATGGCGTCGAAGATCGCGTTCTTGACCATCTCGATATTCTTTGCCTCTTTGATGCGCGTGAGGATCGTGAACAGTCCGGGATCACGCGAGTCACCTTGCCCGCCTTGGATGAACTCGACAGCCTGCTCTTGGATCACTAACTTCGTGTAGAGTTCCGATTGCTGTGAAAACAGAAATTGCGAGAGCAGATCGATCGCCGGCATGTCGATCTCCCTGTCGCTGAAGGCTGGTCCATGGTACCCAATGGCAAGGATGGGGAGTGTGCGAGCTTTCCACTTCATTTCGACATACTTCTCGCGTGTCTGCGGCGGCTCTGCGGGAACCTCCAAGGTGAAGCTGCCGCGCTTCCATGCACCATAGTACTTTTTCGCAAGCGCAACGAAACGATCGTGCCGGACATCGCCCACCACGATGATAGTGCAGTACTCCGGTCTGTACCATCGGTCGAAGAACGTGAGGCTGTACTGAAACTGATTGGGCATGTCCATGATGTCCTTGAGGAATCCCATCGTCGTGTGCTTGTAGGTGTGTTTCTCGTAGGCAGTATCGTAGAGCTTTTCGAAGATCGATTGAAAGGGACTCGAGTAGTTCTTGTTGTACTCGCCGAGAATCGCTCCGGCTTCGGTCTTGAAGTCCTCTTCGGAATATTTGAGGTTCAGGAAGCGATCGGATTCGAGGTCCATGATGGTCTCGAGCGCTTCCGCACTGGCAAGCGTGTGGTACACCGTTGCATCGTTGTTGGTGTACGCATTGTTGTCCGCGCCGATTGACTTGAGCACGGCGTTGAAGGCGTCTTTGTTATACTTCTCGGTGCCGCGGAACATCATGTGCTCGAAGAAGTGTGCAAACCCCGACAAGCCCGGCTCGACCTCATTGCGCGACCCGGCACGAACCACCGTGTAGTAGGCGATGATGCCCGGACTGTCGAACGGAATGGAAATGACTTTCAATCCGTTCTCCAGCACCGTTTGGTGGATGGGATACGGAAAGACGTTTCCCGACTTCTTCGTGTCCGCCGCTTCTGCTTCGGCGGCGAGCAGAACGAGCGGCAGGAAGCCAAAGATGAATGCGTACTTGAGCATCGTGTCTCCTTCATTGGTGATTGAGATATGCGTGAGTAAGAATGAAGTGCCGTTGAGGTGGACGGCTGCTGTTACGATTGTTGCAATCATGTGATTGTTGTGTACAAGGCGTTCGACTTTTCCTCCATGGACTTCCCTGTTGTGTTGGCGTTCTCGCACGGGATGATCATGTGTAGAGTGATTGTAAAGGTGCGGGAAGTGTGCGGAAGAGGGCTTTCAGTTCTTGAATCAACGAACGTATCGTCTGCTGAGGCGGCGCCGATTCCGCAAAGCGCACCACATAGTCCCATGTTGCCGCGGCAATGCCGACATCCTTTTTCGCCTCCTTGCTCATAAAGTACTTGTGCTCCATGATGCGGACGTAGAGACTGGCAGCCGTTCGCTCGGGAAAGAACGACGAGAGATCGTATTCATTGAAGAGGCGACAGACAGGCCGGAACACTTCGCGATACCAATTCTGTGCAGCATCTTCCAGCATCACCTCGTGCCCTTCGCGCTCGCTGAGATACCATTTGTGTTCGTTGATATGCTTGAGCAGAATTGCGCCATAGCCCTTCGTGTCGAAATCGCCCAGCAGGGAGTCCACATCGATTTGCGTGACGATTTCGAATGAGCGCATTTCCTGCTCCACCTCATAGCGTTCCGAGTACACGTCGAGGATCATCTGTTGATCATCTTCCGTGATCACCGGTTCGCGCACAATGCCGCTGGCTCTGAGGTCGGCCTCCATCCACAACATGGATTCGATAAAGAATTCGACGTCGGCGCGGCGGAGCGTCTCCGAGAGTGAGGGATGAATTTCGACCGTCTCTGCGTCGGCGAGGACGGCGCGGAGCTTCGTACGGTACCCTAATTCCGGCTCCAGTTCGCTGCTGAAATGGATGAGCATGTTTGCCAGTGACGCATCGCCCCAATACACACCCCGACTGTGCATCTCGACGAACAATTCGATGACGGCATACCATATACGTCGGCGGTTTTCTTTTGTGAAGCCGCGCTTGTACAAGAATGCGTCGGGCACGACCTTCTCCATGAGTTCGGTGACCAGATAAGCGGTGTAACGCTCGTACGGCTGCAACCCGATCGGCGTGCTCATGGTATCGACGCCGTCGAACCGCTCCACGACGCCGATCGGCGTCAGGGTGCGGATACCCATCGCTTGCAGCTGCAGATAGGTGCGATATTCGCGCTGTGCGGTTTCTCGTGACGTCTCCTTGACCGCGAAACGCCTGCCGCCGGTTTCGATGAATCGTACCACGTGGCGCGAAAGTCCGCTCTTCACTTCCAAGAATTTTACCCCCTGGTCGTGCCACGACTCCAACGCGTGTTGCCACGGAAGCAGCACGAACGAGGAGAGAAGATCGGTCGGGAGGAAGAAACGGAGGTGGTTCAACTCCAGTATCGGTTCAGATGTGCCCGATGGTTTGCGTGTTCCCATGAGTATTACTGAATCTCTTTACCCGTCAGCATTCGCAGCGCCTCTTCGTATTTCTTGCTCGTCGTCTCGATGACGTCGGGCGGCAAAGGTGGTGGAGGCGGTTGCTTGTCCCATCGCATCGAGAGCAGATAGTCGCGAACGTATTGCTTGTCGAAGCTGGGTTGTGGTCCTCCGGGTGTGTAACGGTCCATTGGCCAGAAGCGTGAAGAATCCGGAGTCAGCGCTTCATCGATCCACACAATGGTGCCGTCATCGTCCAGGCCGAACTCGAACTTGGTGTCGGCGATGATGATGCCGCGGGTTGCGGCGTAGGCTGCACCTTCAGCATAGAGCGTGAGGGTTATCTCTCTCAGTGCAGTCGCAAGATGCGTCCCAACGATGCGCACCATCTCATCGAAGGTGATGCCCTCGTCGTGTGTTCCCGTCGGCGCTTTGGTTGTAGGTGTAAAAATCGGTTCGCTCAACTTGTCGGATTCGCTCAAGCCTTCGGGCAAACGGATGCCGCATACTGTTCTCGTACGCTTGTACTCGTTCCATCCTGAGCCGGAGAGGTACCCGCGCGCAACGCACTCGATCGGTATGGGCTTTGTTTTCTTGACCATCATGCTTCGCCCTGCGAAGATTTCCGGCGCCGATCGGAACGGCTCGGGGAACTTCCGCTCGTCTGTCGTGATGATATGGTGTGGAACCACGTGTCCAAGCCGCTCGAACCAGAACGCAGAGATCTGTGTCAGGACTTTGCCTTTGTTCGGGATGCCGTCCGGAAGGACAACATCGAACGCCGAAAGTCGATCGGTTGCCACGATGAGCAACGTCGTGCCGAGATCGTAAATGTCGCGCACCTTGCCTTGCTTCGTCGGCCGAAGATCTTTGATGGCTGTAGTTGTGATAGTCGATGGTTGCATGATGTGGTAAGGATCGAGCAATCGCCTGCTCAGGTTCGAGCACATTTTTTAAAACAAAAATGCACTAATGAAAACAATATGAGTGCATGCGCTCTGTTCGCATCGCAGCAAAGAGCAGACGGATGTGCGAAGAGTGATCGCGTCAGCTTTCGAGATTCGCGCCGAGAATCTCTTCGATGGTACCTCGATGAAATGTCTGATCGGGGGGTGACGCAATCGTCGCGCGACTGATGTTGCCGAGCTTCAAGCCTGTCCATTCCGAATGGATCTTGCTTTTCACAAAATCGGTTACGGCTTTTTGGATATCCATCGGCTGAAGTTTCTTCTTCCCTTGCGGGTCAACATAAATGTCCACTTTGATTTCGGTACTGGAGATCTTCTTCGGAACAATCATGTAATCCATCTGTTCGAAGTGCCGCCAGCCGTACGTACGATTGGTCTTACTGAAGGTGGAAGGAATGTGCCGAAAACTTCTTTCGTCTGCCGTCGGAACGAGGGTAATCGTCACCCGCTCGAACTTCTGTGAGCCACGTGAGGGAATCATAAGCATGTCTCCGATAAAATGGTTATCGCGGGTTTGCCACAGCAGCACTCTCCCTTCTCTGAGAAGTGCCGCAACAATATAGCGACAAAATGCAAACGTGTCAACCCAACGAACGTTCAAGAATCTGCGAAAGGTGCTGTACGCCATCGGTCAGCGCTGCCGGACCGGGTTGCAGAATGATGGACGACTTGATTTCGAACACTCGGTTGCGGCGGACGGCTTCGATGCGATCCCAGCCGACGCGTGCGCGGACGAGTTCGGGCCTAAACCGCTTACCACACCACGAGCCGATGATAACGTGAGGATTTCGTCGAATCACTTCCTCTGCTTCCACCACACGCTCCCTCGCACTGTGGCGCGCACGGAGCTCTATGAAAATATCTTCAGCTCCTGCAATCTCCACCAGTTCGCTCACCCACCTGATGCACGAAATCATCGGACTGTCCCACTCCTCGAAATATACTTTGGGGCGGAATGGGAACGCGTACGCTCGCTCACGAATTCTTTCGAGACCTTGCGCCATGCGTTCCACGAGGGTTTCCGCTTCCGCCGACTTTCCAACGAGGCTTCCAACGATGAGCATCGAGCGAAGAATCTCTTCAACGCTTCGCTGATTGAACCCGACGACTTGTATGCCGCGCAGCATCAGTTCTTTGGTTATCTCTGCTTGTAAATCAGAAAAAGTGAGAACCAAGTCAGGTTCCAGCGCAACAATCGCATCGTAGTCGGCTTCAGTAAATGTCGAGACTTTGGGCTTTGTCGTGCGTGCTTCGGGTGGCCGCACAGTGAACCCGGAAATACCGACCACCATATCTCCGCATCCAAGGAGGTACAGCGTTTCGGTGGTTTCTTCGGTCAGGCAGACAATGCGCGATGGATACCTCATGTCCTTTCTTCTGTGCCGAAGGATGTTTTGATGGCGATCGCATCTGCAAGGAGGGAGAGGTAGCGTGCGCGGGAAATTTCTCTAGCACCCATGGAGCGGAGATGCTCGGTGAGGAATTGTGTATCGAGAAGGGCGAATCCACGTTCCTTCAATCGCTGAACGAGGTGAACTAAGGCAACTTTCGATGCGTCCGGTGCGCGGGAAAACATGGACTCGCCGAAGAACGCACCCCCGATTGCCACGCCGTACAATCCCCCAACCAAGCGGTCATTCTGCCACGTCTCGACGCTGTGGGCATAGCCAAGCTTGTGCAAAGTGGTATAGGCAGCAATGATCTCTTCGGAGATCCAGGTTTCTTCACGGTCTGCGCATCCTTGCATAACCGCCTCGAACTCCGTGTCGATTCGCACCTCGAAGAGTTTCTTTCGCAGCGTGCGTCTCAAGCTTCGCGAAACGCGCAGGCCATCCAACGGAATGATCGCGCGTGGGTCGGGCGAGTGCCACTCGATCGGCCCGTGTCGATGGCGTGCCATCGGAAAATAACCGTTGCAATACGCCAAGAGAAGAAACTCAGGACTGAGCACCTGCCCATGTTTGCTGTTCGATGCCATCCACATGCCTTGATCATTCAGGATCGGAATCTATGGTTTCCTCCACACCGTTATCAACTCCTTGCCTTTGCGCTGGGGGACTGAACGCTTCGGCGCTTCGACAGAAATCAGGTCGAGCTTCCGCCCGAAGAGCCGAACCACTTCATCCATCGAGACAGCAAACGGAGGTCCTCCGAGTCGAGCATCCAGCGGGAAGAACAACGCGAGAAACTCACCGTTGTGTTTCAGCATCGAAGCCACTGCCGAAGCGAACTCGGCGCGTCGCAAAGGATCGATCGCACAGAACGTGACATACTCGACGATGTAATCAAATTCCTCGACAACGGCGAGAGAGTAATCGAACACATCCTCCTGCACAAGCGTGAGGTGCACGCCACGTTCAGTCGCCAATCGTCGAGCGGCATCGATGGCTGTCGGAGAAAAATCAATGGCAGTGACGTCGAAGCCGTGTTGTGCAAACAGCACCGCATCGTGGCCCTTGCCGCATCCAAGGACGAGCGTTTTCCCCGGCACGAAGTGTCTCGTCTGGAGCAAGTCCTCGAACTCCGGGGTGGGTCCCTTCATATCCCAGCCGGTTTGATTCGAGCGATACAACTCGTCCCAGTACTGCGGCGAATTGACCATATCCATGATTACGTTTCCACGAATACAACCACTTTGCCGACCGTCTGTCGGGTTTGAAGTGCTCGATGAGCTTCTACGATTTCGGTGAAGGGGAAAATCTTGCCGATCACCGGCTTCAGCACGCCCAACCCGTACAACTTCAGCAATTCTTCCGCTGCTTCGCGGAAGTATCCTTCCTTTCCTTTGAGCGTACCGAGGTTGAATCCAAAGATGCCTTTGTTTGCGCTCATCAGTTGTGGTGGAAAGATGGGCTTCATAATGGACATCACGCCTGCCGCTTTCAGTTTGTTGAGGGCGCCCTTGCCCGCGACAGCAGCTAACCCGTAGAGAATGTAGCGCCCCATTGCTGCCAGCAGATTCCAGCTCTTATCGTACACCAACCCACCGACAGCATCCATCACCACATCGACGCCATAGTTCTTAGTGATGCGACGAATCTCCTCTGCGAAGTCGTGTGTGTTGTAATTGATGGCATGATGGGCGCCGTGGCTGCGAGCGATCTCCACTTTCTCTTCGGTTCCTGCCGTACCGAAAATTTCGGCGCCGAGGTGCCGACCCAGTTGCACGGTTGCGAGTCCCGCTCCTCCTGCTGCAGCGTGCACCAAAAGTTTTTCGCCCTTGCGTATGTTTGCCAAACGCACAATGCCGTGATAGGCGGTAAGGTACACAACAAGGAAGGATGCGCCTTCCTCGTACGACATGTTCGTGGGGAGTTCGGTTGCCAGCTTCTCGTTCACGCACACGTATTCGGCGTGGCTTCCGTGTCGGCTATAGCCCATGACTCGCTCGCCCCCTTTGAAGGTGGTCACGTTCGAGCCAACCGCAACGACATCTCCCGAAAACTCTAACCCCAAGATAAAAGGCGGCTGAGGCGTTCCGGGATAGACGCCGAACCGTCCCATGACGTCCGCGAAGTTCAATCCGATCGCGCGCACTTTAACCAGAATCTGATCGGGTTGTGGAGTGGGAATAGGTGCGTCGCGAATCTCGAGTACTTCTGGTCCTCCGTATTTCGTTACAAATGCTGCTTTCATACTCTCTTGTATGGTCGTTGTGCAATGAGCAAGGCATTATCGTTTGATGATATTACCGAAAGGCGACGTGACGACCTTGCGGGGTCTGTTGACAACATATTTTTCGTACAAGGCAGAGAGTTTCTTCTTCGAAAGTTCGTCCAGGTCTTCGTCATCCTTATCCCGTTTGACGAACATACGAAACTGCTCTTGTTCCTCGCGTGTCATCTGTCCTTCGTAGTCGCGCAATTCTCTGATCAGAGCTTTTTGTTCGGCGTGTGTCATACGCCCTCCGATGTGCTGGGGACAACAGTGCGTATTGTTTGAATGCGACAAAGAGTTTTGAATGTACATGGAGGACACACATCGTCGATCAACTCGCTGTTGGTTAAAGGGAAGCGCCCGGCAGCGATGCCTTCGACGTATTCGTTGACGCGCGTGATTGTCGCGTTGATAATCTGCTGAAGCTCGTCGTTGCTCTCGACCAAACTGCTGTTCTTGCGCGCCAGTCCGAACGCCTCCACTGCTTGCCGACTGCCGATGCCTATCTCGATGCTGACGGGTCGCTTCAAGACCATGTACGCCCCTGCCACGGGGGTGTGTGTGTCGCGCAAGAGGTGTTGTATGGTATAGAGATAAAGGGGAAGCTGCAAGCTGATGCCCCGGCGAATGTCCTTCAACTTTGCGACCCCTCTGCCTGTTTTGTAATCGAGAACAGCGAACGCTTGATCGTCCATATCCACCCGATCGATCTTTCCGCGCAGCAACACGTTGCCGGCACAAATCGGGTCTTGCTGCGAAAGCTGCGCATCGGTGCGGGTGTGCTCGCCGAGCTGAGAACCGAACCCAACTTCGAAGTATCGAGGCTGAAGTGTTGAGGGACGATTGCGCTCGTATTGGAGAAAACTGTACAAAAGTCCGCGCTCAGCAGCAGTATCTCCAAGTATCATTTCCTTCTCCAACTCCCAAAACGCTCCAGGGATGTCGTACGATTCCAACGTTCGGCGTGTCAGCTCCACTAAGCGACGATACGCTTCAGCGAATTGCTGATCGCTACATCCGGTAATCGGCGGAAGGTTTTGTTCACGTCGTTCGGTGAAGAACTCGAAGAGCACCTCGTGAAGGATCGAGCCTCGCTCAAGAGGAGACAGTTCCTCCTCGACTTCCGTCAACGGACTGATGCGCAACAGGCGATCGGCAAAAAATTGAAACGGACACTTTGCGTACGATTCGAGTTGACGTACGGAGAATACCTCGTCTCGCTGCTTCTCGATGTAGCTTCTCGCTTCGATCGGCAGTGTAGAGAAAATGATACCTTCGTACTCGGGGAGGTTGTGGATCTCTGTGCGGCTGCGGTCCACGGCGATAGCATGACGCACGTAGGAGGCTTTGACTTGTAGGGATGGAGGAATTTCCCACGCGACGTCGCTGCCAGCGCCGATCGCTGTGCCGTATGCCCTAAGCAGATCCTCTTCGGCGTACACCGTGCCGGCAAGGGGCGAACGGTCGGGGTATTCCCACTGTTCGACGACTGCGGTGGCGGTGAGGGCATCCACAAATGTTGAGCGTACAAGATCAAGGTCATGGTCTTGTTCAGGATACGTCAAGTAAAGGTGTTCTGTCCAGTTTGTGATAGCTTGATAGAAAAGGTAACGATTCTCCCATCGGTGTCGTTGCTCGCGTTCTCGCAGTCTTCGGGCGCTGAAGAAGACCTCCGATTCATAGACGGAGGGGAATTCGCCATCGACCAGTCCGGCGACGATCATGACGTCGATCGGTAAACCGCGTGTTTCTTCAATAGACGTCACAAGAACGCCTTGTCCCGGTTGTTCGCGCACGTTATAGCGTTCTTCAAGCAAGGCAACTTTCAAGAGATCGACGTAGGTGCGCAGGGAGTGTGTTCGATCTTTCCCTTCCTGAAATTCAAGCAGGTGCATGGTTCGTTCCAGTATGTCGATGAAGTAGGCATACGCTCGAGCATCTTTCTCGACGAGGTGTGGGGAATGCGATCTCTCAATCGAGACGATGCGACGCGGCAGGTCGAGTCGTTCGAGGAGTTGTTGCACACGTTCACGAAACTCGTGAGGCGTTTGCTCGTCGCCAAGCTCTGCCACAAACTGATGGAGTACGCGAACATCGCGTCGTGCTCGTTCAAAGTTCTGCAGGCTTCGCCTTCGGCGATGTGTATCCCGATCATTCCCCCCGGCGGCACACTCTTCGTTGAGCTGTTGAATGTGTGCTTCGAGGCGGTTGAGCCATGCTTGCAACCCGCCGATGATTCGTGCTTCGCGTGAGGCATTGA
>PSMW01000007.1:81069-128894 GCA_040290295.1 Ignavibacteria bacterium
CCGACGATAGCGGCTACAACGGGTGACTGTGACAATTCGAAACGGTCGGTGATGTTGGCGGGGATGCCGAACTTCGTGAACTGCTCACGAAACATCTCGGTGTACAGTTGTGGCTTCGCCATAGCAACGCAAATCCGACTCAAGTCACGGTCGGGATGGTTTGCCATCAGCTCCTTGATCAACGAACAAATGAACCGGACCTCGTGCAGGCGATTCGCGGCTTTCACGAGCGTGATGCTCGCCGTGCAATCGAGCGGCGGTGCTGATGCCTCGCGACGGAACAAGTGCTTGGCAAGGTGAGCGATCGTTTGTGAGCGGTTCAATGCTGTGGAGACTGCAGGCTGCTGGATTTTGCCGTGTCGTAGGAAATCCAACGACGCGATCGGTGGCGGTTCGGTTTCTTGAAAACCTAATGCACGAAATCGCTGGTAGTTTTGCTCCAGATGTCCGAACAAAGCGCTATTCCCGTGCTGAAAGTCGAACTCCAGCGTCAATGGGATATGCAGCGTGCAAAGTCGTTGAATGAATGCAAGTTCCGGCTCCGTGAACTCATCGAATCCAACGATCGAGATCTCTTCGACCGCGGGGAAAAGATGGTGAAACAACTCGCGAAATCGTTGTTCCGAGCACTCGTGCACGAGAAACTGGAAGAGCCCTTCTCGATCCACTCCATCAATGGCGCGGAGCAGTTCGTCATATGTGCGATAAAGCGTAACGATATCTTTCAGCTTGGGATGCTCATCGCGCTCAGCCCCGCCCATTTCTTCTTCGAGCGCGGCAGGGGTGATTCCCGTCTCTTTGAGGGTGCGAACAACATTAAGCATCTTGTCGAACGTTCCGGGCGGAAGGGCAGGGCTTCGCCGTCGGACGCGAAAATACTGAAGCTGGTCTCGTGCCTTAAGAAGCGATTGCTGAATCAGGATACTTTGGACCGCCTCATCAACTATGCGGCATTGTGTGAACGCAACATGGAGAAAGCGCAGCGCGAGCGTCTCCATCGTGAAGACAGGCAATTCCGACACCGCGCTTGGTTGCGTATGAACAATCTCTCGCACCAGGTGTCGAATAAGTCTCTTGGTAGGAACGATGAGAAGAAACCGGTCGAACTCGCCTCTATGGAGCCGGGCAGATATTCCGCTCGGGCTTCCGGGTAATGACAGTGTGATGGGCATGGGGGATCGAATAGCGATGAATCCATGTGCAGGTTACAAAAAAAAATCACGACACACAACGAGGCGAGATGGAAGAGACATTGGAAACACTGCGAAAAATACACTGATAATTTACTTGCTTTTCATGGTCTGTCTCATGATATTTCGTCGGAGGTTCAAGGAGAGGCGAGACGAAATGAGCGTGTTTTATTCCCCTTTGGGGTTCCTGTGATTCGAGTCATTCTTCGTCTGATGTGAATGACCTATAATGGGAGTGCCTTGTGTAACTTTTTTACCCGAAGCGTCCCATTACTTCACACAAGTGCTTGGAAGTAGCGTACATCGGTCCTCTCAACAGGCGTCCATTCGAACAGGAGAGGGCGAATCTCAACCAGCGGCATCGATCTAAGCAACCCCAAGGAGGTTAATTCTGGCAACGTTGAAGAACCGACCGGCGATTCTCTTCACGAAAGAACTCGAAGAGTACGCGCAATCGCTTTCGGCGCCCTCGAACGGGATTGGCTATTCCGTTGCTCTGCTACCAGCGTCTTCGAACATCTTCGACCACATTCAGTCGGTCGAATATGGCTTGCTTCTGATCCACTCTGCTCATCCATCGCTGAGTGACAACCAGTTGTTTAAACACTTAAACGACAAGCAGCAGCTTACGCAAGTGATTGTTGTCGCGCAGCGTGCGAACGTCGATGAAGCAGTGCGACTGATGAAGGCGGGTGCATTCGATGTGTTGGTATCGCCTGTCGAATCGCACCGACTTGTCCAGTCCACCGAGGAGGCGCTGGCGCGCTATCAGGAGAAGCGTGCCGAACGGAGGGCGGAAGAGCGGAACCGTGTACTGACAAGCTTCGAGGAGATCGTGGGTGAAAGCCCACAGATCCAGCACGTCCGGCAGACGATCAATACCGTAGGGCCCTCGGATGCGAACGTCTTCATCTGGGGGGAAAGCGGAACGGGAAAGGAACTGGTTGCCAAAGCCCTCCACGCAAAAAGCAAGCGTGCCGGGAAGCCGTTCGTTCCCATCAACTGTGCAGCACTGCCGAAGGACATTTTGGAAAATGAACTTTTCGGGCATGAAAAGGGTGCGTTTACCGGCGCACTCAACCAAAAGCCCGGATGTTTCGAGCTTGCAAACGGCGGCACGCTCTTCCTCGACGAAATCGGGGAGATGAGTACCGAAACTCAGGCGAAGCTCTTGCGCGCGATCGAGGAGCAATCCTTCCGACGCCTCGGTGGAAGGGCCGAAATTCAAGTCGATGTGCGCATTATCGCCGCAACGAATCGGAAGGTCTCGACCGCGCTCGATCAGGGTATCTTGCGATCTGATCTCTACTATCGCTTGAGTGTTGTGGAGATGGAGCTGACTCCCTTGCGCGAACGGCGTCAGGACATTCTTCCTCTTGCCATGCATTTCCTGCGGCTGTTCAGCCTGAAATATGGGAAGGAAATGAAAGGCTTCACGTCGGAGTATGTCGAGATGCTGAAGTCGTACAACTGGCCCGGAAACGTGCGCGAGTTGCGCAACGCTATCGAGCGAGCGGTCGTGATCTGTCCGGGAGAAACGATCTCGGTGCTCGATCTGCCTGAAAAGATTCTCAAGACGCAGAACGAAATCATCCACATCAGCATTCCGATCGGCAGTTCGGTAGAGGAAGCAGAAAAGAAGCTCATTCTCGAAACGCTTGCCTCGGTCGGAAACAACAAGGCGAAAGCGGCGCGCATTCTCGGTGTCAGCCGCAAAACACTGCACAACAAGTTGCACAGTTTTGATTGGAGAGTGGACGGGAAGTAGCTCGCACACAAGAAGCAGAGTCTGAAACCGAAAAGCTCCGAACATCTCCGGAGCTTTTTCCTTTCATTATTTGAGATGATCGCTCGCTGTTGACTGTGAAAGCACGTCGCGCTCACGCATATAAGGGACGAGCCGGTTGAAGAGTGCGTCCGCAACTACTTCATGGCCCGCCGCCACCCAATGCCCGTTGTTGTCGAGGTAGAGGGGAAAAGTGGTTTTGGACCGTTCTCGAAAATCAGCGCACGTGTTGACAACCTTGATGCCCTGACTCGTTGCCCACCGTTCGACTTTTTCTTGGGGCCACGTCGAGTACACCGTGTCGTGTTTGAATTGCCAGTAATTCCGTCCAGCTTGCCACTCCTTCGGATGGACTTGCAAGCCGTAGGGATACACTGTGAGCCAAAAATCAGCGCCGTGCTGGAGGGCAACATCTCTTGTGAGCAGGATGTACTTGAAGCTCAACGCCCAGTTGCTGTCGTTGTCCACATACGTCTCTCGGAGCAACGCGTACTTGTCTCGGCGAATATCACCATTGAAATTTTCCTTCTCTCGCTTCATCAATTCGAGTTGCGGAGCTATGCGGATGCGAATGAAGTTGTAGAGTTGCGTATGGTTCTTCAACCAATCCTTGACCACGGCAACGGGTCCTTTGAGCAGTCCGTGTTCTTCCGGCTCAGGCCGGACGGCGACGGGGATGCCGTGTTCGTCGAATTGCGCCAGCGCCGTGTATGAGAGGTCATCGTACACATCCGAGAGATCGAAATTCAAAATGACCAAATCCGGTTCGAGCTGTATGCCATAGTTCTTGAGATACAAGTATTCGAGCAAAGGAGAGTAGCTCCCTACGCCCGCGTTGATCACTTCGAACGTCGTCGTGCCGGCGATGGACTTCAGCTTTTCCTCCAATCGCTTAGCGAATGTCTCGTTGCTGAAAACGCCGTCTCCTTCGGTGAAGGAGTCTCCTAACATCAAGATGCGGAACGTGTTCGCGGGTTTCTTGACGCTGTATTCCTTGTCCCTGAGTCCGAGCGAATTGATCTTGTAATCGGTATTGAATTCGTTCGTCTTGTACCAGCCGCTCGCATTGGGCTTGAAGCGATGATGCAGGATGGGGTCATCTTGAGAGTAGAAATATCGCATTACTTCCTTCGGCTCCATGATGCGGACGGCGACCTCGAGCAACACAAGGCCGACGAGGATTGAAACGCCGGTGAGAAGTATGCCTTGAGCAACTTCACGTGCTTTGGATTGAACCTCGGTCATCCCCTGAAAACTCCTTGTGTGGTCAAAACGCTATGGGTGGACGTGCTTGTCCTCCAAATGTGCTACAAGCGAACCCAATATAGCCGTTCGAGATCAGAAATACCAACAGGTGCCGGTCGGCACTTGCCGCATCGCACATCGAAGAACGTCGATGCAGTGTGTTTGTGCAATCCCCGTTAATTGACTTCACTGGTTCTATTAGTTATATTTTTTTCGAGTAAATGAAGGCTGTTGCGTGATTCGGAACCATCCTGACGTTAAGCCCTGTTACATTTTCTGACGATAACTCACAGAGAACACGGAATACACTCAACGATTCACGAATTATTTGCCAGACGAACAAAGGAAGAGAATGGAAGGCAATTTTTCCAACCGCGTACAGGATGTCATTCGGTTAAGTCGCGAAGAGGCACTGCGATTGGGACATGACTATATCGGCACCGAGCATCTCCTACTCGGTGTCATTCGGGAAGGGGAAGGGATCGCCGTGAAAATTCTTCGCAACCTCGGTGTCGATCTCTACAAACTCAAGAAGGCAATCGAAGACACCGTCCGCACGGCCGGGGGGACGCTCACGATCGGAAACATCCCGCTGACCAAGCAAGCCGAGAAGGTCCTCAAGATCACCTATCTGGAAGCAAAACTCTACAAGTCGGACGTTATCGGCACCGAACATTTGTTGCTGTCGCTGCTTCGCGACGACGACAACATCGCTGCACAGATTCTCCATCAGTTCAATATTCACTACGATGTTGTTCGTAGCGAGTTGGACAACATTATCAGCGGCAAACCGACGACACCACACCACACCGCGCAGGCAGAGAAGAAGCCGGAGAAATCCAAAACCCCCGTGCTCGACAACTTCGGCCACGACCTGACGAAGCTCGCCGCTGAGGACAAGCTCGATCCTATCGTCGGGAGAGAGAAGGAAATCGAGCGTGTGGCGCAAGTCCTGAGCCGGCGCAAGAAAAACAATCCAGTGCTTATCGGTGAACCGGGCGTTGGGAAGACGGCCATCGCCGAGGGTCTTGCGATGCGCATCGTTCAGAAAAAAGTCTCCCGCGTGTTGCACAATAGGCGCGTGGTGACACTCGACCTTGCAGCACTTGTGGCGGGGACGAAATATCGAGGCCAATTCGAAGAGCGGATGAAAGCCGTGATGAACGAATTGGAGAAAGCCAAGGACGTCATCCTCTTTATCGACGAGTTGCACACGATCGTAGGAGCGGGCGGTGCCTCTGGCTCGCTCGATGCTTCGAACATGTTCAAGCCCGCACTTGCGCGCGGTGAGTTGCAATGCATCGGCGCAACGACATTGGACGAGTATCGCCAGTACATCGAGAAAGACGGTGCACTCGATCGCCGTTTCCAAAAAATCATGGTCGATCCGACAACCGTCGAGGAAACCATCCAAATCCTCACCAACATCAAACACAAATACGAAGAGCATCACGGCGTGCGCTACACGCAGAAGGCGATCGAAGCCGCCGTCAAGCTCAGCGATCGGTACATCACCGACCGGTACTTGCCCGACAAAGCCATCGACGTGTTGGATGAATCCGGCTCGCGTGTCCATCTTGCCAACATCCATGTTCCGAAAGAGATTCTGGAACTCGAAGCAGAGGTCGAGAAGATCAAACAATCGAAGAATCAGGTCGTCAAAAATCAAAACTTCGAAGAAGCAGCACGATTACGCGATCTGGAGAAACGCCTGCTGAGCGATTTGGAGATTGCCAAGCGCGAGTGGGAGTTGAAGGCGCAAGAAACTGTTCATGAAGTGACGGAACAGGAGATCGCCGACGTCGTCTCGATGATGACGGGCATCCCCGTCAACAAGGTTGCGCAATCCGAATCCGAAAAACTGTTGAAGATGGAAGAGGCGTTGAAGGATCAGGTGGTGGGTCAGGATGAAGCTCTGATCAAACTCACCAAAGCCATTCGGCGCACACGGGCAGGACTCAAAGATCCATCACGTCCGATTGGGTCGTTCATTTTCCTCGGTCCCACAGGTGTTGGCAAGACGGAGATGGCAAAGGCGCTTGCTCGATACCTGTTCGATTCGGAGGAAGCACTCATTCGTATCGACATGAGCGAGTACATGGAGAAGTTCAGCGTGTCGCGCTTGGTCGGCGCACCTCCGGGCTATGTCGGTTACGAAGAGGGCGGACAATTAACCGAGAAGGTGCGACGCAAACCTTACTCGGTGGTGTTGCTCGACGAAATCGAGAAGGCGCATCCCGATGTCTTCAACATCTTGTTGCAGGTGTTGGATGACGGCATCCTCACCGACAGCTTGGGTCGCCGTGTCGATTTCAAGAATACGATCTTGATCATGACATCGAATATCGGTACGCGGGATTTGAAGAAGAGCGGTGGCTTCGGCTTCGGCACCGACACACCGAAGCACACGATGGAGTCGATGAAGGCGACCATCGAGGACGCACTGAAGCGTGTGTTCAATCCTGAATTCCTCAATCGCATCGACGACACGATCATCTTCCGTCCGCTCGAGAAGGAACATATCATGCAGATCGTGGATATTCAAATGCGCGAACTGAGCAGGCGCATCGCGGCAATGGGTATCACAATCGAATTGACGAAGGCGGCGAAGGAGTTTCTTGCCGAGAAAGGATACGATCCTTCATTCGGTGCACGTCCGCTGCGCCGTGCATTGCAGCGGTACGTGGAAGATCCGATCGCCGAAGAAATTCTGAAAGGCAAGTACCTCGAAGGCACGGTTCTCCGCGCAAAGGTCAACAAGAAAGCGGACGAATTGAGATTCGTTGCCGTCACCGCCGATCAGCCGGAGACGCCGGAGGAGGAAGAGGAAAAACCCGCAGATGTTTCTTGAACGCATCCCTCCCAGCGGGACGCGCTTAGAGAGTGCGTCCCGTTTTCGTTTTGCACGGCTCATCATTTTCCCCGAGGTTGCGTTTCGTTCTCTTGAAGAACCTGCGGTGCACCATCGCGATAAACTGTAAACCGTTCTTGTAGCACTCCGTGTTGTTGAAGAAAACATACCCTTCGCGTAAGCCCCGCGTGCACGCTGCAACGATCGCAGAAAGCGTTTCAAGCTCCTGAACCGAAAAATCGTAACGATACATGCTCGGCTTCCCGAACCCGTGCAATCGAACATACACCACGTGGTGTTGCAGCGCCGGCCGATGACGCAACGGATCCACTGCGTGAATCAATTCGTTCGCTTCACATACCTCCGCAATCAATGAAGGATCATCCTACCAGGCGCCCCGCGGTTCCCAGGCACACACCAGTTCGTCCCGTTGCACCGACTGAACGTACTCGTGCAGAGCTTTGATGTTTGCTGCAGTGGGCTGAAAGCTGGCGGGTGACTGAAACAGCACCACGCGTGCGCGCAGCGCTGCACACATCGCTCGAAGCTCCTCGAAGTATCGTTGGGCATCTTTTCCCTTGAAACCATGCAGGTGCGTGATGCCTTGATACGCTTTGACTGTGAAGGTGAACGGCGATGCGATGGCATCGACTTCACGCCGCCATTTCTCTGCCGTGTGAAGCTGCGGGAGACGATAAAACGTGGAATTGATTTCGACTACCTCGAAGAGCTGGGCATAGGCTTGAAGGATCGAACCAAAGGGTTTGGTGTAGAGAGAATCGAAATCATGCACCCGAAGGTAACTCCACCCGCAGCAACCGATGTGCAGAGTTGCCGTCATCGCGGTCAGACTCCGTCGGCGTGATCGAGAGCGAGAACCGCAGCAAACACGCCGCAAATGACTTCTGCAAGGAAACGATAGTTCAACGTTTCAGCAGTATCGCTCGGGCGGTGATAATGCGGGTTCCGAAGGAAGGCGGTATCGGTCATCATCACCGCGGGAAATCCTTCTTGCCAATACGATGCGTGGTCGGAGAGGAAAAGGGGAGGAAGGAAGCCGGGTGCGACGAGGCTTTCCACCTCAATCGTCGTTGCTGCTCGCATCGCATCGCGCACAACGCGCGTGTGTCGTCGTGAGCGCAGATTGCCCACGACGCCGATGAATGTGCCTTTTGCCGGATACTGTCCGAGCAACCTCATGCCCGGGAACGGATACATTTGAGGGATGGTCTCTCCTGCATAGCCGATCATTTCCAAGGCAATCATCAAGCCGATGGTCCGCTGCGCCCGCTTCACAGAGCGTGCGTGGTGTCTGCTGCCCATGTGCATCGAATGAAAATACGGCGGCTCCTCGTTCGCATAAGCGATCAGCATCAGGGTTCGTTCGCGTGACGTGTCCTTGAGGAGAGCAGCGAGTTCGAAAAGGGCCGCAACGCCGCTCGCGTTATCATCCGCACCTGGTGTTCCGATAACCGTATCGTAGTGTGCGCCGATAATGATCATGGAAGAATCGCTGAGGCCGGGCAACTCCACGAAAACATTTCTGAACGATTCCCTGCCAACTGCGAAGTGTTGGGACTGAACGGCGAAGCCCATGCGACGGAACTCAGCTTCGATATACTCGGAGGTTGCGTTCAAGCGATGAGGGGCGACGCCGTTGCGCGAGGGATACACGCGGGTGAGCGTTTCCACCCGCGTGCGTACGCGTGCAGCGATTGCCTCACGCGCTTCGACCGAAAGCTCTCGGGACACGGCAGCAATCCCTACCTATTGCAAGGGGATCGGAACGCCGGGTTCCAACTCCAACAACTTCCTCTTCATCTTTGTGTGAAGATGTTTCTTGAGAAGGTGCGGTGTGCCGGTGAGGACGGGAAACGTTCCGTAGTGCATACCGATGATGTACTTCGGTTTGAGAAGATCGCACGCCATCGCGGCTTCTCGCGGACCCATCGTGTAGAGATCGCCGATGGGGATCAGGACGGCATCGGGTTTGTAGAGTTTTCCGATGAGACGCATGTCGCCGAACAATGCCGTATCGCCCGCATGATAGAGAGTAAAGCCGTTCTCCAACTCCACGACGAAGCCCGCCGCTTCTCCTCCCGGTGCCGCTACCTTTCCGTTCGTGTCGATGTCGCAGCTGTGTTTCGCATCGACCATCGTGACCTTGATGCCGTCGATGTCGACCGTTCCGCCTTTGTTCATCCCCATGGCTGTCCCGACCCCTTGCGACTGGAAGAAGAGGGAAAGCTCATAGATGGCGACCACGCGCGCGTGTGTGCGCTGTGCAAGTTCCACCGCATTGCCAACGTGATCGGAATGGCCGTGGGAGATAAGGATAAGGTCCACCTTCTCGATCTGTTTGGCTTCTGCAGGTGCTTTGGGATTGTCCAGCCACGGATCGAACAACAGCGTTTTGTCCGAAGGCGAAACGCACCGAAATGCAGAATGACCGAGCCACGTGAGTTCAACAGGGTGTCGAGTTGCTTTCATGGTTTCCTCCTATGGTACAAGTGGAAAGATCGTCTACCCGACGCGTTCGAGGAATCGGCGTAACGCCTGCTCCCGTTCTTGTTGGACAAGTTGTTTACGGTAGATTGTTGGAGCTACCGCGCGTTCCTTACAGATCGACTTCAGAAGCGAACAGCGTTCGCACGTTTCGTTCACCTCCACGATCGGGATTGCCGGATCGTTCCAGAAACGTACCGTGTTCTTGAAATGATCGTTCACGAGAAACCCCAAGCTGATGCTCGAGTTCGTCTCCTCCGTCAGCGCAAGCGGGCGTGCAATCGACATGACGAAGAACTCCGCATCACCATCCAGAAAGTGCGAGCGTTGGGCATCCGCAATGGTTGCCTCCCGCATCGAACGGCGCGGCATTGCTGCAAGCTTTTGCAGCAACTTGATCGACAGCCAGCGCCGGCAATAGTGCTCGTTCAACCCGATGGCGTGCGGCACAACAACGCGGGACATGTTCAACTCTTTCGTCAACGTGTACTCGTTGCTGCCGATCTCGTTGTTGAATCGCAGGTAGAACATCTCTTGCATGCCGAAGAACTTCGGCAGCAATTGACTGAGGCGGTACAAGAACATTTCGGGTGTAGCACTGAACCGCCGCATGATGCCGAGGAAAGCGTTCCCGTTCCACGTGGTCCGTTTGAAGAAGAGTTCGAACTCCTTCCTCAGGACCGAACGATTGATGAACAGCGCGCCTGCGAAGTAGGATGCTTTGTAATTGTTCAGCACCTCAGCGAAGGAACGCACAGTAAGCCATGTGGAAGTGATGGGATGTTCGGTGAGGCCGAGAACGCGAAAACCTATCTCACGAGCGAGCAGAAAAGCTTTCTGCGACGGGAGGAGCTTGCCGTTCAAAAAGAGTTTTGGAGACTTTCCCTTTGTGGAGATGGAACGAAACTTCTTGAGTGCCGGAAATTCATCGAGCGGTATTTCGCCGATCTCGTAACCGTACTCTTCGGTCAACACGGTGTGGAGGCGTTGGGCGTCGAGAGGCTGCTCGATGTCCCACCGGTGAGAACGAGCAAACTCTTCAGCGGCTTGTTCCAAATCGTCGAAATAGTTCGCGTGCATCTTTTGGTACGAGCGCAGCGCTGCGAAGAGAAATTGCTCGACGCTCATGTCGTAACTCTGCCCGATCTCCAACAGCGTTTGGATGAACGCCCCAGCTTCCTGCGGTGATTCCGTGATCAAGCCGACAAGGTCGCGCGGTTGAATACCGAAAAGCTCGAACGGAAACTCTTGAATGAGCGGTGATTTCAAGAAGGTAGAAAGGGAATCGAGCGACTCGGACACCTGAACGGAGACCAGTTCATCGAACGAGATGCCGATGGCTTGCGCAAGGCGGAGAATCTTGTCGGGGGTAGGATATTTCTTTCCTTTTTCGATTTCGCTGAGGTAGGAAACCGACAGGTTCGAACGTGCGGCAAGTTCGGAAAGGGACATGTCGCGTTCGGTGCGGAGTTGCTTCAGTTTGACGCCGAGGATGAGGCGCAGGTTTTCAGCATTCACATTCATCGGTGACGTTCCGTCGGTTGGTTGGTGTGAGGTTCCTCGCCCCATAAATCTATCGAATTTTCTGTATTCCCACCACTTCACTATTAGCGAAAAGGCCGGTGACTGCAATCATCCCGCTTGTAGCGAATATACTGTAATGGCGAAATTTCGCTTGACATGCGCATTTCGCTGTTGTATATTGAAGCCAGTTCGTTCCTTCACACCACAATCACAATCCAAGGAGAAACGCTATGCCAACCTTCGAAGATGTCGCGACACGCGGACCGATCCACAATCGTTGGGACGGAATCGTCCGACCCTACACCGAAGAGGATGTGAAGAAGCTTCGAGGCACGATCGACGTTCAGTACACACTAGCCGACCTTGGAGCGAGACGATTGTGGAACCTCCTGCACACCGAGCCGTATGTTCAAGCACTCGGTGCCCTCACGGGTAATCAAGCCATGCAGCAGGTGAAAGCAGGTTTGAAAGCCATCTACCTCAGCGGTTGGCAAGTTGCTGCCGATGCCAACCTTGCAGGACAAATGTATCCCGACCAGAGCTTGTATCCCGCCAATAGCGTCCCTGAAGTCGTTCGTCGCATCAACCATACACTCCTTCGTGCAGACCAGATTCATGCCTCTGAAGGCGTCAACGGCATCTACTGGCTCGCGCCGATTGTTGCCGATGCTGAGGCGGGTTTTGGCGGACCACTAAATGCCTTCGAGCTCATGAAAGCAATGATCGAAGCAGGCGCTGCGGGAGTACACTTCGAAGATCAGCTTGCGTCCGAAAAAAAATGTGGACATCTCGGGGGGAAAGTTCTCGTCCCCACGTGTCAGTTTATTCGCACGCTCACCGCTGCCCGACTTGCAGCGGACGTGATGAACGTGCCGACCATTCTCGTTGCACGCACCGACGCCGACAGCGCCTCCTTGTTGACGAGCGATATCGATCCGCGGGATCAGGCGTTCCTCACAGGAGAGCGAACGCCCGAAGGCTTCTTCCGTGTTCGCTGCGGATTGGAGCAGGCGATCAGTCGAGCGCTTGCATACGCACCGTACGCCGACTTACTCTGGTGCGAAACGTCGCATCCCGATCTTGGTGAAGCGAAGAAGTTCGCAGACGCGATTCATGAGAAATTCCCCGGGAAGCTGCTCGCCTACAACTGCTCGCCGTCGTTCAACTGGAAGAAGAAATTGGATGACGACACCATCCTTCATTTCCAAGAGAAGCTCGGCGAGATGGGTTACAAATTCCAGTTCGTGACGCTTGCCGGCTTCCATGCTTTGAACCACAGCATGTTCACGCTTGCACACGACTACAAGCGCCGCGGGATGGCTGCGTACTCCGATTTGCAGCAACAAGAGTTCGCCAGCGAAGCGATCGGGTACACGGCAACGAAACATCAGCGCGAAGTGGGTACCGGCTACTTCGATCTCGTCACCCAGATCGTCTCCGGCGGAACCGCTTCGACGACCGCGCTTGCCGGTTCAACCGAAAAAGCACAATTTTACACTACAGCAGTCCACTAACACGTGGACTGCTGTCTCTCCGCATTCATTCATTGTCAAGGACTCGTTCATCATGACCGAAATTCTCATCCAACCTGCCCGCGCGGGCATCGAACTTTCGGGCAATGCACAAGCGGCATTTGCCGATATTCTCACCACCGAGGCACTCGACTTCGTTGCAGCACTTGAACGAGAGTTCCGCTCTGAACGGAAGAAACTCTTGGGGCAACGTGCTGAACGCCAGCGCCGTATCGAAGCAGGAGAGATGCCGGAGTTTCTTGCATCGACGCGACGGATTCGCGACGACAATTCGTGGCGCATCGGCACGGTTCCGCCCGACTTGCAAGACCGTCGCGTGGAGATCACCGGTCCGGTGGAACGCAAGATGATGATCAATGCATTCAACTCGGGCGCGCAGGTGTTCATGGCAGATTTCGAGGATGCAACTTCCCCCACGTGGCTGAACATCCTCCAGGGGCATCGCAGTCTTCGTGACGCAATCGACCGCACAATCACCTACACCAGTCCTGAAGGCAAGTTCTACAAGCTGAACGAGAGCGTTGCGACGCTTGTCGTTCGTCCTCGCGGGTGGCATCTCGAAGAAAAGCATGTGATCGTGGATGGTGAGCCGATGTCGGCATCGTTGTTCGATTTCGGTATGTATGTCGTTCATCAAGCCCATAATCTCATCGCACGAGGAACGGGTCCCTATTTCTATCTTCCCAAACTCGAAAGCCATCTCGAAGCGCGCTTGTGGAACTCCGTCTTCGAGTTTGCCCAGGAACGGCTCGGCTTGCCGCGCGGTACCATCAAGGCAACGGTGCTGATCGAGACCATCCTTGCGGCTTTCGAGATGGAGGAGATTCTCTACGAACTGAAAGATCACATCGTGGGACTCAATGCAGGCCGATGGGATTACATCTTCAGCATCATTAAGAAATTCCACGGCATGCAGGAGTTTGTCTTTCCCGATCGATCGCAGATCACGATGACCGTTCCTTTTATGCGAGCGTACACCGAATTGCTCGTTCGTACCTGTCATAAGCGTGGGGCACATGCCATCGGCGGGATGGCTGCGTTCATCCCCAGTCGCAAGGACGCAAAAGTCAACGAACTGGCGCTTGCCAAAGTAACGGAAGATAAAGTACGCGAGTCCAACGACGGCTTCGATGGGACATGGGTTGCGCATCCCGATTTGGTGCCGGTCGCGCGCAAGCCTTTCGACGAGAAGTTTGGCGATGCCCCGCATCAAAAGCACCGGCTACGCGAAGAGGTTCGGGTCGAGGCCGCCGATCTCCTTAACTTTCGCATTCCGAATGGAACGATTTCGGAAACCGGTTTGCGGAACAACATCAGTGTAGCGTTGCAGTATCTTGCCGCGTGGCTTGGGGGTCAAGGCGCTGTGGGCATCTTCAACTTGATGGAAGACGCGGCGACCGCCGAGATCGCACGTTCGCAAGTATGGCAGTGGTTGCATCATGAAGGTGCCACGCTTGTCGATGGCCGCACTGTTACGCCCGAACTCTATCGGCGCATCTTACCCGATGAACTTAACAACATCCGACAGCTTGTGGGGGAAGAGCTTTTCGCATCCGAACGGTTCGAGCTTGCGATGCGTCTTTTCAATCATTTGGTGATGCAACAACAGTTCACAGAGTTCCTCACTCTCGAAGCATACAAGCACCTGCATTGACATCTCCCGCACGATCACGTCCATGAAATGCAAAAGCCCCTTCCATTCGGGAGGGGTTTCGACGTTGTGTGGTTTGACGGAACCTTATCGCTTGGTTCGCCACGCCACAGGTTCGGGCCTGCGGTGGTGTCGCTCGTTGTGCCGAGCTTGCGCAGGGGCGCGTTCTTGCTTTCGTTCCGATCGCGCAACATCCGTAAAGCCCACATCGTTGCTTCTCAGCAGAGTGATATTCCCCTTGTGCGTGAAGAGGATCCGCTGAAAGAAGCTCCGTTCCTCACCTGTTGCTACAAGTGAAATCGCCTCACCCGAGTTGCCGGCGCGTGCAGTGCGCCCGATGCGGTGCGTGTAGGTTTCGACATCGCGGGGAATCTCGTAATTGTACACATGCGAGATGTCGTCGATGTGCAGCCCCCGCGCCGCGACGTCGGTCGCGACAAGCACAGTGAATTTCTTCGAGCGGAAATCGGCTGTGGTGCGATCCCGCTGACTCTGATTCATGTTACCATTCAAGCACCGAGCATAAACGCCGGCTCGAGCGAGTTGCTTGGCGATGTTGGCTGTAGCGTGCTTGCGATTGCAAAACACGAGCGCCAACTCGCGTTCTGCTCTCAGGAGATGCACGAGCAGGTGAAACTTCTGCTCGGGCGTTGTTTGAAAATACGTTTGCCGGAGAAATTCCGGCTTGACCTCCGATGCCATCTCGACATGCTTGGGGTTATGCATGTACTTCTTGCTCAACGTCGTGATCTCCTTGGGGAGAGTTGCGCTGAACATCAGCATCTGACGCTGCTTCGGAATCGCGCGCAGCAATCGATCGATATCCTTGATAAAGCCCATATCGAGCATGCGGTCGGCCTCATCGAGCACGACGGTGTTGACGGTACGCAAATCCAGAATCGAGCGCTCGAGCAAATCGAGGAGACGTCCCGGCGTGCCAACAACGATCTGCGTCCGTGCTAGTTGGCGTGCCTGCCCACCGATGGATGCTCCTCCGTAAATGGGCGTAATGCCGATGTGTCTTCCATCGGAAAAGTTCTTGAACTCGCCTGCGATTTGCACAACTAATTCACGTGTCGGACACACGACGAGCACCTGTAGTGCAGATGAAGGCGCGGTGCGTTCGATAATGGGAATGGCAAAACTCAACGTCTTGCCGGAACCTGTCTCGGACTGAGCGAGGACATCCTTGCCCTCGAAAATTGCCGGGATGATTTCCTCTTGAATAGGCGTAGGGGTAGTAATGCCGTGTCGTTGCAGAACGGCGATCATCTCGTTGCTGAGATGAAGATGCGGTGATTTCATGTTAGTACCTTGTTAGAGTTGCCACGAAGACACGTGTCGTACACTGCAGATTGCAGAGAAACGGAAGCACAAAAGAAGCGATCGGAGAATTGGGATGGATATGACCCAGAAGTCCGGGTATCTTCGCGGCGAGCTTTTCTTGCGCGGTCAACAAAAGTCCGGTCCGTTGTTGCCAACAGACCGGAACTCTGTTCAGCATGCTATGCTGGGAACGTTAGATCTTGCTAACGTTAGCGGCCTGAAGCCCCTTCGGACCTCGCTGGACGTCGAACTGTACCTGGTCGCCTTCGACCAGGTTCTTGTAGCCGTCGCCCACGAGCGCTTTGTAGTGGACGAACACATCTTCGCCGCCACTGCGCTGAATGAATCCGAAGCCTTTGGCTCCATTGAACCACTTAACGATTCCTTTTTCCATGGGAAAAGGACCTTTCTGTTGTGTTAAACAAATCCGTTGTCAGCGGACACTATTGAGATACAGCCAGCTTTGTTTGTGCCTTTAAACAGAAAATCGCAACTCGTCTGTACATCTCACGGTTGCGATCAACTTTGTTCTGCTACGGGTTTGTTTAGAACAACTCTTAGCGAAACCTCTCCTTATTTTCGGAGAGTAAAAGCTCAACAACGATGCACTGTTTTTGACACACTCATGATAGACGATTTCCTCGCCAATAGCAAGAACTTTCTCAACTATTTTTCTTCCAGCATGGGGCGACCCCCACACGCGTGTCAGAGCAGAGTGCCTCGCAGAATGAGGTACGCGACACTAAAGTAAATAACCAGCCCCGTCACGTCGACCATGGTTGCGACGAACGGTGCGGATGATGTTGCAGGATCGGCACCGAACCGTTTCAGAATGAACGGCATCATCGAGCCAATCAACGTTCCCCACAACACAACACCCACGAGACTGAGCGCCACCGTAAGAGCAATGAGCACCCAATGTGGTCCATAGATATCCGTGAATATACTCCACACAGCAATGCGAAGGAAACCGATCGAGCCCAGAATACTGCCGAGGGCAAGACCTGAAATGAACTCGCGCCGCATGACATGCCACCACAAGGAGAGCGTGACTTCACCCAGCGCCATTGCTCGGACGATGAGTGTCGAGGCTTGTGAACCGGAGTTTCCTCCGCTGGAGATGATGAGGGGAACGAAGAGTGCGAGTACCACGGCGCGTGCAATCTCATGCTCGAAGAAACCCATGGCTGTTGCCGTCAACATTTCGCCGATGAAGAGGATGACAAGCCACCCTGCGCGCTTCTTGATCATGCGGGGCAAATTGATTTCCAAATACGGCTCGTCCAACGCCTCCATACCGCCGATCTTTTGAATATCTTCCGTGGACTCTTCCTCCTGCACCTGTAACACGTCGTCGATCGTCACGATGCCGACGAGGTGACCTTCCGAATCCACCACTGGCAGCGCAGTACGATTGTAGCGCTTGAACATGTCGACCGCGGTCTCTTTGTCGGCATACACAGAAAGCGCGACGAAGTTCTCATCCATCATCTCGCTCACCTTTTTGTCGAGTGGAGCGAGGAGAAATTCGCGAATCCTGAGATCGTCGATCAATTTGCCTTTGTCATCGATGACGTAGATGACGTTCAAGGTCTCCTTGTCCTCACCGTTGGCGCGGACGTAATTGAGCACGTCTTGGACCGTCCAATCTTTGCGCACGGCGATGTAGTCCGGCGTCATCAACCGGCCGATGCTATCCTCCGGATAGTTGAGCAGTGCCTGGGCTGTGGCGCGTTCTTCAGGCGAGAGAAGTGTGATGAGTTGCTGGACGGCCGCGCTGGGGAGTTCCTCGAACAATGCGGTGCGGTCGTCGGGTGCCATGTCGTTGAGGATAGCGGCAACCTGCTCCTGCCCCATTGCCTTGAGTAAACTGATCTGCTTATCGTGCGTGAGGTACTCGTAGGTTTCCGCAGCGAGCTTGCGCGGGAGAAGGCGAAAGATGATAGCCTCGTCCTCGTCAGGCAAATCGTCTATAAGCTCGGCGAGGTCTGCCGGGTGCCAGTCAGCAAACACTTCTTTCAGCGTAGCAAAGTCACGCGCCTCGATCAGCGCGCGGATTTCGGGTTGTATTGTCTTGCCGATCATAACGATTCGCGAACTGCTCGTGAAGGGGGAGAATTACTTCAAGATAGAGACACAGGAAGACAAAATCACTACGCTTGCGAAAAATTTTCCTCTTTGCCCTTGTCTTCCTCCGACGACACCACACGCGGTTTCGGACGGAAAAATCGCGAGATCCAGTTAGAGCACCTTTCAATATTCAAGCGAACTCCAAGCATCGAATGCCCAAGACATTTCCGCTTCGCTTTACTCCGCTCAACCTGACGTGTGATACTGGTGTTCGTTACCCTGAGCGCAGCGAAGCGGAGTCGAAGGGGACGGGCGCACGGAGGCGCACATTCCAATGCTCAAGCTCCAAGCTCCAATTCTTGTACTGTCGACCCCAAGGAAAAGTCGTGGCGGCTCCGTCTGCCTCGGGAGGATTTCATTCGAGATGAATCCATGCTCACTGTTTTGTAGATTGGAGGAGATTGGACAACAAGAAGCTGCTGCGCAGATGATCAAGAAACTCGATGAGATAACGCTGCACCTCGAAACGTTCGCGTCCGAAGGCAAATGCTTTGCGCGTGTGGATGGGTTTGTGGTGTTCGTTCGGGGCGGGGTGCCGGGAGACGATGCACGCGTACGCATTCGGAAAGTAAAAAAACAGTACGCTGAAGCCGACTTGATGGAGATTCTGTCGCCGTCGCCGCTGCGTGTAACGCCTCGCTGCAAGCATTGTGGGACGTGCGGCGGATGCACGTGGCAGCACGTGGACTATCCTACACAACTCGTGTTCAAGCGACAACAGGTGTGCGATGCGCTCAAACGTCTTGGTGGCTTCGACAACCTCACTGTCAACCCCACACTCGGCTCGGAGCATATTTACTCATATCGCAACAAGATGGAATTTTCATTCGGTACCCGCTGGCTCACACCGGATCAGCTTGGTGCGCGTAAGCACGACGGGGTGGCTCCGCCCCAGGAGGATCGTTTTGCGCTCGGCATGCATCCTGCCGGAGTGTACCAAAAGGTGATCGACCTCGACGAGTGTCATTTACCATCGGACGTGTGCACGACCATTCTGCATCTCGTCCGAGGGTACTGCCGCGAGCGCAGGCTGTCGATTTATTCTACCATCACTCATACCGGTTACCTGCGGAATCTTGTGATTCGCCAGAGTGCATACACAGGCGAGGTGATGGTGAATCTGGTAACCTCGGAAGATAGGCCCGAGATCATGGGACCGCTGTGCACGATGCTGCGGGCAGAAGTTCCCGCGATCGCGACGTTCGTTAACAACATCACCCAACGGAAGAACCTCGTCGCACTCGGCGATGAAGAGAGGGTCTATCTTGGATCGGGGTACATCACCGAGCGGATCGGCAAGCGCGTGTACCGCATCTCCGCCAACTCCTTTTTTCAAACCAACACCAAACAAGCCGAGCGGGTCTACGATACCGCACGAGCCTTCGCCGAGTTGAATCCCGACGATGTTGTGTTCGACCTGTACAGCGGCACCGGCA
Organism: Ignavibacteria bacterium; assembly: GCA_040290295.1. Lineage (GTDB taxonomy): Bacteria > Bacteroidota > Ignavibacteria > UBA10030 > UBA6906 > CAADGV01. Next base: position 100,246 of record PSMW01000007.1, read on the forward strand.
CGATTGCGTTGCACATTGCTGACGGCGTGAAGACGGTGGTCGGGATCGAAAGCGTTGCTGCAGCGGTTGACGATGCGCGGCAAAATGCTGTACACAATGGTGTAACGAATTGTACATTTGTGCTGGGTGATTTGAAGGAGCGTCTCACGAACGACACCGCGTGGCTCGCGCAGGTTCCTCCGCCGAGCGTGATCATCGTCGATCCGCCTCGAGCAGGCATCCACGAAAAAGTTGTGCGAGAGATTCTCGCACTGAAACCTGAACGCCTCGTGTACGTGAGTTGCAATCCGATGACACAGGCTCGCGACCTGAAGCTGATGGGCCACGCGTATCGCATCACGGCGGTGCAGCCTGTCGATATGTTTCCTCACACCTACCATATCGAGAACGTTGTCGGGATGGTGCGGCGCTAAGCTGTTCTGTCGAGACGATGGGCTGCAAGGCTCTTGCCGTTACCCTGATATAGCGTAGAAAATGAGAGCCGAAAAAGCGAAACCCGCTTCTATGACACGCCTTTGCGTTGATTTTCTGCGAACCGAAGCCTATCTTGACCCACAGGTTTGACCCATGGGCTGGAGCTATCTGTCAAAGCGTGCGATTGAAGCCGCCGTCCCCCACTCAGCAATGCATGTTATGAAATATGTCTTAGAAGGAGTTCTCCTGCTCTGCTCGATAGGTTTGGCTGTTGCACTGGCAGGCGGCTCTACGAAGGTGATTCATGCCGTTCGTACCGATGGGCCGATTGTTCTTGACGGCTTGCTCCACGACTGGCGGTGGCAGGCAGCAACGCCGGTGGAGGATTTTACCCAATTCTATCCCAATGAAGGCGACCAGCCGACGGAGCGCACCTCGGTGCGAATCCTTTATGATGATCGCGCCTTGTATATCGGCGTCATCTGTTACGACAGCGAACCGCGCGGTATCGTTCCGCAGTTGACGCGGCGCGACCGCGGTTCCGAAGCCGACCGCTTCACCGTGCAGATCGATTCGTACCACGATCATCGCACGGCGTTCGTCTTCTCCACCAACGTTGCCGGTGTTCAGAGCGATGGGTTTCTTTCGCAGGATGGCAACGTGTACGATCTCAGCTACGACGCAGTATGGAAAGTGCACACTGCACGCCACCGCGAAGGATGGTCGGCGGAGTTCGAGATTCCCTTCAACGCCATTCGGTTCTCGCCCCGGTCGGATGCTCGCTACGAGTGGGGGATCAACTTCCGTCGCTATATCAGTCGCAAGCGGGAAACGGACGAATGGGTGATGGTGCCGAGCACAGAGCGATTGTTAATTGCCCGCTGGGGTCACCTGCACGGCATCGAGAAGATCACACCGCCGTTGAATGTTAGTTTGATTCCCTATGTATCGGGCACGGCATCGTTCGAATCCGAAGCACCGGGCATCCGCCCCTTCAAGTCGGACCAAACGGGAAGTGCAGGCATCGACCTGAAGTATGGTATCAGTCGCGACTTCACCTTGGATGTGGCAATCAATCCCGACTTTGGTCAGGTAGAGGTCGATCAATCCATTTTGAATTTGACGGTGTTCGAAACGTATTATCCCGAGAAGCGTCCGTTCTTTGTCGAGGGGGCATCGCTGTTCGAGTTCGGCAGTGCCGTCGATCATACTCCGCTCGCGCTTTTCTATTCACGTCGCATAGGCCAGCGACCGCTCGGCAGCTACTTTGTTTCTCCACCGCCCGGCGGAAGTGTGGAGGCGAATCCGTTGGTTACAACGATTCTCGGTGCCGCGAAAGTGACGGGACACAGCGAGTCGGGACTCTCGCTCGGCTTGCTGACGACAGCGACGGCTGAGGAGAACGCTGTCGTGAAAGACAGTACCGGAAATACACAAACGATACGCACCGAACCGCGGGGAACGTACAACGTGCTGCGCGTGAAGCAAGAGTTCGGCGGCAGTTCGTGGGTGGGTGTGATGGGAACACTCGCTGCACGCGAGAAGAGACAGCCGGCGTACAGCGGCGGCATCGACTGGAACCTCCGCTTCGACGACGGGCGCTACACGCTGGACGGCTATCTCGCCGGCGCGCGTTCATCCAGCACTCGTGTGAGGCCCGATGGCGCAGCCGGACGCGTGCTGTTCTCGAAGATCGCTGCCGAGCATTGGTTCTATACCGCCTCCTACAACTTCGCGACACCGTACTTCAGTAGCAACGATCTCGGTATCTTCAACATGCCGCGCTATCACGGCGGCTATGTGCAACTGCTCTACCGAGAAGTCAAAGCCGAAGTTCTCTTCCGCCGCTACGCCTTCTCGCTCGTTCCCGAAGTACGTTGGAATTGGGACGGCGTCCGCACCTTGGCGCAAGCGGAGGTCTCCTTTACAGCCGACTGGATCAACTTCTGGCGCTCGACATTGAAATACACGATCAATGACCGTGCATACGATGACAGCGAGCGCGGCATTATTGGATTGTACAAACGTCCTGCGCATCACTGGCTGCGACTCAGTATGCAAACGGATGAGCGCCAAGCGCTTTCCGTTGCGCTGACAACGGATTTCAAGATCGATCAGAAGCAGAAGACGAGTTTCAGCACCTTGGTGGGTATCACGCTGCGTCCCGCCTCGAATATCGAACTGATGCCATTGTTCTACTTCGAGCGGACAAGAAGAGAAGAAACCGGCGTCTTGCGCGGTGGGCGTATCATCAACGTCGGCGACATGAGCCTGTTTGCCGATCGGGATGTGGATGAGATCGATCTGGCCATGCGCGGTATCATCACCTTCACGCGCACGCTCTCGTTGCAATTCTACACACAAATCCTTCTCGCACGCGGCAAATACGAGAAGCATCGCGTGCTGATTGGTGGCGACGAGTTTGTTGGGGTTGCGCAGCCACCCCCTGCCGATTTCAATTACGCGATCTTCGACGCGAACGTTTTGTTGCGGTGGGAGTTTCTCCCCGGAAGCACGATCTATCTGGTTTGGACGCAAAGCCGGTTCGGTGACTCGGGCAACTACGCGACCGATTTTGGTCCGCGGCTGCGCGAGACATTCAAACTCCCCCACGACAATGCCGTCCTGCTCAAGATGAGTTACTGGCTGGCGTTGTGAGTCACCGGTTCCCGATGCTGAACCACGAAAAGCCTTCTGCCGCGTGGTTTTTCCTCCCATTTTTCCTACCTTGAGCACGCAGCATGCATCGCCGAACATTCCTTTGTACCATCGTACACATTCTTGACGCAACGACAATGCTTCACCGTAAGCAGGTGCGGGAAGTATGATCCTAACCGATAAACGCATCCTCGAAGAAATGGCGAAGGGAACCATCGTCATATCTCCCTTCGACGAAAAACATCTTGGGTCGAATTCGTACGATGTGCATCTCGGTAAGTGGCTCGCGACGTACAAGAGCGACATCCTCGACGCGAAAGTCCATAACCAAGTCGAATACTTCGAGATCCCCGAGGAGGGAATGATTCTCCTTCCGCACCGTTTGTATCTCGGCGTGACGGAGGAATATACCGAAACGCACGCGCACGTCCCCTTCCTCGAGGGCAAGAGTAGCATCGGTCGGTTGGGGATCGATATTCACGCGACCGCAGGCAAAGGGGATATCGGCTTCTGCAATACGTGGACGCTGGAGATCTCCGTCAAACAACCGGTGCGTATCTACCGCGGGATGCCTATCGGTCAGCTCATCTATTTCGAAATCGACGGCGAAGTGCTGACCGACTACCGATCAAAACCCTCGGCGAAGTACATCGAGCGGACGGACAAGCCCGTCGAGTCGATGATGTGGAAAAACTTTTTGAAATGACTGCTCGATCTGCTTTCCTGGTCGCGGTGTTGCTCGCTGCGGGCTGCGAGACCACGCGCATGCAACGGCCGGAGTATCCACCGGAGCTGCACATCGTTGTGCGCGAAGCGTGGGGATGGCAACCGAGCGATCGATCCATTTCTGAACACGACATTGACAAGATCACCTTGCATCATGGTGGCGAGGACGTTCCGCCCGGGAAAGACCCGCAAGAGTTTCTGCGCGACTTTCAGCAGTGGAGTCGAAATGAAAAGCATTGGGTAGATCTTCCGTACCATTTCATGATCGACATGCAAGGGACGATCTATGAGGCACGACCTCTTTCGATTCCCGGCGATACGAACACCGGATACGATACGCGAGGACACGCGCTCATTTGTGTTATTGGCAATTACGAGCACCAAGTCGTCAGCGCCGCACAGGTGGATGCCATCGTGAGGTTGATGGCGTTTCTGGCACAACGCTTCGACGTCCGACTCGAGGATATCAAAGCCCACAAAGATTACAGCGAAACATTGTGCCCCGGCATGAATCTGTACAAGCTTTTGCAGGATGGAACAATCATCGACGGCGTCAAACGCCGCCTGAAACATCCATGATGACCGTTACACTTCTCACCGTGAACGAAAGGAAGCGTATGCGAACGATACACTCACTTCTCATTGCGATCGCTCTGCTCGCATCGGGCATCGACAGACTGATGGCGCAAACGCCGCGCCCCTTGCGCGTCGACGATCTGTTCGCTATCCAACGCCTTGCCGATCCTGCGCTTTCGCCCGACGGCAAGTGGGTGGTGTACACGCAAACATCTCCCGACTTGGCACAGAACAAGAATCTCTCCGACCTGTGGATCATCTCGACAGCGGGCGGCGCGCCGCGACGTTTAACCGACGACCCTGCCGCTGATCGTCGCGCTGCGTGGTCGCCCGACGGGCGGTGGATCGCCTTCGAGTCCACACGATCCGGAACGTCGCAGATTTGGATTGTGAGTCGAGGAGGAGGAAACGCGAAGCAATTTACGACGCTCTCGACGGGTGCATCAGAACCCGTATGGTCCCCGGACGGCAAGTGGATCGCGTTTGTCTCCGATGTGTTTCCGGAGTTTTCCGACAAGCCATTTCCCCTCAGTGATTCACTCAACAAGGAGAAACAGCGCGAACGTGAGCAGGACCACGTGAAGGCACGAGTGCTCACCAAACTTCTCTACCGACACTGGGATAGTTGGGTAGAAGGGAAGCGCCGTCATCTCTTCGTGCAACCCTTTGCCGGCGTGGAGGTGCGCACCGAGCCGCGTGACCTCACCCCCGGCGATCGTGATGCGGTGCCCACCTCCTCCACATTTTCTGCCGGTACCGACTTTGCGTTCTCTCCCGATGGGAAGGAGCTTGCCTACACATCGCCCTCGGCACCGGCACGCGAAGAAGCATGGAGCACCAATCACGATATTTTCATCGTCCCCGTCGAAGGCGGGACGCCGAAGCAAATTACCACCAACCCGGCCGCGGATGGGTATCCGCGGTATTCACCAGACGGACGGTTTCTGTTGTATCGCGCGCAGGGTGTATCCAACTTCGAAGCAGATCGGTGGGAGGTGATGCTTTATGAACGTGCGACAGGCAAGGTGCGGAGCCTCACCGAAAATGTCGACCTTAGCGTTGGCGCTCCCGTGTGGGCACCCGATAGCAAGCGCATCTTCTTTGAGGCGGAAGAGCACGGGCGCGAACCTCTCTACGCAGTTTCCCTTGCCGGCAACGATGTGCGAAAGGTGTTTGCTCAAGGCGTGAATCGCTCGCTCAACATCTTTCCCGACGGCAAACGCATCCTCTTCACACACGATCGTGCAGTGCGACCCATCGAGCTGTGCATCGTCGGAACGAACGGCGCGAACTTCTACCAACTGACGCACGTGAACGACTCGCTCTTCGCGTCGCTCGACATTCCCGAACCGCAAAGTGTGTGGTTCGACGGGGCAGGCGGAACCGAAGTACAGGCGTGGATTCACACACCGCCGCAGATGAAGGAGGGGATGAAATATCCGCTTGTGTACATGGTCCACGGCGGTCCCCAAGGCGCATGGCTGGACGCGTGGCACTATCGGTGGAATCCCGCGGTGTGGGCTGCACAAGGTTATGTGGTGATGGCACCGAACCCGCGCGGCAGCACCGGCTTCGGCCAAAAGTTCGTCAACGAAATCAGTCGGGATTGGGGCGGAAAGGTGTTCGTGGATTTGATGAAAGGATTGGACTACGCATGCACGTTGCCCTTTGTCGATTCAACACGGAAGGCTGCTGCAGGCGCGTCGTTCGGAGGCTATATGATGAATTGGTTCTTGGGCAACGCCGGCTCGAGATTCGCGACCATCATCACACATGCGGGCGTGTATAACTTCGAGAGTATGTACGGAACGACCGATGAGCTTTGGTTCGACGAATGGGAACACGGCATTCCGTGGGAGAACCGGGAAGAATTCATCAAACATTCGCCGCACATTTATGCCAAGAACTTCCGCACGCCGACATTGATTACGCATGGCGAGCGCGACTATCGCGTTCCCATCTCTGAGGCGATGCAACTCTTTACCGCGTTGCAACGGCAAGGCGTTCCGTCGAAGTTCGTATGGTTCCCCGATGAAGCGCACGGCATTCTGAAACCCGCCAACAGCAAGTTCTGGCACGAAACCGTCTTCGCATGGTTGAAGCACTATACGGGAAGTGGCAAAGGAACAGAGTAGACTCAACTCTTCGGTCCATATTTCAAATGCGTAAGCGTTGTGCGCCAGCGCCAGAACGTCACTACAAAGAGGTTGTCGAACGCGGACATCGCGATCGTCGGCGGCGGAGTGATGCCGAGCTTGCGCATGATGATGGGCAATGTGTCGGAGTGTCCAACGAGCAGCATCAGCTCGCCACGATGCGCATGGATGGAATCCACCACGCCGTTGGTATCGTGCACGGCAAGAACGACGGGCGTGAGACCCAGTGCAGCGGCAGTCGGCGCAGCGGTTTGCTGCGTGCGCACGCGGTCGGTCACGAAGATCCGAGTGATGCCCGCTGAACCTACGACGTGTGCAAGTGTATCCGCGCGGCGTAAGCCAGCCGCCGAAAGCGACGTTGTGTCGCTCGCATTCAAACGCTCTGCATGCCGAACGAGAATGACCGTCGTTGCCGGAGAGAACCACCACCAGAGCAAATACACGAAGCAGATAACAAATCCATCGATACCGAAAATGCACACCCATCGTTTCATAGAACGCTCCTACGATTGTTTGGCTAACGGTTTTGGTGTGAATACAGGCACAGGCCGGCGTGCGACAAGGAGAATCATTGCCGCTCCGCTGACGATCAGTATCGCCAACGACATCGCCTGACCTACGGAGAGCCCTCCCACAAATCCTCTACTCACATCTCCTCGAAGGAACTCGAGCATGAATCGAGCTACGGCGAACAATCCCCAATAGATGCAAAAGAGCAGTCCGTGCGGCAACGCGTAGCGTTTCCACAACGCCGTGCAGACGACGAAAAGCACCAAGCCCTTGAGGGAAAGATAGAGTTGAACGGGATGAACGGGAAGCGACACAGGAGCGAGCGGATCGATCAGGGCTGCTTGCGCCTGAGCAGCGAAGGGAAAGCTGCCGTGTGGGAACGCCACTGCCCAAGGAAGATCCGATAGCGTTCCATAGTCATCGCCGTTGAGAAAACATGCCCATCGTCCAATGAACGGACCAAGGCCAAGACACGATGCGAGCACGTCGAGAAAGCGTATCACTGCTTGTCGTTTGGCATGGAGGTACAGAATGAAGGCAACTGTGCCGCCAAGGGACGCGCCCCACGATACGGTTCCGCCGTTGAGATCGAGGACGATGGAGGGACTGGTTGCGACGAGATGGAGATGTTGAAGGAGAAAGAAAATGCGCGCGCCGAGCAAACCGCCGATCATTCCCCATATCGCTGCGCCGAGTGCGTGTACGCGATCGAGATGATCGACATGTGAACGGCGTACGAAGACAACCACGACGACTGCCATTGCCAGCGCGTACACAAACGCGGGATCCGGCACGAGCCACCCCAAGAGCTCGGTGCCGGACCAGGCGTCGAGTGTGTGAACGATGCGAGGGCGCATCGGGTTATGCCGCTCGCTTCAATGTACGCCGCCACACCAGCGCGCCGACAAGAGGAAGAAGCGTCACGAGCGCTACACCTTTGGATGACGTTGCTGCGGATGCAGAGCAGGCGCACTCGCATTCGCCGCTTTGATTGATCATTGCTTTGGCGACCGGAACGTTCGCGAGGAATCCGTTGCCGGGATTGCCCGACGTGCGAACGTTGCGTCCATTCGCATCACTGGTCGTCACTCGATAGAACAGTTGGTTCTGTGCTTTGAGCGTGTTCCAATGTGCTTGCGGCAGTGTCCATGAGCCTCTTCCGCCATCGGCAGCCACCACACCCGTCTGCACACCGCTGGAGACCAGATTGACGGTGAACGCTTCGTCATTAGCGACCTCGACCGTAAAGCGTGTGTTGAACGGCTGGTTTGCCGTATTGGCGCTGCCGTTTGCGTTGAATGTATAGTCTCTTCCCGTCCATACGGTGAATGTCGGGCCGTTCGTGTCGTTGCGGTTCAGGTAATCGTCGTTGATATCGATGAGCGCATCGCGGTCGCTCAAGAAAATGCCGGCACGCGCAAAACCCGAGAGAATCTTGTGAATGTAGCGGCTGGTGTTGTAACGTGAGGCGAGTTGTTGCAGCAAGTTCAGATATGCGTCGTGCACGCGCTGATGTGTCGCGCCGGTCAGAACGCCCACGCCAGCGGAGGCAAGTGCGCGAACAAGGTTGAGATTGATGCTGAACGTACCGAGCGCGTCGATGTCGTTCAACTCCGTGCGGGAGTTCCAGAGCGCCCAAGAGATGATCTGTCCGTCGCTATGGGGGCCGCCATCACCGAAGTTGATGATGTGTTCCGGAAAGATATCTTGCGGCTCTGCTTGACGCGGAACGGAGCTCGATTGCACGGGCGCGGAGCAGTTGTTGTTCCAGAACGCCCCGAAGGTATCGGTGTTATTGAACGTACAAGCCCAGAAATCTGCCATGCCTTCGTTGATGGATTGCGTCATGGTGCCGCCGGCGGCATTGACTTGAATCCGGTTCAGGAGATGCCCAAACTCATGCAGCACTACGGTGGCATCGATTGCCGAGTTGAACAACTGATTGCATGCCGTGCTTGTGCCTGTTGTTGCTCCGCCGATGCCGAACGTGAGACTATTCGTCCCGCTTGCGCACGCATTGTTGATGCCGAAGCCGCAGGGATTGTTATGGTTGACCGTAGCGGTGATGGAGGGAAAATTCTGGCTGCCGAGGTCGAGATAAGTCTTGCGTGTGGTGAACACCCACGCATACACATTCACCTCTTGAAAGCGGGAGTTGTAATTCGCCTGGTTCGTCCTCGCAACAACCGTCCCGTTGATTGGATTGACGTTGAAGTTTGCCTCGCTGACGTTCTGTGACGAAATCGTGACGTCGTTGTTGGTGACGCCGTCGGCGCCGTTGTTGTTCACATCCAAGACACCGTTCAGCCGCAGGCGATAGAGATTACCCGAGGGCGGATCGACCTCGAACGTTTTTTCGACGGTACCGGTGTTAGGACTCGGGTTGAACACCAGTCCGCGTCCCGCATCGTACGAAAACAGCGGCTCGAGCTGGAGGACGTTGCCATTCTCTGCATCGACCCACAGTTCATACGGCCCGCCTTCGACACTTGCCTCCATTTTCCACGCGTAGCGGAACCCCTCGCCAAAAGGAAGAAGGACAGGCATCGCACTGCCGATGTTGTCGACCTGTGCAACTTTCTTGATGTACTCTTCTGCCGCGCGCAGAGCACCGTCGGCATCCAAGCGTTGTGTGTTGGTGAGATTGATGTTCACGAAAATGCGACCGCCGAGAGAAGCAATACCGACGCCTTGCCGAACGGCGACGCGTGCACCGGCGTTTTGGACGCGTGTTCCTTTGAAGCGTTGCTCGAAGACGAACACCTCTTCCACCTGCGTGGCTTGCTTGCGAAGTTGCTCAGCCGACTCGCGTAACGCCTCCTCGATCGCTTTGTTGGTTTGACCGAACTTCCCAATAATGGTGCGACGCGTTCGATCCTGCCCCGCCTTGATGTTCATTTCGAGCACGTCCTTGTTGGCGGGAGCGTTGCGAACGGTGCGCACGAAGCGGATATCATCCGCTGCGCCTTTCCACCCGACGGCATCGAGCAGTTGGTTCAACGTGCGACGGGCGTCTTCTTGTGTTGCGCCCGGAGAAGCCTCGGGTGCGAAGTTGAGATGAAATGGCTCGCCATCGAATGTGGGGAGCGCACCGAATGCCTTCGCAGGTAGTGCCGCGCGCGACACATCGATCGCCGGCCGTTGCAACGGCGGCGTGTACACGGGTTTGAGCTTGTAGAGCGATTCCTGCTGGGGAAAAGCGACAAGCGGCAGGAGCAACAGCCAGAAGGTAGGAGTACATCTACGCAGGGGATACATAGCATCCTCCATGATGCTGGTGAATGGATAAGAACGGGGCTGCATGCCAATATATGGTGTTTCCCTGCCGCGAGCAAGCTTTTCCGCTTGGTGAGCATGAGGGCAATCGCTGCTTGCGACTGCAATCAACGCTTCGCTCATTGCGAAAGAATTCTTTGCCGGCGTTCTTGAAAACCTCCTGCATACTCCCTATCTTATTCCACCTTTTTTGAAGCTCCCCAGCGAATTCTCACGTACGCTCTCACAATCCCAGGAGAAAGGACAATCACGTGCACTCAGGACGAACCCCCTTTACACGAGGAGACCTTGGTATGATCCGATCTACCGACATTACCAACGAACGCTTGAGAGCGTGGGTAGAGGACATGCGGAAACTGTGCAAGCCGGACGATGTCTATTGGTGCGATGGTTCAGAAGAGGAATACCAGCTCATGTGCCAGCGGCTCGTCGAAAGCGGAACGTTCATCAAACTCAATCCCGAAAAGCGGCCCGGCAGTTACCTCGCTCTCTCCGATCCGAGCGATGTCGCACGTGTGGAAGACCGGACATTCATTTGCAGCGTGCGCAAGCAGGATGCCGGTCCAACCAACAATTGGATGCATCCACGCGAAATGAAAGCCACGCTCACCAAGCTGTTCGACGGTTGCATGCGAGGACGGACAATGTATGTCGTCCCCTTCAGTATGGGTCCGATCGGGTCACCCATCGCGCACATCGGCGTCGAGTTGACCGACTCGCCATATGTGGTGGTGAATATGAAAATCATGACTCGCATTGGCAAGACGGTTCTCGATGCACTTGGCGACGGAGAATTCGTTCCGTGTTTGCATTCCGTCGGTGCACCGCTGCGACCCGGACAGAAAGACGTGCCGTGGCCCTGCAACAAGGAACACAAGTACATTGTGCATTTCCCTGAGGAACGTTCCATCTGGTCGTTCGGGAGTGGATACGGCGGCAATGCCTTGTTGGGTAAAAAATGTTTTGCTCTGCGGATCGCATCGGTGATGGCACGCGACGAAGGATGGTTGGCGGAACACATGCTTATCCTCGGCGTCGAGACACCGAGCGGAGAGAAGACGTACGTTGCCGCGGCATTTCCCAGCGCGTGCGGGAAGACCAACTTTGCTATGCTCATTCCACCAAAAGGATTCGAAGGCTATAAAATAACCACCGTGGGCGATGACATCGCATGGATCAAACGCGGTGCAGATGACAAACTGTACGCCATCAATCCTGAAGCAGGATACTTCGGCGTCGCCCCTGGTACCTCCCCCACATCCAATCCGAACGCCATTGCCACGATGCGCGCGAACACCATCTTTACCAACGTTGCGCTCACACCCGACGGCGATGTATGGTGGGAAGGTTTGACTGAAACGCCGCCGCCGAAATTACGCGACTGGCGCGGTCAGGAGTGGACGCCGGCTTCAGGTACGCCTGCGGCACATCCCAATGCGCGCTTCACGGTACCCGCAGCACAGAACCCTGCTATCGATCCGCGATGGGAAGACCCGGAAGGTGTGCCGATCAGCGCGTTCATCTTTGGGGGGCGGCGGAGCAGAGTTGTGCCGTTGGTCTATCAAGCCGTGAATTGGAACTTCGGTGTCTATCTCGCCGCAACGATGGGTTCTGAAACAACAGCCGCCGCTGCCGGAACAGTCGGACAAGTGCGCCGCGACCCGATGGCGATGTTGCCGTTTGCAGGATACCACATGGCCGATTACTTCAATCATTGGTTGCAGTTCGGTCGTGATACGCCCAACCCTCCGCGCATCTTCGCGGTGAACTGGTTCCGCAAAGATGAAAACGGAAAATTCCTCTGGCCCGGCTTCGGAGAGAACATGCGTGTGCTGAAGTGGATTATCGACCGCGTCCATGGGCGCGGTTATGCCATTGAAAGTCCTCTTGGCTGGATGCCGCGCTATCAGGATATTTTGTGGGATGGCATGAAGATGTCTGAGGAAGAATTCGAGCGACTGATGGCGGTCAACAGCGAAGAGTGGAAACAAGAAGTGCTCTCGCATGAAGAGTTGTTTTCCAAACTCTACGATCGGTTGCCGCGCGAGTTCACGTTCATGCGTGAACTTCTCTTGTCGTCACTGTGGCGTTCTCCCGAGAATTGGAGACTCGCTCACGAATAGTGGGCGTGCTCTCGCAAGCCGGACAACGACCGAACGACTCGCCGCTGCGTGCCACATCGACTCCACAACGGGGTGACGTTGCTTTTCCTCTCGGGTCAAGAACGCACCCTGTGTCGCTTTTCTTGATATTCAGTCCGCATTTACTTACTATAAAAAGCCCCAAAACCATCAATCGTCCCATCGTTTCTCACAATTTCGGAGTTCACATGGTTATGCAACGGATTCAGACGCTCGCAGAGCTGCGGACGCTTCTTGCGGAACACCGCAGGGCTGCGGGCATCGCTCTGGTATGTTGTGGTCTTGTCTTAGGATGCTCGCCGAAGCAGGGTGAACTCGTTGTTGCGAAAGTGGGCAACAATGAGGTGACGCTCAAGGAATATGAGACGCTCTACGTCAAAAGCAGCGGCACGCGCGAGCAAGCGGCTGCCTCTACACAAGAAGAACGTGAAAAGTTTCTCGACCTTCTCACCAAATTCAAGCTCAAGCTGACCGACGCGTACGAACAAGGATTGGACAAGCATCCCGAGATCCGGAACGAAATCGCACAATACAAAGGAAGCCTCGTCGCATCGTTCCTCACCGAGCGTGAGGTGAACGCTCCGGGCGTTCGGAACATGTACGAGAGTCGCAAGACCGAAGTACGAGCGAAACATATTCTCCTCAGTCTCGAACCGAATGCTTCCGCCGAAGATTCGGCACGTGTATACCGCCAGGCGTATGAATTGATCGAGAAGCTGCGTGCGGGCGCCTCGTTCGAGTCGCTTGCCGTGGCACACTCCAACGATCCCTCCGTGTCGCAAAACAAAGGCGACCTGTACTATTTCACGGCGGGCCAAATGGTGCCCGAGTTCGAAGACGCCGCGTTCGCCTTGCAACCGGGAGAGATGACGCAGAAGCCGGTACGGACCGCCTACGGTCTTCACATCATCAAGCTCGTGGACAAGAAACCATCGCTGGGAGAAATCAAATGCAGCCATATCATGATTCGGTTCGACAAGCAGGACCCGTCGCCGGAGGATACGCTGGCAGCGTATGAGAAGATCAAAGCGATTCAAGATAGCCTCAAGGCAGGCGTGGATTTTGCCGAGCTGGCGATTCGCAACTCACAAGATCCCGGCTCCGCACCGCGCGGGGGCGACCTCGGGTGGTTCTCGCGTCGTCGCTGGATTCAAACATTCGACGAGGTAGCCTTTACGCTGAAGCCGGGACAAGTATCGGGCATTGTCCGCACGATCTATGGGTACCACCTCATCAAGTGTTATGATGCGCGACCGCTCAAGTCCTTCGAGGAAGCGAAAAAGGAGATGCAGCAAGCCTTCCAACAAACGCGCTTTCAAGCGGCCTATGCCAAGTTCATGGAGCGCATCAAGAAGCAGGTGCAGTATAGTCGGAACGACAGCATCTTGAATCTCCTCGCCGTCGCGTTCGATTCTACCAAAACCACACGTGATAGTGCATGGAGCGATGCTGCTCCGGCAGAGCTTCGCCGCCAGCCGCTTTTCCGCTTCGGACAGCGGACTGTTTCGGTGGATAGCATGCTGGCATTAGCACAGACACGCCCCGATTTGGGCAGCATGCCGTTGACCTCCAATGCCATTCGTATGATGGCGGACAAGATCGGCGAGCAGCTCATCTTCCAAGTGCGCGGAGAAACGATCGAGAAAGATTACCCGGAATTTGCCGCGTTGATGAAAGAGTACGTGGACGGCATCCTTCTTTATCAAATCGAACAGGATCGCGTTTGGGGACGCGTGGTGGTGAACGATTCGCTCCTCAAGGCGTTCTTCGACGCTAACCGCGATAAGTTCATGTGGCCCGATCGGGTGGATTTCACTTCGATTACCGCTACCAACGACTCCACCGTTCAATTCATCTACAAGAAAGCCCTTGCGGGCAAATCCCTCGAACAAGTGTTCGCGGAGGACTCTGCACGCACGAAGGTTCCGTCGAAGTATCAACTCGCGTTCGTCGCCAACGGGGCGGGGCTGACGCCCGCGGCGCGCAAAACAGCATCGACGATCGCCGCCGAATTGAAAAGCGATCCTGCATGGCGATTGCAGTTCGTGGTGCGTGCCGATACCAGTACGCGCAAAGCGGCGAACAAGAAACTGGCGGAGCGCAGGCGCGACGCACTCAAAGCGTTCCTCACGCAGAAGCTCGGCATTGCCGGCGACCGAATCACGGCAATCGTACGCGAGGAACGCAAAGACAGCGCGAACGCTAAGCTCTTCTCGTTGGCAGAGTGTGAAATCACCGGCAAGCGTTCGTGGTTTATCGGATCGGTCGAACATCTCCTCCAACCTGTCACGACCGACGAAAGGACACAGAAAGCCAACACGCTGAAGGAGGGAGAAACCTCGGAGCCGTTCCTCTTCCGCGGCAATCCGACGATGGTACGGTTGAACAAGCGCGAGCCGTTGCGGCACAAGACGTATGAAGAAGCGGGCACGGAAGTCTCCAGCGCTTTCCAAGAGTATGAATCGAAACGCCTGGAAAGCGAGTGGTTGGATGGGCTTCGCAAGAGACATCCGGTGGTGGTGTTCAAGGAGCAATTGAAGAACGCATTTGCGCGTGAACAGTAAGCTTGTGTGGTTGCTTGTCGGGGGGATGCTCGCCGGCGGAGGTTGCGGGCGCGATGCGGGGGAGGATCGCTACGTTGCCCGGGTCGGCGATGCCGTGTTGACGATCGAGGAGTTGCGTGAGTACACCGGCGGCGATACGTTAGAAGCGGCGCGTGCGATTGTTGCGTCGTGGGTAACGAACCAAATGCTGTATCAAGAGGCGCGACGCCGTGGTTACGTCGATGCCAACGAAGTGGTGCGCCAAGTGGAAGAGGCGAAACGCCAACTCGCTATCAATGCACTTCTCCAACACGAGGTCTTCAATGCCGATACCGCGACGATCAACGACGAGCGCTTGCAACAAGAGTTCGAAGCGCACCGTGACGCGCTGCGCCTGCGTGAAGACGTGGTCAACATCAGTTTTGTGATCTTCGGCGAACGGGACGCGGCCAACGCGTTCCGCTCGAAACTTCTTCAAGGCAAGAGTTGGAAGACGGCGTTCGATGAGGTGAACGCCGAGATGCCGGGTGCGATGCTACGGGAAGCCGCTCATCACTACTACACCCAGGCGACGCTGTACCCTGAAGAGCTGTGGAAAGCCGCTCGCATGCTCAAGCCCGAAGAGGTCTCGTACGCTATCCGCTCGCCGGCGGGCTACGCGGTGATGATCGTCCATGCAACGAAAAAGCAAGGAGAGATACCGGATTTCGACTATGTGAAGGAGGAAGTTCGCAGCCGATTCCTCTTGCAGCAACGACGACGGCGCTACAATGAACTGCTCGCGCAGCTCCGCTCGCAGCACGATATCGAAGTCCATCTCTCGAACCACGAAAGACCACCGCATGAATAGAAAGAGAGCGCATGAACAAGCAACAAGAGAAGGGAAACGAACGATGAAATCCATCAGGGCATTGGTCATGCTGGTCGTCTGCACTGTCGCAGCCGCGCAGGTGCTCGACCGCGTGGTTGCTGTCGTGGGAGATGAAATGATTCTGCTGTCGCACCTTGAACAGCAAATCCAATTCTACGCGCTCAACAATAAGCTCGACCCGAACACCCCGGGCTTGCGCGAGCAAGTTCTGCAGTCTATGATCAACGAGAAACTCATCGTCGCGAAGGCGATCGAGGATAGCCTCACCGTTTCGGAAGATGAGGTCACGCAGCAGTTGGATGCCGTGATTCAACAGCGCATCCAAGCGGTGGGTTCGGCGGAACGCCTCGAGCAACTTTACGGCATGCCCATCTCCCGCATCAAGCGCGAGTTTCGTGACGAGATGCGCAAGAGCTTGCTTGCCCAAAAACTCCAGCAACAGAAATTCGGCACGACGAATATCAGCCGGCTCGAAGTGGAAGAGTTCTACAAAACCTACAAGGACAGTCTGGGCGAAGTACCCGAGGAGGTAGAGCTTGCGCACATTCTGGTGAAGCCGAAATTTGACGAGACGGCAAAAGCCGAAGCGCGCAAGAAGATGCAAGCGCTGCTGGATAGCCTCAAAGCAGGGGTGCCGTTCGAGGAGTTGGCGCGACGGCATTCACAAGATCCCGGCTCGGCATCGCAAGGAGGCGACCTCGGCTTGGTACGGCGAGGGCTGTTCGTCAAAGAATTCGAGTCCGCGGTTTTCTCGTTGCACGAGGGAGAGATTTCGGATATTGTCGAGACGGATTTCGGTTTGCACATTATCCAACTGTTGGAACGCCGCGGCGACGCCGTCCACCCCCGGCACATATTGCTGCGCATCGAACGAACGCAAGCGAGCGACGACTCGGCGATCGCCCGTCTCACCTCGCTCCGCAAGCGCATCCTTGCTGGGGAAAGCTTCGCCGAGTTGGCAACCAAGTATTCGGAAGATCCGGAAACGGCGAACGTCGGCGGCAACGTCGGCGTGGTGGATATGGAGCAACTCAAGCAATTTGACAAAACCTATTACGAAACCGTCTTGGCACTGAAACCCGGCGAGATCAGCGAACCTGTCAAGGTCGCTGTCGGCGGTCAGTATGCCTACCACATCATTCTGCTGAAGAAGCGAACGCCGGCACACAAGCCGACACTCGAGCACGACTATCGCCGCATCGAAGCGATCGCTCTCAACTTCAAGCGCCAGAAGGAGTATGCCGCGTGGATCGAGGAGATTCGCAATGATATCTACTGGGAGTCGAGGCTGTAGCTCGCAAGAAAACAAACGAGGCAACGCTCACGTACGCTTTGTTTCATCTATTCATGGAGGGACGCTATGAAGAAGCATATCTTTGTCGCAACAGTGTTGATCGTGTGCGTGCTCGGCTCCGGCGTTGCACAACAGTACAGTTGGACCCCCTGCCTTTCCTAATCTCCCCGCGTTCAATTCTCCTGTGGAATTGGTCAACGCAGGCGACGGCACGAATCGTCTTTTCGTGGCACAACAGCGCGGCATCATCTACGTAATCAATAACTCACCGACGGTCGGCACACGAAAGGTTTTCTTAGATATTGCCGATCGCGTATCACAGTCGGGCAGCGAAACGGGTTTGCTCGGACTGGCGTTTCATCCTCAGTATGCAACGAACGGATATTTTTATGTGAACTACACCGGCGGCACTTCGTTGACAACCTACATTGCGCGTTATCGTGTCAGTGCAACTAATCCCGACTCTGCCGTGAAGCAGAGCGAGCTGGTTCTGCTCACGATAGCACAGCCCTACTCCAATCACAATGGTGGGAAGATCGCGTTCGGTCCCGACGGCTATCTCTCTATCGGTACGGGTGATGGAGGGTCGGCGAACGATCCGGGCAATCGCGCGCAAAATCGCTCGGTTCTTCTCGGCAAGGTCCTGCGGATCAACGTGGATAGTACCGAAGGCTCACTCAACTATGCCATTCCTCCAACCAATCCGTTTTACCGCAACCCGAACGGTTGGCGCGAAGAAATCTACGCCTACGGCTTGCGCAACCCATGGCGTTTCAGTTTCGACGCCTCGACCGGCAGGCTGTGGCTCGGCGATGTCGGACAAGATGCGCGCGAAGAGATCGACATCATCATGAGCGGCGGGAATTACGGTTGGCGCTTGATGGAAGGATTCATCTGCAATCCGACTGTCAATCCTCAGTGTTTGGACACCGCGGGTCTCCAGCGGCCTGTGTGGGATTATCCCAATGCCGGTCCGGATATTTCCATCACCGGTGGATATGTCTATCGAGGCAGCGCCGTTCCTTCCTTGGCCGGCAAGTACATCTACGCTGACTTCGGTTCGGGCAAAACCTGGGCATTGACATACGACGGCATCCATCCACCAACGAATCAGCTTCTCACCGATGAAGCATTTCTCATTTCATCGTTCGGTGTTGACGAGCAGAACGAGTTGTATCTGTTGGAGTATAGCTCGACGAATGGTCGTATCCGCAAGCTTACGAGTCCCCCAAACGGCGTCGGGGAAAATCATCAGCCGAGGGCGTACGTCCTCGCTCAGAACTATCCCAATCCCTTCAATCCATCAACAACAATCACGTTCCAACTTCCCAGCTCCAACTTCGTTTCGCTCAAAGTGTACGACGTGTTGGGACGAGAAGTGCGAGCGCTGGTGAACGAGGCTCTGCAGGCGGGAAGCCATCAGGTGACGTTCGACGCGAACGGCTTGACGAGCGGTGTGTACCTTTATCGGTTGGTCACTTCCGGCGGCTTCAGCCAGACGCGCAAGATGGCCTTGATGCGATAATCGCACCGTACGAGCACAACGAGAGCAAGAAGTCGTCCCGACGGTCTGCGAGGTGGGGGGACCAATACTCCTTAATGTTTGGCGGGGCTTGCCGAGCCTTGTCTCGAACTTCGTATTGACATCAGCGGCAACAAGCGTCATCGTGGGATTGGTTGATTGGATTGATCTGCCTGAGCGTTGAGCCGGACATGAAATCTGTCTTCGAGCATTTCTGCGCGTGCAAGCGATAGGAGCTGAAAGCGGCGCAGCAAGCCATTCTTCACGCTGCCTCGCTTGTTGCGCCAGCCTTCCCCCGGTTGTGCTGTAGGTATTCTGCTATACCACATCTTCAGCATCGACAGGCCTTTCGCGGTCCAGCACTGTTTCGTATCACGTTTGGATGTCGCCATCCTCCAGTCCCATTCCATGCGTGTTCAGAGGCAACCAGCGTGCGAGGCGAGATCGTCCTTCGACGATTTTTTTGTATAATGTTTTGAAGGATGCCTTGATGCCCGCATGACCATTTCAGAATTCTCCTTTCACGCGTTTGCCGATCCGGACCGCTCATTGCGCTCGGTGGAGAAGCTGCACGAAGTCTTTATCGCTTCCGGAACGGTGCATACGGTTGATGATTTTTCTCGAGCTCTTGGAACGTCGCTCGCAAAGGTTGCCGATCCCGACCGCGGCGTCACGAACTTCCTCCGTTTTGTCGAAGCCACGCTGAGTACGTCCTCTCTCTTCAATGATCTGCTTTCTTATCCTGTATTGATGGAGATGGTGATGACGATCCTCTCCTCCTCCCAATATTTTGCCGACATCCTTGTGCGTGATCCGGAATTGTTCCGTTGGCTGACCACATCCGAGACGCTTGCGCAGGCGCGAACAAAGGAGTACTCCCGCGCGGAGGCGCAGCGGGCGATGCGTGTCTTCCAAAAACCGGAACGCACGTTGGACAGCTTGCGGCGTTTCTTCCGGCGTGAAGTGCTGCGTATCGGAGCGCGCGATCTTCTCGGCGAAGCCGATCTGGCAACCGTCACGGCAGAACTTTCGCATCTTGCCGATGTCTTGATCGAAGCCTGCTGCACAGTTGCCCGGCGGCAACTCGCCGAACGGTTTCCCGAACCTCCTCCGGTCCCGTTCGCTGTTATCGGTCTCGGTAAATTGGGAGGCTGCGAGCTGAACTACAGCTCGGATATCGATATCATTGTTGTGTATGAAGAAGAAGGGGACATTCCCGACGCAGGCGGACGCATGCACACGCTGCATGAATACTTCAATCTCTTCGTTGAAAAGGTGGTGCAGAACCTTTCGCGCAGCACCGGAGAGGGGCACCTCTACCGCGTCGATATGCGACTGAGGCCCGATGGGAACGCCGGACCTCTCGCACGTTCGATGCAGAGCTATTTGCTCTATTACGAATCGCGTGGCGAGCTGTGGGAACGGCAAATGCTATTGAAAGCGCGTGTAGTTGCCGGAGACAACGCTTTCGGCGCACGGTTTCTTTCGGCGTTGGAGCCGTTCATCTTTCCTCGCACATTCTTTCACAATCCTAAGGAGTACATCGCTCGTATCAAAGCGCGTATCGAGGCTGCTGTAGGGCGAGAAGAGAACGTGAAGCTGCGCGCAGGAGGGATACGCGACATCGAATTCGTCGTTCAAGCATTGCAGTTGATCAATGGAGGAAAGAACCCTCGCATCCGCACCCCGAACACGCTCGAAGCGCTCCGCCTTCTTACCGAGGCATCGCTCCTTTCACTCGATGAAGGGCGCGTGCTGACCGACGCCTATCGTTTCTTTCGCATGGTTGAGCATCGGCTCCAATTCATGCTCAACAGGCAAACGCACGAGCTGCCTGCGAGTTTACGTGAGCGGGCCATCCTGGCAAAGAAGGTGGGGTTTACATCGGCAGATGAACTTGAGCGTGCCACTGCTGAGCATCTCGAAGGCGTCCGAGCAATTTTCGAGAATGTCCTCCGCGTGGAATCACCAAACGTGCCGCTCGATATCCTGGGGGTGATCGACGGATCTGTACGTGTGGAAGATGTCGAACGCATCCTGCGAGGATACGGCTTTCGGGACACGCGCAAGGCGGCGAAGAATGTTTCCACGCTGGTCTTCGGCAGCGGTTTGATCGGCAAGCGAGAGTTCGATGTCCGCGTCAGAGATGCATTCCGCGAGGTTGCGCTGCCGCTTGTCCACGACATCGCCACCACGCCTCTTCCCGATCACACGTTGCACAATCTTGCGCTTGTGGCAAGTGCACAACCTTTTCCCGAACAACTCTATCTTCAGTTGAAAGAGCAGAACTTTCGGAAGCTTCTTCTGACGGTCTGTGCAACGAGTCCACGGTTGGCAAAAGGGCTTGCACGCTATCCATTGATGTTGGAAACGCTCTCAGCAGATCCGCATGCACTATGGGGAAGCGGACTCGACACGCCGCTGCCCGCGGAGAGCCTTCATCGATTGAAAGCACAAGAAGAACTGCGTGCGGGGATCCGGTACGTGTTGGCGGTAACGAACTTTGATGCACTGACGCGCGAACTGACCCAACTTGCCGATGTTGTGATGACGAGTCTTTTCGAGGAGGAGTGTCGTTGCGAGAGCGGCGAGGTCCTTCCCTTGTCGGTGTTCGCATTAGGGAAGTACGGAACGCGCGAGTTGACTTTCGACGCAGATCTTGATATTGTGTTCATCGCAACAGACGAGCGCGAGCCGATGAACGTGCAAAGCGAGCGTTGTGCACGACACCTTCTGCAGCGTTGCGCAGAAGTGGGCAGTGAGGGGAAGCTGTACGATGTGGACGCACGGCTTCGGCCTGAAGGAAGAAATGCTCCGCTGGTTGTTCATGAGAAAACGTATCGGAGATATCTTGCCGAGCGTGCATCGTTATGGGAACGGCAGTCGCTTACGCGTCTCCGTTTCGTAACGGGGAACCCTAAGCTTGCGCAACAGGTGCTCGCGGGCGTGCAAACGTTTGTGTATGAACACCCTCTTCCTGTCGGTTGGGTCGATGAGATCGTTGCCATGAGGAAGAAGACCGAATCGCGCAGTCGGGTACGCGGCGCAATCGTTCTCGATATCAAATTGGGAGCGGGTGGAATGGCGGACGTAGAGTTTCTCGCTCAGATGATCCAGCTCAGGTTCGGCGGAACAGAGACACGCCTACGTGGCGCGGCAACGTGCACCGTGCTAGAAGCCGGTTCCTCGCTCATACCCACTTGCCGTGGACTCTTGGAACGTTGTGGGGCATCGTACCGGGTTTTCCGCAAGATCGAAACACTGCTGCGGCTCACCTTGGAAGAACATGGTAGCATTCTCCCTGAAGGCGAGAAGCTTGAAACGATTGCAAGGGTGATGGGGTATGTCCGGGGCAGCGATCTGCTGAAGGAAACCTCACGCAGGATGAAGGAGGTGCGAAAAGATTTTCTCACCGCAGCACAAGCCATCGATGAGTGGAGCCGGTGAAAGTGATCATCGCAACAACACAACGAAGATGAGAAGCCTGAAATCGTTTTTCATTTCACCGCGCGGAAACGCCGCACTAGTCGCGCTGTTTGCATTCCTTGTGTACCTCAAAACCCTCGCTCCATCTGTCACGTTCATTGACAGCGGCGAGCTGGCCGCGGTGTGCTGCACGCTCGGCATCGCGCACCCGACAGGCTACCCGCTGTTCACGTTGCTGGGCTGGGTGTTTTCCCGACTGCCGATAGCCGCGGAGGAAATTCAGCGGCTCAACATGATGGCAGCCCTGCTGTGCGCGGCAGGGATCTATTTCTTCTACCACCTCACCCACTTCGTATTGACCACAACGTTCAGCGAGGGTACAGGTCTGCGCTGGAAGGGGAAGGATATGCGGGCGGCCGGGATTCAAGTTGCAAGCGTTGGTGCATCGTTGCTCCTTGCCTTCTCCGAAACCTATTGGTCGCAGGCAACATCGATCGAAGTGTACGCGCTCCATGTGCTGTTTCTCGCGCTTGTCCTGTTAACGTTCTTGAAAGCCGTCTACGCTGCAGATCCGAATTCGGAGGCGGCGACGGTCATCCGGGAGGAGAGGCGTTGGTATCTCTTTGCATTCGTGCTCGGCTTGAGCTTCAGCAATCACATGACGACGATTCTTCTGGCGCCGGGACTGTTGTATCTGTACTTCGCGTCGCAAGGAGCCGGTGCGGAATCGTGGCGGCGTATAGCAAGGCTTAGTGTGCCGTTCTTCGTCGGCTTGTCCGCCTATCTCTACCTCCCGTTGCGCGCGTCGCAGTCACCCCTCTTCAATTGGGGAAATCCGGTAACGTTGGAGCGATTCCTCTGGCATTGGACCGGGAAGCAATATCGTGTCTGGATTTTTTCTTCGACAGAAGCGGCAGCACGGCAGTTCACATACTTTGTATCGACGCTGCCGTTCGAGTTTGCATACGCCGGAATCGTTGTTGCACTCATTGGCGCGATTGCAATATGGCGCGGCAAGAGACAGCTCGCGATCACGCTTGTGCTGCTGTTCGTAGGATGTGTTCTCTATTCGATCAACTACGATATTCACGATATCGATTCGTATTTTCTCCTTGCGTACGTGTGCATCGGCTTGTTCGCGGCGGCGGGACTCCTCGTTGCATTGCGATGGTTGAGCGAACGTCTTCGCTTTGCTCCAGCGACCGTTGCCGTGCTTGCCGTAAGCACCGCGCCGTTGTGGGTACACTTTCAACAGGCTGACGAGACGGACAATTATTTGGTGGAGGACTACACTCGAAACGTGTTCGCGTCGCTCCAACCGAACGCACTTGTTCTCTCCTTCCAATGGGACTATTGGGTTTCGGCATCGTACTATTATCAAGGTGTCAAAGGCGTGCGCCCCGACGTTGCCGTGGTGGACAAGGAGTTATTACGGCGATCGTGGTATTTCAAACAACTCGAACGTCAACACCCATGGCTCATCGCCCAATCGCGTGCCGAGGTCGAGGCATTCCTCAGAGAGTTGGATAAGTTTGAACAGGATCGTCCATACAATCCTGCCGTCATTCAAGCGCGGTTCGAGGAGATGATTAGAAGTTTTCTCACGAATTCAATGCAAACACGACCCGTTTACGTCACAGGCGAAATCGAGCCGGAGTTCACGCGCGGATTACAACGTGTGCCTGAGGGCTTGGCATATCGTCTGTATGCCGACACGCTCCAACACGAAATGCGTGATGTCGAAATCACGTACAGAGCGTTTGCACGCGATGGACGACTAGAGAACGGCATACGGAGTATATGCTCCTCTGCGTTGAAAGCACAGGCACTGTACGTTGCACGTCTTGGACAGTTGGAAAGAGGCATCATGATTTTGGAGAAAGCGCTCCGATTCGATCCTTCCGACGCGCATACCGTACAACTTCTCAGCCAGATGAAAGTAGCAGCGCATCAAGCACGGCTGCTGCAGAAAAACCAATGAACGAAATTTAATTGCGTTGCAAAAAGAGGAGGGCTTGTTTTGAAACCCCGAAGTTGCTAAATTGATTTCCCGAAATTCAAGCAGCGATCCTCTATTTCTTCAATGACATATACTCCGACTTGACACAGTGGTGCGAGTTGAGTATATTACATGCCCGCAAAAACGCGGCACTTGAGAAGAGTGGTGTTCTTTGAAAAATAGTGTGCATAGCCAAAGTCAATCTTAGCAGAGTGTCAACCTTGGCTAAGAACTTCAGCCCGATGAGGGCAGAAGGCACTCAAAGCCAAGCTTCAAACTCGAATTTGCAAGTTTGAAAAAACTTACAACGGAGAGTTTGATCCTGGCTCAGGACGAACGCTGGCGGCGTGCCTAACACATGCAAGTCTTACGAGAAAGGGATAGCAATATCCTGAGTAAAGTGGCGCACGGGTGAGTAACACGTAGGCAATCTGCCTTCAGGACGGGGACAACCTCGCGAAAGCGGGGCTAATTCCCGATGATGCAGCGGCACCGCATGGTGACAGTTGTTAAAAGCTCGACGCAAGTCGGGTGCCTGGAGATGAGCCTGCGTCTGATTAGCTTGTTGGCGGGGTAACGGCCCACCAAGGCGACGATCAGTAGCTGGTCTGAGAGGATGATCAGCCACACTGGAACTGAGACACGGTCCAGACTCCTACGGGAGGCAGCAGTGAGGAATATTGCGCAATGGCCGAAAGGCTGACGCAGCGACGCCGCGTGGAGGATGAAGTCCGTTAGGATGTAAACTCCTTTTGCAGGGGATGAATGTTCCGCTTCGAGCGGACTTGACAGTACCCTGCGAATAAGGATCGGCTAACTACGTGCCAGCAGCCGCGGTAATACGTAGGATCCGAGCGTTGTCCGGAATTACTGGGTGTAAAGGGCGTGTAGGTGGGTCTCTAAGTCGGGGGTGAAATCCTACAGCTTAACTGTAGAATTGCTTCCGATACTGGAGATCTTGAGTGCGGCAGAGGGAGATGGAATTCATGGTGTAGCGGTGAAATGTGTAGATATCATGAAGAACACCAGTAGCGAAGGCGGTCTCCTGGTCCGTAACTGACACTGAGGCGCGAAAGCGTGGGGAGCAAACAGGATTAGATACCCTGGTAGTCCACGCCCTAAACGATGGGTACTAGGTGCTGGTCCCGCTCGGAACTTCAAGCGAGTCTCGAGCGGGATCAGTGCCGAAGCTAACGCATTAAGTACCCCACCTGGGGAGTACGATCGCAAGGTTGAAACTCAAAGGAATTGACGGGGGCCCGCACAAGCAGTGGAGCATGTGGTTCAATTCGATGCAACGCGAAGAACCTTACCTGGGTTTGAAAGGCCAGTGACAGTCTCTGAAAGGGGATCTCCCCGCAAGGGGCACTGGTACAGGTGCTGCATGGCTGTCGTCAGCTCGTGCCGTGAGGTGTTAGGTTAAGTCCTGCAACGAGCGCAACCCCTACACTTAGTTGCCATCAGGTCATGCTGGGTACTCTAAGTGGACTGCCTACGCAAGTAGTGAGGAAGGTGGGGATGACGTCAAGTCCTCATGGCCCTTACACCCAGGGCCACACACGTGCTACAATGGCCGCTACAAAGGGTTGCAAAGCCGCGAGGCGAAGCTAATCCCCAAAAACGGTCTCAGTTCGGATTGGAGTCTGCAACTCGACTCCATGAAGCTGGAATTGCTAGTAATCGCGCATCAGCACGGCGCGGTGAATACGTTCCCGGGCCTTGTACACACCGCCCGTCAAGCCATGGAAGCTGGGGGTACCCGAAACCGGTGAGCTAACCCCGCAAGGGGAGGCAGCCGACTAAGGTAAAACCAGTGACTGGGGCTAAGTCGTAACAAGGTAGCCGTACCGGAAGGTGCGGCTGGATCACCTCCTTTCTAAGGAGTCTTTCTTGCCATCTCACGGTGGAAGAAGACAACTTCGATTCTCCACTCTGCTGGATTCGGCATTGTGCTGTGCACACTATTTTTGAGCGAATACCCTAATGGGCCTGTAGCTCAGGTGGTTAGAGCGCACGCCTGATAAGCGTGAGGTCAGTAGTTCAACTCTACTCAGGCCCACACCTTTAGGCGGTGCGAAGAAGGCTCTGCGAAGAAAAGCATTCCTTCCTTTTTGGTTGCTTTTTGGAAGATCACCGAGCTACGGGGCTGTAGCTCAGCTGGGAGAGCGTCTGGTTTGCAACCAGAAGGTCAGGGGTTCGATCCCCCTCAGCTCCACAATCCGTAAAGGCGGAGAAGTTGATGATCGCATTCATCAACACTGTTCTTTGACAATCAGGAAGAGTATCGTCTGACACGATGCAAGTAGTTTTCGTATGACGGAGGTTGTACGAAGAACAAACGTATCGCGTAAGACGTCAAGTATCCAACGTAATACATTTCCGTAATCTTATTGATGCACCTGAATCCTGACGAAAGTCGGGAAGGCAGGATCCGAATCAAGAAAGATTTTTGGTTAAGTTACTAAGAGCATACGGTGGATGCCTTGGCACTAGAAGGCGATGAAGGACGTGGTAACCTGCGATAAGCGTCGGATAGATGGAAACAATCTTTGACCCGACGATCTCCGAATGGGGCAACCCTCTCAGGCTAATACCTGAGAACTCCGTGCTGAATCCATAGGCGCGGCAGAGCGAACGGGGGGAATTGAAATATCTCAGTACCCCCAGGAAGAAAAGGTAAAAACGATTTCCCTAGTAGTGACGAGCGAACGGGAAAGAGCCTAAACCGGTTGATACAGTAAAGGACGCGACCGTTGTATCGCCGGTGTTGTGGGGCGCGCACTGACCAATTCGCGTGGCGGTCGGGGAGTGAAAAACCAAAGTGTTAGCCGAATCTTCTGGAAAAAAGAACCAGAGAAGGTGAAAGTCCTGTAGGCGAAAACAGTTTGGCTCTCTGGTGTGTGTCCCCAAGTACCGCGGAGTAAGTGGAAGTCTGCGGGAATCAGCGAGAACCATCTCGCAAGGCTAAATACTCTCTAGTGACCGATAGCGAACAAGTACCGTGAGGGAAAGGTGAAAAGCACTCCTAACAGGAGGGTGAAATAGTACCTGAAACCGTATGCTTACAAACGGTAGGAGCGACCAGAGCCGTGCTTGCATGGCTATGGAAGTGACTGCGTGCCTTTTGCTTAATGAGCCTACGAGTTACTCGTACGATGCAAGGTTAAGTCTCTCAAGAGACGGAGCCGTAGCGAAAGCAAGTCTGAACAGGGCGCTTCAGTATCGTGCGGTACACGCGAAACCTGGTGATCTACCCATGGTCAGGATGAAGTGAGGGTAAAACCTCATGGAGGTCCGAACCGGTGAGGGTTGAAAACTTCTCGGATGAACTGTGGGTAGGAGTGAAAAGCTAATCGAACTGGGAGATAGCTCGTACTCCTCGAAATAGCTTTAGGGCTAGCCTCGAGCTAAGAGTGTCACGGAGGTAGAGCACTGATTGGGCTAGGGTCGTCACAACGATACCAAACCCAGACAAACTCCGAATTCCGTTGACATGTTTCTCGGGAGTCAGGCGACGAGGGATAAGCTTCGACGCCGAAAGGGGAATAACCCAGACCACCAGCTAAGGTCCCCAAATCAACGCTAACAGAGAAAGGATGTTGGGTTGCACAGACAACTAGGATGTTGGCTTAGAAGCAGCCATTCATTTAAAGAGTGCGTAATAGCTCACTAGTCAAGCGACCTAGCGCCGATAATTCTCGGGACTGAAACGTTGTACCGAAGCTGTGGTTCCGATGCCGACTTGTCGGTATTGGGAGGTAGAGGAGCATTCTCTTCAGCGACTGCGGTGAACGCAGTGGCGCCTCTGGCGCCAGAAGGTGTGCAGCGATGCATGCTGGAGCGGAGAGAAATGCAGATGTAGGCATAAGTAGCGATAAGAGTAGTGGCAAACTACTCCACCGAAAATCTAAGGTTTCCTGAGCAACGTTAATCGTCTCAGGGTTAGTCGGACCCTAAGGTGAGGCCAAACGGCGTAACCGATGGAAAACAGGTTGAATATTCCTGTACCTGTGTGTAGTCGTCTGACCATAAGGGGTGACGCAGAAGTGAAAACCAGCCGTCTGCTGGCTTAGACGGTCTAAGGTGGTAGGGGTCTCGGGTAGGCAAATCCGCCCGAGAGTTATCTCCGAGAGCCGAACGGGAGGGCGCAAGCCCACAAACTGGTTGTAAGCATGCTGCCAAGAAAAACCTCGTGTGGGAGACTGCAGACAGACCGTACCGCAAACCGACACAGGTAGATGAGGATAAATGTCCTAAGGTGCTCGAGTGAGCCATGGTCAAGGAACTCGGCAAACTGACCCTGTAACTTCGGGATAAAGGGTGTCTTGATTGGTCAGGAGACTTGCTCTCCAAAGCTGGTCAGGATCGCAGTGAAACGGGCCAAGCGACTGTTTAACAAAAACACATCACTTTGCGAAGTCGTCAAGACGACGTATAAGGTGTGACACCTGCCCGGTGCCGGAAGGTTAAGGAGAGAGGTTAGCGCCGTAAGGCGCGAAGCTTCGAACCGAAGCCCCGGTAAACGGCGGCCGTAACT
>PSMW01000035.1:0-5169 GCA_040290295.1 Ignavibacteria bacterium
ACTCCTTCCCGCCGAAAAGATTCGAGCAACATGTACGTCAAGACGTTCAACGCGAGAATCCACAGCGAGAGTCCGATGACCCCGGTGAATGAGACGAGCTGAATGCGCGCGAGGTTGTACGACTGTGTGTTACCGAGCGTGAGCCACGGGAACGACCACTCGCTGAGTGTGTGCGAATACTCGTACGCGACCCAAAAGAACGGCAAGCCTGCGAGCGCAGCAGTTCCTCCCCACCTTTGCCGGACGAAAAGAAAGATGCCGAAGGGAATGAAGTAAAAGAATGGATGAAGCGTCATCGTGATCGCGCCGGCGAGCATCATGTACGGATCGTTCATGTGTGCGTAGCCGCCCGTCCAGTTCAACGTAATCATGTGAAAGATCAGCATGGCGAGGTACACCCAACGCAATGCCGCTGCGGTGCGTTCGGTCTCGTCCAACACGATGAGAAGCGGGACCAAGCCGACACATGCGAGAATACCGACCGGGCTTGGCGGGAACGCGAAGCCAAGCAGGATGCCCGACAACACAGAGAGGGAAACCTTGCGTGGAATGATGTCGCGTTCTTCTCGCGTGAACGTGAAGAGCTTCACGCTTCTCTCCTTGCAATGACGAGAGACGGAAAGAATCGGAGCGCGAGCTGTTGCCACACGACGACAACGCACCAGCCGACGAATGTACCGATGATTGCCCCACCCACGACGTCGGAGGGATAATGCACTCCCACAAAGACTCGCGAGAGCGCCACGAGCGATGCCCAGGCATACAATGCTGCTCGCGCTTTCGGATAGTAGAGCGAGAACATCGTCGCCACGCCGAAATTGTTCACGGCGTGTGACGAGGGGAAGGACAAGCCTCCACATCCGACAAGAAGATGCATCTGATCGAGGGGCAGCGCGTGACAAGGACGCACCCGTCCAACCAACGGCTTGATGACCGTGCTGCTGAGTTGATCGCTGATGAAGAGCAGAGGAACAAGCAAAAGGGCAGCAGTTCTCCCCCGTGTCCCACCCTTGACGAGCAACCAGAGCCATACTACCACGAGAGCGATACGCATGAAGAATTGCTTGTCGTAATCGGTGATGAGGGGCCAGAGCATATCACCCAGCGGCGTGGCAAGAGATCGATTCAGGAAGAGAAAAAGGGCAACGTCGAGTGAATACAACCAATCAACCATAGCGGGGCGTTAGGGTTTGTCGTTCTTTCTTTTGTTGTAAAAGAAACGCGCCAGAAGAATCAAGACCACGAGAATAATGATGGCGGTAACGATTTGACTGTAAGCACTGAGATAGAATCCGCTCTCTTTCCAATTCTTGCCGAGGTAAAAACCAGCACCGACGAGGATCGTGTTCCATGCGAGCGCACTTGCCAAGCAGAGCAGCGTCGTCGGCAGGAGGTGCAATTTCGCCATGCCGGCAAAAAAAGAAATTACCGCTCGCGTCCCTGAAAGGAACCGATTTGCAACGATGATCCAGTATCCGTATCGTCGAAACCAATCTTCAACAGTGTACACAGCGCTGAGAGAGATGAATGGAATTTTTCCTTTCTCCAAGATGATCTCGCCGAACCAGTCGCCGATCTTGTACATCGTCAAAAAGCCGAGCGTACTGCCGAGTGTCGCAGCAGTGAGCGTCGGAGCGAAGCCGACATGTCCAATGCCCGCAAGCGATCCCCCAAAGACGACGATCATATCGCTCGGCGACGGCGGGATGATATTCTCGATATACGCAATGGCAAACACGATAGCGTACACGAGAAGCGGGTTCAACGACTGGAGAAATTGAATGAAGTCCTCGATCATTGCCGTAATAGATTCTTCACGATTGCGGCAACAGCGTGTGCTGCTGCCCCTTCCTGCTTCCCAATGAAACCGAGCCGTTCATTCGTCGTGGCTTTGATGGAGATTTGGTCGGGCTGAATCATCAGCGTCGATGCGATCTTCTGGCGCATCGGCTCGATATAGGGAAGAATTGTCGGCTGCTCCATCACCAGTGTTATGTCTGCGTTGATGATCGTAAAGTGTTGCTCGGCGAGAAGCGACCGAACGCGAGCGAGTAACACAAGACTCTTGATACCCTTGTACTGCGGATCGGAAGGCGGAAAGTGTTTGCCGATATCGCCGAGCGCAGCAGCTCCCAACAGCGCATCCATAAGAGCGTGCAGCACCACGTCGGCATCGGAATGACCTTCCAACCCCGCGTGATGCGGAATCTCTACCCCGCCCAAGACTAAGGTGCGTCCCTCAGCAAATCGATGGACGTCGAACCCGTAGCCGATGCGAGGATACGCTGTCATTCCACTCCCACCACACTCGTACGTTTGCCTATGCCGTTTTCGTTGAAGGCTTCAATCTGGAAAAAGTACGGCGCATCGACATCCATTGCCGTGAAGGTGTACTCGTTGCGGCCATAGACAGTGATACTGTTGTACATTGTTGTCGGTGAGCTTCCGACATAAATCGTGTAGCCGACTGCGTCGTCAACGTGCTGCCACTTCAGCCATGCGTTACGAGGCTCGCTCGCACCGCGCAGTACCGTAAAGTGCCGTACGGTATCGGGCGGTATGCCGCTCCCCTTGCCGAAGACGCGCAAACCACTGAGTGCGAATGTTCCCGTCGGCACGTGGATGTTTTCGATCCTCACGTAGCGTGCGGGCACAGGCCGATCGAGTTAAACGTAATCATGCGGCACCTCGCGCGTGTTGTTGCGCTTGTCAACGATCGTCGTCCATGTTTTCCCGTCGCGCGATGCGGAGACGATGTACTGGTGCTTCAAGCCAAGGTGCTTTCCCATCAGCTCAGCATTCTGATCGGCATAATTGACTTGCACAGCGTAGATGGTACAGAGCGACCCACAATCGGTTTCGAACCACTCTCCGTTTTTCCCGCTCGTCGCGCTCCAGTAGGTGCGCATGTCTTCGTCCACGGCGAAATTCGGCGTGGACCCACCAAGCGTGGAGGACGCTCGCACGGGCTTGTTGTAATTGAGCAACATCCAACCTGTAAAGAGTTGCCTCCCCTTTGCCGTCGGCACATCTGGAAGGTAATGCGGATAATCGCCATAGGCGGTCATGCAATACAGTATCCCGTTGTCGTCGAAACCAGCTTGCCAAAGACTGATGCGTCGCTCGAAGTTATGTTTCACGTTGATAGCGTTGGTTGCAACGTGCCACCAATTGCCATACGCATCGTGAAACGTCGATCCGTGTCCCGCACCGCGCACAAAGCCGCCGGGCTTGTACGAAAAAGGGTTCTGCGGTTGATAGGTAAAGGGACCGATCGGTTGAGTGCCCACATACACGCCGTCGGCGTAGCCGCTGAACTCCGTGCCCGGAGCGGCATACTGGAGATAGTACCGCCCGTTGTGTTTCGTCATCCACGCGCCTTCGATGAAGGGACGCAGGAACGTGTTGTCCGCGTGCTCTCCGAAACGCTCCCAGCCGTGGCGATCCTCGTGCAAGCGGATGAGTTCCACCCTCTCGCCTTTGGGCTGGAGGGTGGCTCTGTCGATTTCCTGACCGTAGAGAGGATACCTGTTGCTCGAGCCCCAGTACAGATAGAGCCGGCCATCATCGTCAACGAAAAATGCGGGATCCCAAGCGCCGACGCGGAACGAATCGACCGCTTCGCGCCACGTATCGGTCATCGGATCAGTGCTCATCCAGAGTGGAAAGTCCTGCGTGTGCGTGGAGCCGATCAGCAGTAGCGTATCACTGAGCACCACCGAGGCGGGAGCGCACAACTCGTCGTACACGTTGTGGTACGGTTTCAAGAATCGTCGCGGAACGAACTCCCACGAAGCCAGGTCGCGACTCCACCAATATCCATACTGGTTCGTTGCGAAAAGATAATACGTGCCTTTGAACAATGTGATCACCGGATCGGACGTCGTGCGGTGTTTGCCTTGCTCGACGAAATGAGGAATGGCGCAGTATGCGTAATCGATATTCAACGGATTGCAATACGTTTTTTGGCGAGCGGAAAGATCCGTCGTCGAGAACAGAACAACGCACAGGCAGAAGAACCAAGCAGGAAGCGATCGGGTAAACGACATGGAATGGCTCGTGCTCTAGCGGATGTCAAATCGTTCATAGTACGGCGGCTTGCTTTCCATCCACTCGATCTTCAGGTTGGAGACGTGCGCCGAACGTGGACCCACCTTGACTTCCTTAAGGAACTCTTCGAGCAGAGAGCGATCTCCTTCCGCTTCGATTTCGACGTCGCCGTTGTACATATTTCTTACCCAACCGGTGATGCCCAATGCTTCTGCCCTGCGTTGCACGAACCAGCGAAAACCGACGCCTTGTACAAGTCCTTCAACGATAATATGAACACGCATGGTGGAGGTGAGCAGCAACATTCATCGAATGCAGAATCAAAATACGGGGATGTGAATCGAAATGCAAGAAAGCTGCGCGAGTATCGAAACATGAAAAAAGGACTCATGATTTCGAGTCCTTGATGAAAGGCGTGGTGTGTGTGTCGGTTCAGATCATCAGTGCGCCTTCGAGTTTCAGCAGAAACTCTTTTGTCTTGATGCCCGAAGAATAACCGACGAGTGAGCCATCAGTGCCGATGACGCGGTGACAAGGAATGACAATAGGCAGTGGGTTCGCTGCATTGGCGCGACCGATCGCCTGAAACCCTTTGCTCGTTCCCAAGCGCTTCGCCAATTGCTTGTAGCTGATCGTCGTTCCGTAGGGAATCTTCGACAACTCTTTCCAAACACGGATCTGAAACGGCGTACCGATAAAATCGACAGGCAAGGTAAACTTCGCGAGCTTCCCGTTGAAGTAACGGGTGAGTTGATCGATCACGTCCTTGTTGCGCGCACGGTTGTCCACGACATCGTTGTTGTCGAAGTTATCATGCAGCCAGCGGAAAAAGTCCTTGCGGTTCTGTCTGGGTACACTGATCTTGCACACTCCCTTATCGGTGGAGGCAACATAAATCAATCCAATCTTGAATTCGAATGATGTGCAGTAAACCATTGGGGTGTTGCGTTGGTTGAGGCGCGTACCAGAGGACGCTAAGAATCTGTCAATGCCAATTGAGTATACAGAAACACATCGTGAAAGGCAAGAAAAATTTTTCGAAAAACATTCCGTGGCAAGATTTTTTTGAATCAGAAAAATGCGCGCACCTCCGCACGCGCAGTATGGATCGGCGAGCGT
>PSMW01000035.1:5179-17458 GCA_040290295.1 Ignavibacteria bacterium
CCGCCTTCCGATCGTCCGTCGTATGCGAGATTAGCTTGCATGAATTGCGTGACGCGATAATCGAAGCCGACCCGCCACAGAAACGTTTTGCCCTGCACTCTCCCCCCAGTCAGCTCGAAGGGAAAATTCTCTGTGGCACGACTCAGCAAGATCTCTTCACGTGCAAACTCTGCTCGGGCTTGCCCTGCTCCCTCGAACGCGTACACGAAGCGTAGCCCTTGCGTGTTCAGATCGGCATCTACCTTCGGAACGGGATACACATCGGACGCCTCCCCGACTTCGAACTTCATTCCCAATTCGATATTGTGATAAGGACGGTATGAAACGTCGAGGGAAATGAGGTTCGATTCGATATTGCGAAGGCGCGACGATCGTTCAGTACTACTCACACGATCGATTCGGTTCACGACGTCTAACTGATTGGCAATTTCCGTGACAAGCTGCCATCGCAGGCGCAGCGAACGTTCTCGAGTAAAGCTGCGCTCTTGTACACCACTCGAGGTGCTCGATGCAAAGCGATTCAATCCTTTGCGCTGCGCATAGCGCAGTCGCGCGGAAAATTCCGGCCGACCTTCCCACATGTTCACATCCTGCGTGAAGAAAGTTGAGCCGGAAATGGTCGAATCCGATTGAAAGCGCCTAAAGTGCAGCAAGTAGATTTGCTTCAAATCGGGCTCTGTGCTCTTTTCTTCAATGCGAACGTAGGTCTCGGTGCTCACTGCTCTGAGCAAATCGCTCCAGAACGAGCCTGCGGCATCAAGAAATCTTGCCGGTGTGAGGCGCAACCTTCCGCTCGTCTTCAAATCGATCACGGGGTAAAGCTCATCAGACGGGAGCGTCGTGGCGATATAGTCACCGTCGAACCTTGCAGGAACGAATTCGTTTTCGTCGGCGATGCCGTTGTTGTTCAAATCCCCCAAATACTTATAGTTGCCCGTCCCGACCGCAACCCGAACGAAAACCCGCTCCAATCGGGAAGCCCGCTCCGTAGAAACCTCATAGAAAATATCCGTTTCCACACCTCTGCTGAAAGGTGCAAAGCGGGTCTGGTTCCTGACCAAGACGGTCTTGATATCGCTATTCCCCAGCGCTTTGAATGCGGGCGTGAACTTCTTCTCTCGCAGCGTGACGTCGAGCGAGGATGTGAGCGTGTTCCACTCCGAAAGGTTCCATCCGAACGACTGCGTAGTGGATTTCGATTGGCGGAGGAGACTGCCGTTCAGGAACTGGTCGTCCGTCCTCCACTCCAACTGGGTTGCCAGCGTCATGTTCCACAAATTGATCAGTTTGATGCCCGGAGCGAACACATTGAAGGCGAAACTCCCGGCTTTGACCGAGTCCTTCGAAACGTATGTGATCCGGCGATTTTCGTTCTCATAGGAGAACGAAGGAACGATCCCACTGACCGTGTGCTCGATTGAACCCTTCTGACGGAGCCATGAGCTTCGGCTGTCGATTCCAAATTCCGACGAGCGCACGCTTTCCAAGACATAGGTCAGTGTCGGAAGCGAGTCACCTCTGAAGGAAAGCGATACATCATTCCGGACCGAACGCAAGGTGTTGCCGCGCGTCATTTT
Source organism: Ignavibacteria bacterium (assembly GCA_040290295.1). Taxonomy (GTDB): domain Bacteria; phylum Bacteroidota; class Ignavibacteria; order UBA10030; family UBA6906; genus CAADGV01. The sequence continues at coordinate 6,757 of PSMW01000035.1, forward strand.
TCCATATCCTCCACCAATGCTCAGCTGTCGAACCGGCGTATAGCGAATCGACGCCTCCTGAATTTCTTCGTCCGCCGACGTGAGCGATTCGATTCCCCATTTTCTCGTGAACTCGATATCGTTTGTCCGATCAAGAGGAACGAAGCGCCGATTCACGAACCGCTCTTTCAGTTTCACATCCAATGCACCGATGTTCGCGCCGCCGATGGTGATTTCACGTGGAGCATACCCAACTTCGAAGCGGAGAGCATGCCCCGTGTTGTCTTGATCGTCGAGTGTGGAGAACCGATTCGCGTCGAAGGTACTTGCGCCGTACTCACCGCTGATATGCAGCGTGTTCGTCGGAGAAACTCCCAGCACAACATCCATCACTTGGGAGAGCTGAGGCACGGGAAGGAACTTAACGGGCAGATAGTCTCCCAGTCCCGGTCCTCGCCATTCAAAAACCCCGATCGCCTTCCGAAGGTAATCTCCTCGTCCAAATCCGACACTCGAAAATGTTACGACGTACTGCGCATCTCTCCCGGGGGCATACCGATAGAATCTGTACAGAGTCGAACCAATGATCGTGCTGTCGAGAACATAGAAGCCGTTCGAATCTACACGCGTTACGCCGCTCAGAATTGCCTTCGAGCGATCGTCACCCGCCGCTTGCAGAACGGTACGCGCGCTGTCCGTAAGCGAAAAGTCGATTGGAGCATCGGGATCATCTGCTTCACGTATAAACGAGACCGTGAGCTGCGCTTTGTTCTCCCAAAAATTGCTCTCGTTCTGTGCAGCAAGAAGCGATCGGGAGAATTGGCGATCGGTGTACTCGAAATCGACCGTGATGCGCGACGCGGCAGTGATGAGCCGTCGAGTGGTGAAGGTGATCTCGCCATTCGAGTAGTCGATCACGTAGTCGTTGGTTTCGCCGCGTGTTTGCAGTTCACCGTTGACGTACACACGCTCGGTCCCCGCAATCACAATGATCTGCCGTTCGTTGTTTCGTCCCGTCAGCCGATAGGGTCCCTGCACACCTTCAAGTCCGGGGAACTGATTGGTGGCGTATTTTCCTCTTGTTGTTGCAGCCGAAGCGGTCAGTCCGCCTTGGGAGAAGCCGAGTCGATAATTGGCGGTCGCTTTTGCCCCCTGCAGCTTGCGATTGAGATGAGCGAATTCTGTCCCGGTCAGTTCGAGATTGAAGTCACCCAACGTTGCGGTTCCGTCGCTGCTTCGCAGTTCGACGAACACTTTGTCGAACTCTTGCAACGTTTGTGTTGTGCCCTCTGGTTGGATTGGCGTATTCTCGTCGGTGAGTGCAGCGACGACATCGATATCGTTGGTGAGCTTGCCGGAAAGTTGCAGTCGCAAGCCTGAATTAAGCGAAAGGTCGCGGTTCGAGCCTACGGTGAAGCCACGCACGATGCTCCCGCTTTTTTGCAGATTCTGACCGAAGATGTCCTCCAAACCGAAAGAGCTACGAGGCTTTGCCACGCGGATCGAGTCCTTCCCAGTCGTATCTTTCAACACGACGAGTCGACGGCGAAAGTACGAGTCCTGAAAGCGAAAGGGGAAGTACCGATAGTACACGACGACTCGATGAGGGGATGTACTGTCGAAGAGTACTCTCGCGATGAACGTCGAGTCGAATCTCAGCGTTCCACTCGCCGATTCGAGCTGATAGTCGATGCCCCGCTGGAGAACACGAGATGCATCGAGGACAACGCTGTCGGTCAAGGAGGGGACGAAACGATGAGGCAATCGGATGGGTGAAGAGGCATTAGCAGGCGTGAGTGTGAACGACAGAGAATCGGTGGGGAGTGCATAGTCACCCTGCGCGAAGGTAGAAGGAGCCTTCAAGAGCGAAAACGCGACGACGAGAGCATAAGATATGGCGAGGACTCGGCTCATCTGCACGAAATATACACGAATGCATTATCGTATCAAAAGATGAACCGCTCTCCTCCTTGCGATGTGTGATGACGTCCTCGCCCGTCGTGGCAAGCCGGGCAGTCGGCACACGGAAGGTGCCGTTACTTTGGAGAAAGAAAAATGGTCAACGCGCGTTGACCATCGTAAAGTACCAAAGGAGGGACTCGAACCCTCACCCGGTGTAAGCCGGACTGGATTTTGAGTCCAGCGCGTCTACCAATTCCGCCACTTTGGCAATTCGGGCATCGATAATATAAAAAAATCGCAGAGAGATTTCCAACGCGTCAAAAGTTCAGTTCCGATCGTCACGGCTCTCTTGCATGAGTTCCGGTCCCTTTTGCTTTTTGAAACCTGCCGGAAGAGAAAACAGAGCGGCCTCGAGCGCTTTAGGTTCGATGCGTGTTACTTCATGCGACTCGATGAGTTGCCCTTCGAATTTTGTCGCCGAGCGGAGAGGATAGATTCCTCTCTTCATCACCTCAGCGATCGCTCCCTCGGACCCGGTCGTCGCGTCGGCGCCCAGAGCCTTCGAGAGTGTGATCAGCAAGTGACCGAGCTTTTTTGTGCCCCAGATTTCCGTCTCTTCATTCTCCCGCTTGATGATAAACTGTTCGCATTCGTAGCCTGCGATCGTCTTCTTCTTCCCCGTTCGTTTGATCGAATAGGAAGCGCTGGCGGAAATCGACGGATTGATGCCGGTTTGTTGATCCTCTCGAGAGATCTCGTAGTACGCTTGGTCGTCTTGATTGAGCACCCATATCTTCTTCAAATCCGTTCGATAGATCATGATCGAGGTGGGGGTTGAGGTTCCCTTCGTTTCGATCCTCACCATATCCTTCTTGATCCACATCGTCATCACGAATGACTGTGGTCTGCCCAACTCGTCGGTGGTGGTGTTCTTGCTCTCGACGATTCCCTCGAACTGCGCGTACGTGCGCGAGGCAAAACTAAAGGCGCTGCACAGCATGACCGCGAAGGCACGTGCCTTCTCGAACATAACGAATCTTCCTCTGCTGGCCGTGTACATTATCTCTTGCGACGCCGTGTGGTTCGTAATGTTTGTTGATTTCACTGCACTACCGTTGTATGACGAGCCTCGCTTTGGGCGCTGAGGATGCAATCACATTCCGCAGCGTTTGCACGCGCGTCGGGGTGGCACCGACCGGATCGGACTGCAGCAGCGTCAAGGAAAATGGTTCTGGAGAATTATCGGGCGACGGCTCGATGCTGACCCTGAAGACAAATCCGCTGTTCAGCAAATTGGGAATGACCGTCCCTCGAACAAAATCCTGCCCCGGGAAATTGTATGCCGTACCTACATTGCCTGCAAACGGACCCGCGCCATCGAAATCGGCGCTATCTGCGCGGAGGAACTTGCCGGTCGAATAAGCCCGATACCCGCCTCCGGTTGTGGGTTGAAGAACCCAACCTTCGTAGTGCCACCCTCGCCGAAGAACGGGAAGATTGCTCAGCCCTGCAGTCGGCGGGGAGCCGAGGTGAACGAACCAGACTCCTGAGTTCGAATCGGACGGCGAAGTCGGCGCCACGATTGTGCAAACGCCGCCCGCCGCTGCGAACGTCGTCCCGAACGCATCGGCATACGCAATGTCGAAGTTGGCCGTCGCGCTCACCGCGTCCCCCCGAAATGCTCCTCCCATCAAGATAGACTGCGGCTGTTCGGTGTTCTCCGTCTGCACGGAGATGACGGCATCCTTCAGTAACTGCGTATTGGCGCCATCGGGCAAGCGAAACGCCAATGGTCCACCATCCACTGCCCGCAGTTCACCCTCGCTCGTTACGGTGAACGAACCGACGCTGATGTATTCGCCCTCATGCTGGAGAGCATCATTACCTGCTGGACGATTGAATTGATAAAACGTTACCCACAATTGGTAGTATCCATTTCCGAGCGGGTGGAGATTTTCGGCGGAAAACGACACGCGCTCCACCACCTCATTCGTTTGCGTGCATGAGAAAAGAACTACACAGATAAGGATTGCAGCGGTGTGCTTCATGTTCAATTTCCTTTTCCGGGCGTAACTGATACTCCTGCTGCGAAGCCGCCCACTTCGATGCGCTTGATAACGGCTTGTGTGCCCACATCGATCAGCACCAGGAAACCCGGCGCCGTGCTGCCTTGAATCGGGTGATGAGGCGGTTCGGAGGCTTGCACGTTCTCGCACGTAACGTACACGGTGCGACTATCCTCCGAAATATCGATGCCGTGCGGCTGCTGACCCACCGACACAATGGTGGTGAAGAGACGGTTGAGTTGAGCGTCAATCACCGAGACACTACCGGAGCCTTGATTGCAAACGTACAGGTAGCGTTGATCCCTCGTCACCTCACACTGCAATGGTCGGGTACCGACGGCGATCGTATCACGCCAAGTAAAAGCATCGCCACTCCGCTCGAACACACTCACCAATCCTCTTCCGTTGAGCGTAACATAGAGGAACCGATCATCATCGCGCACAGCAATTTGGTAAGGCTTGTACACGAACGAACCGAACGGCGGCACATTCGGCGTGACCGGAAGATGCGCAACCACAGAGTCGCTCCGTGTATCGATGACGTGCAACAGATCCGTGCCGTTGCTTCCGACATAAAGATAGCGCCCATCATGGGAGAGGCGCGCACCGTGCGTGCCCTTCATGAAATTCCCCGCCGTGATCACTTTCGTCACCGTCATCGTTGATGTGTTCACGACATAGACTCTCCCCACCGTCAGATCGAAGTTGGTCACGTACGCTTTCGCACCGTCGGCACTCACGACAACGTGTGCAGGCGACGTTCCGACAACTACCTCACCCACCAACTGGTTCGTCGCAGCATCGTACTTCCGCAGCTTGTTACCTCGAATCAACGTCACGTAATAATATGCCCCCTGTTCATCGATTTGCACATTGTGCGGAGCTTCGGGAGGTTGATTGAACGGAAGCGGTCTCCCAGCCGTTACGTAGCGCATCACCACGTTGGTCGAGCGGTCGATCACCCCCACCAGATCGACCGACTGGCTCGTGAAGAACACCTTCCCTTGCGGTCGAGGCTCGGGGAACGGCATGTTGCCGTTATCGTCACGAGCACCGTTGCGAATCCAATTCACGATCGTTTGAAGATCCTGGGGCGGCAAAGGGTTGCGACCCGCAGGCATTTGCACACTCGAAATGGGACTGAGCGTTGTGTCCGTCGCGTTGAGTGTCTGAACGAGGTGACTCATGAAAGGATGACCGGCAATCACGACCGCGCCGAAACGCGAGCCGCGCATCAACCCATCGTATGAGGTAAGGTCGAGACTTGCTGCAAAGCCAGCCTGCCCGCCGCCGTGGCAAAAGGTCCCGCCGCAACTTCGATCGAAGATCGGCTGAATCTTCGTTGAATACTCGCCCGACCCTCGAGGGTAGCGTGGGACGAGAATCTCATGCTCCTGTGTACAACCGCCAAGCATCGCGATCGTTGCCAAGAGAAAAAGGAAATGACGCATGAAAGATACTCCCTTCGGTTGAACGCCCACAAAGTACAAACATCGGCTCGCGGAATCAACTTCCACCACTCTTGAACGTTCGATCGCGTTGTTCTATCTTTGGGGTGTGAGGAACTCCATGAACGTTCGCGAACACTGGGAAACGATCTACACGACAAAAGAACCTCGCACGCTCGGCTGGCGTCGCGAGCATCTCGACACGTCACTCGCCCTTATCGAGACGTTGCATCTCCCGGTAACCGCGGAGATTCTCGACGTCGGTTGCGGCATTTCAACGTTGGTGGATGATCTGCTCGCTCACGGCTCCAAGCAGATCTCGTTGCTCGATGTTTCATCTTCGGCGTTACGCACGGTGAGAGAGCGCTTGGGTGAGACCGAAAAGCGGCTGTCGTTCATCGAAGGGGATGTGCGAACAGTCCAGCTCGATAAAGCGCGCTACGATCTGTGGCACGACCGGGCGGTTTTTCATTTTCTCACCCAACCCGACGAACGCGCGCGTTATCACGCTCAGGTCGTACGCTCGCTGAAGTTGGAGGGACATGTCATCATCGGCGTGTTTTCACACGAAGCCCCGCCGCGATGCAGCGGCTTGCCCGTCCAGCGTTACTCCGTGGAAGAGCTGGTGGAGGAGTTCGAAAGTGATTTTACGTTGCAACGATGTTGCGGCGAAATGCACATCACACCGGGCGGGGTCCGCCAGCCGTACCTCTACGCACATTTTCTCCGAACGTCCTGACGGCGTAGCATGCACACGTGGGTCAAACTTCTGATCATCTGTCTCATCTGCATCGGCGTCATCACGGGCATCGTGCTGCTGGTCGAAAGCCTTCGCTGACCTGCAGCACGATGGAGCGCTTGCGATGAGCAGCGCCGCCTACCTGATGAGGAGCATCCTCCGCGCTTCGATGTATCCACTAGCTGCGAGACGATAGATGTACACCCCGGAGGCAAGATGAGACGCATCGAATGTTACCGCATGCTTTCCGGCTGGTTGTTCGTCGCGCACCACGTCTGCAACCTTTCTTCCCAACACATCCAACACGTGAAGCGAAACGAACGACCTCACCGGCAGTTCGTACGTGATGGTCGTGGTCGGATTGAAAGGATTGGGATAGTTCTGATAGAGCACGAATCGTTCCGGCAGTGACAATGCGCTTTCAATGCCTGTCGTGCCCGGCGGCCGGTAGCGGATGATCTCGCCATTGGATGTCACTGCCCAACCACGGCTCGTATCGGCGAACGAGACATGATAGAGGGAACCGGAGATCGGATAGACCGTTTGGGTAGCCCAGCTCGATCCATTGTTTGTTGAACGGTATGGCGTCGTGCCCGAGACAAGCCAGGCAAAATTCGTGTTGCTCACGAACGCAAGTCCGTTGATGGCTGCTGTTGTCGGACTGGAGGTTGCTATCCACGTCGCCCCTCCGTCGGTCGTCACTCGCACTGTCCCGGTGCTGTGTCCGACAAGTCCAGCGTTGTTGTCTTTGAATGCCAGCGCGTAGCTGTTGGTTGCTCCAGATGCCGAGGACAACCACGTGGTGCCACCGTCCGTTGTTCGCCAGATGCGGTTGGCATTGGTGCCGAACCAAATGCGATTGACATCCGTGCACCAGAACGAGTTGTTCCATCCCGCCTCGCTGGTGCCGCCGGTCGGTTCATTCGCAAGATGCGTCCACGTAGCGCCGAAGCTCGTCGTCTTCAGAACAACGAACCGTCCCGTGCCCGGCGGGTCGCCTTGCGCGTATCCCGTTCCGTCGTTGAACATCCACACACCGTTGATGAACGGCGATTGCGTACCCGGGTAGGTTTGCTCGCTCCACGTAGCTCCGCCGTTGGTGGTAGCAAAGATTTTTCCCGAACCCGTACCCACCCACGCACGATTGCCGTCGAGCGCGGTAATGCAATACAGGTCTTGCCCCGTGAGGTTTCCAGTTGCGTTCGTCCACGTTGCCCCGCCATCGGTCGTGCGAATGACAACGGGCGCCGTGCCTGTTCCACTTCCACCAGATGCCCACGCCACATTTTGGTTCACCGCTTTCACGCTGTACAAACTCGTCGCTGTCGGACTCGCTTGTGTCTCCCATTGGGGCACGGAGGGAAACACGGTAATCTTGTACGCCCAACTATCACGTTCATTGCCGTTCGAGACCCAATCCAGTCGAAGCACAACGTCACGTGATGCCGTGAGTGTACCGACACGAAACATGAACGGCGATAACGTTGCTTGCTGACCCGATGCGAGCGTACCGGCATTGATCGTTCCGACAAGAACACTCACCGATGCGTCCGACGACGTTGCACTCAACATGAGATTGTTCGCCGGCGCGAAGAGGATGTTCTGAACAGTGAGCGTGAGAAGAATCGTGTCGTTCTGGAGGAAAAGCGTTCGCCCCGAAGGCGTGCGCACCTCGGCGTTGAGGATATCGATTCCTGCATGCGATTCGGAAAGCGCCCGCGCAAAGTTCACGCGTCCCCTTCCAAGATTTCCTGCCAGCGTTGGGTTTGCACCATCGATCGAATCACATGTCGTCTTGATCTGCAAGGCAATCTGTCGTGGCGTCCATGTCGGGTGCAGCGACTTCACGATACCGGCGAGGCCTGCCACCAACGGACTCGAATAGGACGTACCGCTGCCACCATTGCCATAGCCGCCTCCGTTGAAGGCGCTGTAGATGTTCACGCCGGGTGCGAAGACAGGAACGGTGCGTCCATAATTCGAAAACGATGCGCGCCCATCGGACGTGCTGTTCGTTGCACCTACCGCAAGAACGTTCTTGTAGTTGGCAGGATAATCAGGTTGAAGATCGTTCGACTTTCCGATACCGTTGTTGTTCAATCCATTTCCTGCTGCACATACCACGAGAGCACCTGCTTGCGTCGCTGCGTTAATCACGTCCTGTTCGAATGCCGAGAACCCTCCCGTCCTTCCCCAACTACAGTTGATGACTTTGGCGCCGTTGGCATAGGCATACGCGATACCTTCGTAGCCGTACGCGATCGCGTTATCCACCGTCGCGGAGGCTGCACAGACGGCAATGATACTACAATTCCAACTCGAGCCTGCCATGCCAATGCCGTTGTTGGTTCTTGCTCCAAAGTGACTGGCAGTAGCCGTCCCGTGCGCCGCACTGTTCGGCGTGCCGGAGAGTCCGCGTGGATTGTTGGTGTTGTTGGCAAAATTCCATCCGATCACATCATCCACGAAGCCGTTTCCATCTTGGTCGATGCCGTCTTCATCGCCCGCGGGAGGCGGACCAAGATCGAAGCGGCCGTTGTTGTTGATATCTTCCGCCGGGTTCGCTCGCATATTGGAATTGAGATCTTCGTGTTGCCAATACGTCCCGCCATCGACGACAGCAATCGGCACGGATGCACTTCCCTTTCCAATCGTCCAGCCGTTGTACGCATTCATCAGAGCGAAGTAGCTATTCTGGTTCGGCAGCAACGGATCGTTCGGCGTGTCGTAAAGATAGCTGATGAATTTCGGCTCGGCATATTCGACACCCGCGACGATTCCCAACCGACTCGCAACGGCTCGTGGGTCGGCTGCGTAGGGGATTTCGGCAAAGTAGATTTGTGAGAGATCGACGAATCCCTCCGCTCTTTCCAACGCACTTGGCTGGGGAACGTACGGTAGTGCGCGCTTGAGTGAGAGCACTCCCTCTTCGAGTAGATGCCGGTCGATTTCTGTGTTCGTCCGACTCGTGGCTTCGTTCACTCGCACCCACGGCATGAACTTGATGACGACAACTCCCGGCACGACGGCATCCTCAGGGTCGAAAACCCGCGGTGCGCGTTCCGATAACGACTTCACCGCCGCGAGAACCGAGGACACTGCAAGCAGAATAACCGCGAAAACCGATGACAACTTCATGAGGCTCTCCATGGTGTGCGCAGTTGCTGGAAACAGCTTTGGTGTTCTCGTGTTGTCAACAATACAAAAATGAGCATCGAAAAGCAATGGAACGCGTGAACGAATGTTCGCCGCTCGTTGGAGAGCACGAAAGAATTTCCTCATCGTCGAGACGGTGCTTGTCCCTCTTGAGCTGCAATCGGTTTGATGATCGAGCTCAGCACGTCAGGTTTTGCGCCATCACGTTCGAGAAAAGGATAACGCTCACCTCCTTGATATTCCAGCACGGTGGTCGAGAAGTAATCCACGTTCTGCACCAACAGCTCGATGCGCACAGATTTGTCGGCACTCGAACGTAGGACGTCGCGTATTCTCTCTTTACTGAATGCTCTTCCGTTGACAGCAATTAGCTTCATGTTCGGTGCGATGCCGGCGCGTGCAGCGACGCTCTTCGGAATCACGTCGATGACCTCACCATGGTTTTTGAGCAGCAGTCCGATAGAGAAACGAAGATCGCATACCTCGTCGCGCTCCTCCAACGCTTTCATCATGCTGTTCAGCGAATCGCGGAACACCACCTTCCATCCCGCACGCTCGATGCCGCCCATTGGCGCACGAGCATGCGTGCTGGAGAGACGATCGGCAAAAAAGGTTTTCCAGTCATACGGGGTCACCGCGTCGAGCGCCTCAACAAGCTCGTCGAACGTATAGGGCTTCACGAGCGGTCCCGTGTTCTCCCCGCCATAAAACAGACGGCAGAAATCATCGAGAGATTTCTTCCCTTTCGTCTGCTGGCGTATGATGACGTCAGCTTCCAGCCACATGAGATTGCCTTCGTCGTAAAAGTCCACGCCCCGCCGAAGCGATGACCAATCCTGACGCGCGCCGTACAAAATCTGCGCGGCATCAGCCGCATCTTGCAACGGGCGCCACATTCTGCCGGGACGATTGTCCAGTTCGGCTGTTCGCAACGCGAGCTGATCGCGATACTGTTCGGGCGTACGCAAGCCGGCACGTGCTGTGAGAATGTTGCCGAGGTACTGTGTCAAGCCCTCGTACACCCACAACATCTCGCCGTTCATCGGAGTCGAAAAATCTCCTGTAGCAAGGCCCGACGGTCTGCGGTACTTGCCGTTCCATGAATGGACGAACTCGTGGGGCAGTAAGCCTGCGTGAATGAGCCAGCGGTCCGGGTTGGTAAATGTCCGTTCCGCTACGCGGTTGTCGCTCGACTGATGATGCTCGAGTCCAAAATGCGCGGTGTTGTCGCTGAGTGTAAGGAGGAAACGGTAGTGTGTATAGTGACGAGCACCGAAGAGTGCGAGGGCTTCGCGCACCAATCGGCGGTACGCTTGGGCTATGGTCTCCGGCATCCTGATCGGTTCGTCTGCATCGCCCGCTATCTCGATACTGTGTGCGGCGCCTGCAACGGTTCCCAAATCAACACGCTG
>PSMW01000035.1:17470-20849 GCA_040290295.1 Ignavibacteria bacterium
CTTCCCGCCAGCACTGGCGAATCGACCAGCATGGTCAATGAAACAGGCTTGAAACGCACCTCTCCTGCCGACTCTGACTCGACATCGAGCGCTGTTCCGAACTTCCACGCCTGAGGTAAGCGCAAGCGTGCAGCGACTATGATGTCATCAGGCTTGATGCCGGCTGGGTAGAGCACGACTTGATTCCAACTCAGGAGGAGAAGCTGTGCGGTGGACGATGCACCACTGGTGAAACCTTCGCTTGCGGTCGGCAAAACAAAATCGAACAACACCGTAATTTGCCTCGCACCGGTAGGAACCGTGCAGTGAAACGCGTACATATTCGCCCGGTCCCGGCGCCACGAAATCGGCTTCCCGTCGTGCCGGATCGCAAGGTTCACCACGTCAACCACAGGGCCCGTAGGACCATGTTCACCCGGAATCCATTGCGGATACAGCAATGTCACTTCGCCGGGCTGGACGGGAATTGTTTGCGTAATGTGAAGAATCCTGAGCGGCGCCTCGCTCGCATCCACAGCAAGCGAGATTTCCAGAGGCGAAGGTTGGGCATAGACAATTTCGAGAGTGAGAAAGATCCATGCTGCCGCAAACAGCATTATACGGGATGTACAACGAATCATAGAAACTCCTCGACGGTGAGTAGGGACGAATGCAATCTAAAAACATCCCGCCCGTCGTTCAAGCGATTGCCTTTCACCGATGCCTTTGGTATCTTGACAACGAACGCACAACGCGCGGAACGCACCGACTCTCTTCTACATGTATGCCGTTAGTTCCACCGTATATCGAAACGCTCGAGCCGTACAAGCCCGGCAAACCGATCGCCGAACTCAAACGCGAACTGGGCATTCAGGATGTCGTCAAATTAGCATCGAACGAGAATCCCCTTGGTCCTTCCCCCCTCGCGGTCGAACAGATCAGGAAAGTTCTCCAGCAGCTCCATTACTATCCCAACGGCGGGTTGGAACTGCGCGAGTTCTTGGCTGATCGCTTCGACCTCAAGGTTGCCAACGTCATCACCGACGCGGGCTCGGAAGGGATCATGTCCAGCATCATTCGCACATTCCTCTGTGACGATGATGAAGTGTTGACGGCCGAGGGGACCTTCGTGGGGTTGTACGTGCTTGTGCGTTCGCGTGGCGTAAAGCTGGTGACGGTTCCGCTGAAGGATTATCATTTCGATCTCCGAGCAATCGCTGCCGCGATCAACGAGCGGACGAAGATCATCTATCTTGCCAATCCGAACAATCCGACCGGAACGATTTTTACGAAGCACGACTTCGATGAGTTCATGAAGGCGGTTCCTTCGCACGTTCTCATTATTCTCGATGAGGCATATTTCGAATACGCGAAGGACAATCCCAAGTACCCCGACTCGATGCACTATCGGTACGATAACGTCATCACGCTGAGAACATTCTCCAAGATTTACGGACTTGCCGGTGTTCGAATCGGATACGGCTTCGCGCACGATGCGCTCATTGCCAATCTCTTGAAGGTAAAACTGCCGTTCGAGCCGAGCACGGTGGCACAGGCGGCCGGCATCGGAGCAATTCAAGATACCGCGTTCCTTCACCGCTCGCTCGAAGTGAATGCCGAGGGAATGCGGTATGTGGTGCCTCGGCTGCAAGAATGGGGGTTCACAGTGGTTGGTTCCGATGCCAATTTCGTGATGGTGCCGTTGGAACGTGAGGAGGCAGCGCGCACACTTTATCAACAATTGCTCAAGGCGGGCATTATCATCAGGCCGCTGGGCGCGTTCGGACTTCCCCACTGTGTCCGCATTACGATTGGCACGATGGTTCAAAATGAGCGGCTCATCGCGGCGTTGAAGCGCATACGCACCTCGGCAGCAGCCTAATCGTCATAAAGAGCCCGGGAGGTGGAAAGGGTGCCTCCACGGTGAGAGTTCAGGAGGACTGGAGAGTCGAGTATTTTGAAAGTCTTTCTGTCTTCGCACCTGCGCAGGAGATCTCGGATCGGAAATTTGGAAAGCCGATCGAGCTTGCAACTCAATTGAGACTTTTAGAGATTTGACAAGCATTAGGTAGCGGCGAATCCCTTGTGCGCCCCGACGCCTTCGATGTTCGCTTACGTTCGAGTGCCTAAGCGTACTCTCAGCTCTGAAGCGTTCAACATTCACCAATGATGTGTGAGGAGTTCCCATGCAAACCCAAACCGACACCATAACCGCCGAGAAGGTGGATTTCCTTCCCATCAACGGGACGGATCACGTAGAATTCTTCTGCGGCAACGCGAAGCAATCGGCGTACTTTTATCGTGCAGCATTCGGCTTCGAGTTGGTTGCCTACTGCGGACCGGAAACCGGCGTCCGCGATCGCGCATCGTACGTCTTGCAGCAGGGCAAGATTCGCTTGCTGCTCACGACGGCGATGCACCCCGACCATCCGGTAAGCGAGCACGTGAAGATTCATGGCGATGGCGTACGAGACATCGCCTTGTGGGTTGACGACGCAGAGTCCGCATACAACGAAACAACCAAGCGGGGCGCACGCGGCGTCATGGAACCGACGGTGTTCCGCGACGAATTCGGCCAAGTGAAGAAATCTGCTATTGCCATCTACGGCGATACGATTCACACATTCGTCGAACGCAAGAACTATCATGGCGTCTTTATGCCGGGCTACAAGCCGGTCCCGGGTCCCGATCGGATTGCGCGTCCGGTGGGCGTAAAGTACATCGACCACTTGGTGGGGAATGTTGGCTGGGGTCAGATGAATGTGTGGGTGAAGTTCTACGAGGACGTCATGGGGTTCAAGATGTTCAAGCACTTCGACGACAAAGATATCAGCACCGAGTATTCTGCCCTCATGTCGAAGGTGATGGCAAACGGGAACGAGCGCATCAAGTTCCCGATTAACGAACCGGCACACGGCAAACGCAAGTCGCAGATCGAAGAGTATCTCGACTTCTATCACGGCCCGGGTGTTCAGCATATTGCGTTGGCAACGGACAACATCATCGAGACGGTCACGAAGTTGCGCGACCAAGGTGTCGACTTCCTTCGTGTCCCCAACACCTACTACGAGGACCTTAGCGCGCGTGTCGGCAAGATCGATGAGCCGATCGACGAGCTGAGCAAACTTGGCATCTTGGTTGACCGCGATGACGAGGGCTATATGCTGCAAATCTTCACCAAGCCGGTGGAAGATCGCCCGACACTGTTTTACGAGATCATCCAGCGTAAGGGAAGTCGAAGCTTCGGCAAGGGAAACTTCAAGGCACTGTTCGAAGCAATCGAACGCGAGCAAGCCTTGCGCGGCAATCTTTAAGCGGAGACCGTTTCTTGGTAGCGTTGCGCATTCGCGTCCTGCGCGGCACGTGCTTCCAAGCCGGAGCGTGAGGCAACACCTCATGC
>PSMW01000035.1:20859-21737 GCA_040290295.1 Ignavibacteria bacterium
ACCCCTACATCCATCCACTAACATTCGGAGGTCGTAATGAACCGATCGTACCGTATTGCATTCGTCGGCTGCTTGGCGATGTTGATGCTCGTACTCAGATCGAGTGGGTTAGGAAACGAGGGGGTACAACGAGTACCGCGCAGCGCCGATCGAAGTATCAATCCACTCTATACCTATGGACCCGAGTTGTCGAGTCCTTTGAGCACCCTGAATGAGTCCTTTGAAGGGACGACATTCCCACCCACCGGTTGGATCAAGATTTCACCCGATAGCGGCACGGGCTGGAACAGACAAACAGCCGGCACATCGCCGATACCGGGCTGGACAGGTGGCCGAATCACTGCACCGCCGGGCGGCGACAGCGCGGTTGCATTTTGCACTTGGAACACCGGCGGCGGATTCTCGAACGACCAATGGCTCGTTACACCTCGCATCACCAACGTGCAAGGGAATGACTCATTGAAGTTCTGGATTCGCTACTGGCCCAGTAACTTCGCTGATACAGTTGAGGTCCGGGTTTCCACAACGGGGACGAACGTCGGCGATTTCACGACACTCGTTGCTCTGCTGCCCTTCCCGCGTGGCGCCGACACGAATTGGAACCAATACCGATACCGCTTGTCCAACTTCGTACCTGTCGGATCGAACATCTACATCGCCTTTCGCGAAAAAGTGGGGGATAATCTTAATGAGGGTGCTTCGATTTCTCTCGACCTTGTTCAAGTAACAACGACCGCGACCGGTGGGTGTAACACCATTTCGTCGCAATGGTGCCCGTCGGGCAGGTATCCCGACGTCCCGGCTGCAACATACTACCAAGCGGCAGCGTGGCTTGCTGACACGCTCTTCGTTCACGCACCCTCGTCAACGGGGACTGA
>PSMW01000035.1:21818-28413 GCA_040290295.1 Ignavibacteria bacterium
TTTACTACATCGGCGGCGGTGATGCAGGCATCACAACGGGTTCGACCTCTGTGTACGCGTTTGATCCTGCGACCGGCACTTGGACGACCAAAGCCTCTCTGCCGGTAGCACTTTCCGGGCACGGAGCCGTCGCCTGGGGCGATAGTATCATCTTCGTGATCGGAGGACCTTGGTCGGGATCGGCGAACAATTTGAACGTTCATTACTATCGCATTGCGTCGGACACTTGGGGGACAATCACCAGTTCGTTGCCGAGTGGACAAGGAAGGCGTACCTTTGCGTACGGCATTTCGGGAAACAAGATCGTCATTGCCGCCGGATTCAACACTGCATTTCTCAAGAGTGTGTGGGTGGGAACGATCGATTCCACCACCTCCATCACTTGGTCGGCTGCACCGGATGTACCAACCATCTACACAGGATTGAGTCGGCCCCGGGGGACGGCATACGGGGACAAGTTTTTCATCGTCTGCGGTGAACGAGGAGGACCGGGTGGGTATTACGACACGACACACGTCTTTTCGCTTTCGTCGAACTCGTGGGTCGGCTTGATCAGTGGAAAGCCGTTCAAGATGTCCAATATCTTCAATGCGGTCACGGCACGCTGCATCAACGACACCGTCCGTTTGTATGTTCCGGGAGGATTTGGAAGCGTTACGGGCGCGACGCCCGGTGCCGCTTCTGCATTGTTCGACGTGATTGCGTGCGGTCCTGGGTTGCTTAGTGTACCGGAACAACTTTCCACCCTCCCGAGCGCATTCCGCGTCGAGCAGAATTATCCCAACCCCTTCAACCCAAGTACCACCATCCGGTTTTCGCTTCCGCACATGACGCGGCTCAGCCTGAAAGTGTACAATACTCTGGGACAGGAAGTGGCAACGTTAGCCGAAGGCGAATTCGCCGCCGGCACATACAGCGTTCAATGGAATGCCGTCGGTTTCGCAAGCGGTGTGTACTTCTATCGTCTCCAAGCCGCTTCGATGGCGGAGACGAAGAAGCTCGTATTGTTGAAGTAATGATGAAGGCACCGAACGTCGTACCGTCGAGAACGCTCGAGCCTTTCGGCGGTACGGCGTGTTGACGTTGTTCTCCAATGCTGTTATATTTGCGGTGAGGATTTGCTCTTTACCATCATAGGAGATGACATGTATCCGCTCAAAAAAGGTTTGACCGCAAAGCAAGCGCATGTCGGGCTGCCCCAAGGAACGTTCGAAGAGGAACACGGGCGCAAAGGATTTTCAGGCAAGGCAGCGCATCTGTACCATGCCCATCCCCCCACCGGCTGGATTCGCTTCGAAGGAAAGTTAAGACCACACTGCATCGACTGCAATAAACTCAAGCCCACCGATCAACACGACCCGAACGGTTCTCCTATTGCATTCCTCGGTAATCAGGACGTCACGCTCTACGTATCACGACGCTCCCAGCCGATGCCCTTTTACTTCCGCAATGCCGACGGTGATGAGCTGTACTTCGTGCACCGTGGCGAGGGCATCATCGAAACCGACTTCGGACCCCTCGATTTCGAGAAGGGAGATTACATCGTCATCCCGCGAGCCGTAACGTACAGGATCGTTCCCAAAACGAAGGACAACTTTTTCCTCATCATTCAATCCAAAACCGAGTTCGAACAACCGGAGAAAGGTCTCATCGGACAGCATGCGTTGTACGATCCCGCCGTCATCGTAACGCCCGAACCGAAGCCGAATTTGGACGACAAGCGTGAATGGGACATTCGCATCAAAGTGGAAGACGAGTACTCGACCGTTACCTATCCGTTCAATCCGATCGATGTGGTAGGATGGAAAGGCGATCTGACGGTTTGGAAGGTGAACATGCGAGACATTCGTCCGATCATGAGTCATCGTGCACACCTCCCTCCCAGCGCGCACACAACGTTCGTCACGCAAGGTGCGATCGTCTGCAGCTTCCTTCCGCGCCCCCTCGAAGAAGACCCAGAGGCATTGAAGGTGCCGTTCTTCCATCGCAATACGGATTACGATGAGTTCATCTTCTACCACGACGGCAATTTCTTCAGCCGCGACAATATCAAACCGGGAATGGTAACTCTCCATCCGCGCGGCATCCATCACGGTCCTCATCCGAAGGCACTCAAGTCGCAAGCAACGAAAACGTACACCGACGAATATGCCGTGATGCTCGACGGCTTGAACCCCATCCGCGTTCTTCCTGCAGGCGAAGAGGCTGAATGGAAGGAATATTGGATGAGTTGGATGGAGAAGTAAGCCGAGCCGGTGCGACCGACAAGCGTAAGGATGTGCAACCTGAACCGAGCACTGTAACTACTCGCCCGCCCGATGCGTGCTATGACGTCTTTGTCTGATTCGTTGCGCGAGAAGATTCTCCAGGCTCAAACCGTGAACGGGGTACCGCCGAGCCAACCGATGGTTCCCTACCCGAATATCGGCGCACTGCTGATGGAGCAAGTGGAACGCCACGAAGACAAACCCTTTCTCATTTTCTACAGCGATGATGGCTACCGGAGGGAATATTCCTTCCGCGAATTTTTCGAGGAAGCGGCGCGCACGGCAAACTTCCTCAAAGCGTCGGGTATTCAGCGTGGCGATCGGGTTGCGACCATTTCCTTTAATCATGCCGATACCGTCATTCAATATTTTGCAGCATTCCTTGTAGGAGCGGTCGTCGTTCCCGTCAACGTCGGTGAAGATGACGAACGTATCGCTTACATCCTGCAGAATTCCGAAACCAAACTCGCCTTCGTCCGCGATCAGTTTGTCGAACGGATCACATGTCTCGCTCCCCGCGTGCCGACGTTGCACACCATTGTGCAATGCGGCTCGACGGTGGACACGTCACTCCCACACTTCAAAGCGGCAGCCAAGTACCCCACGCGCTTCACCGCATCACCCGCACCTTACCTCCACGATGAAGCATTGATCGTGTACACATCGGGTACGACGGGCTTGCCGAAAGGGGTGGTGCTGGTGCAATACAATCTCTTGGTCGATGCGATGGCGATTGCCGAGTGGCATCGTCTCTCCGGCGATCAACGGATGATGTGCGTCTTGCCGATTCACCACGTCAACGGCACGGTCGTCACGCTGATGACGCCGCTGTACGCCGGATGCGGCGTCGTTCTCAATCAAAAATTCCATCCCGATAAGTTCTTCGAGCGCATCAGTAGCGAGCGGGTCACGGTGGTGAGTGTTGTGCCGACCATCCTGCAATTTCTCCTCCATGCAAAGTTGAACATGGAAGCATACAAGCTCGCCCATTTCCGCCACATCATTTGCGGTGCGGGACCGCTCACGGTCGAGCTGGCGATGAAATTCGAGCAGCAGTTCGGCATACCGATTCTTCACGGTTACGGACTGTCCGAAACCACTTGCTATTCCTGCTTTCTGCCCATCGATCTCTCTCCCGAAGAGCATAGGCGTTGGATGTCGAAATACGGTTTCCCGTCGATCGGCGTGCCTCTCCCCATCAACGAGATGGCGATCCACGACGAAAAGGGCAACGAGTTAGGAGAGGGTGAAAAAGGCGAGATCGTCATCCGTGGTCACAACGTCATGAAATACTACTTCTTGAACGAAGAAGCAAACGAGAAGACGTTCGCGCACAACTGGTTCCGCAGCGGCGATGAAGGCTTCTTCCGATACGATGATCAGGAACGGAAATTCTTCTTCATTACCGGGAGGATCAAAGAATTGATCATTCGTGGCGGCGTGAACATCTCGCCGTTCGAGATCGATGAAGTGTTGATGAACATGCCCGGCGTGCAGGCTGGGATCGCTGTCGGCTTTGAAAATGATTGGTATGGAGAGGAGGTCGGAGCCTATGTCAAGCCGAAAGACGGCGTTGTCCTTTCGGAGGAGGAAGTCATTGCCTACTGTCGCAAACACTTGCCGTTCGCGAAGTCGCCAAAGGTAGTCGTCTTCGGCAACGACATTCCCGTCACGTCAACCGGCAAGTATCAGCGCAACCGGTGCAAACACCTCTTTGCGCAATGGAAGTCCGTTCAGTTTTCCGAACGAACGTGAAACGGGAGGCATCGACCTCCCGTGCGTTCATCCACTCGTTCTGCCTGCTCGAACGGGTGTTGCTCAGAACGTCCCAACGAAAAGCCCTCCGTTGATCATGAACCCTCTGCCGCTCATCTTCGAAGGCACACCAAGCAATTCGTATTTATCGTCCACCGACCACGACGGGGAGACCATACCCACATAGCTTACTCCAAGGCGAACGGCAACCCATCCGAGGATGGCATACTCAAAACTTACCGAGGGAACGACAACGAAAAAGGAGCCTGAAAGTTTTCTTGTAACGTTCGCCGGCGGTCCTGCGCTACCGGGATTTCCGAAGTTTGCCCACTCGCCGTTCCACGACAGCGGACGACCATAATCCTGGCGGAGTGTGAGGCTCAACGACCCGCCGCCAACGGTGACACCTCCAACCAAATCAAATCGTTCCATGAGCGGGACGACGTGATCCAGCGTAACGCCGCCAAAGCTCACCTCCATCTCCACGTCGCGCCGCACACCGAATCCATCCAGCGACGTGCTCGTGCTCTTGCCGCTCATACCGAGGCCGCCGACCCGCAGGTTCGGAACGAACATGACGTAGAGTCCGCCACCGATACCGTTCAAATACACACCGCTCTCTTTCAGCGCGGCGCCTTTCGCCGGAACAATGTATTCGTTGATCGCTTTCGTATCGACGAACAACCAGCCGGGCGTGTAGCCGAAGAGCCCTCCAATCTTCGCCGCCTTCGATCGCTTCGGCGGAATCGGCTCCTCCTGAGCAACACTGAAGTGTACCGCAAACACGATGGTGGAGAGCGCGAACAAAACGCGTTTCATAATCTTCCTCCGATGTGTGATGTGCAATGAATGTTGCGGCCCCAAATTAGACAAAACCGCCGTGAGATTCAATCGTTGCTTGTCCATCACCACTTGCATATATTTCTTCGCCTCCAACAATGCATGTGTCGATTGTGAATCGCTTCGTCCAACTTTGCTTCACAGTGCTGCTCGCCTTTCACTCCCTCCACGGGCAGGATGGCGCGCCCTCAGCTCAACGATTCCTTCTTCTTCCTGGACCTCTTGGCGTGCCGCCTCTCGTCGCGTCGTATCAGGAACCGCGCGTTGGACTGCGAAAAGAAATCGGCACCTCGAAAATGAAAGTGGATATCGGTGCCTCGGTCGATCTGCTCGAGGTACGTCCGGTGGCGGATTCCACCCATCGCATACGCGTGGGGATCGATTTCTTCACCTACGCGCTCTCGACGAGTTCCGAAGGACTTCGCTTGCAGATCGATGCTGTGGATGGATTCTTCGGCGGGCATATCGCCTACATCGGCGCGTTGGACGATCGCTCAGCCGTCCTGCTGCGTTTACGCCTTCTGCATCTCAGCGCGCACTTTCTCGACGGTCACTTCAGCACTACCACGCAGACGTGGAAGGAGAACCGCGCGCCCATTCCGTTCACGCGCGATTTCGGCGAACTGCTTGGCTTTTATCGCTTCTCCACCAGCGCGCTTGTTCTTCAAGCATACAGCGGGTGTAGTTATGCAACCCTTATCCGTCCCACAGCGATTCAGCGATTCGAGTTGTTGGCAGGCTTCGAACTTTCCAGCGTCATAGGCACCGTCTTCGGCAAACCGTTCAACCTTTACCTCGCCGACCATCTTGTCCTCCGACGCATTCCCGTAGCGGTCGGGACGAACAACCTCGAAGGTGGAGTCAAGTTCGGCGCGTGGCAAGGAACAGGACTCAAACTTTTCCTCAGTTACTACAACGGACTGGATCCGTTCAGCCAATACTACGACGTGCGACGGCGGAATGTGGGTGTCGGATTTGCGTTCGATTTCTGGTAACAGCGCTTAGCCTAAACTCAGGTCCTTCGCGATGGGTCTGAGCGCTGCAATAACGAAGTCGATATGCTCATCCATGTTCACACCTAACTCTTCGATCCCGCGTGCGATATCCTCTCGACTCACCGTACGCGCAAACGCCTTGTCCTTGAGCTTCTTTTTGACCGAAGAGGCGGAAAGGTCGGCAAGCTTGTTGGGTCGCACCATAGCGCAGGCAACGATAAAGCCGCACAACTCATCGCACGCGAACAATGCTTTCGCCATC
This sequence comes from Ignavibacteria bacterium, assembly GCA_040290295.1. GTDB lineage: Bacteria > Bacteroidota > Ignavibacteria > UBA10030 > UBA6906 > CAADGV01. The sequence goes on from PSMW01000035.1 coordinate 27,938, forward strand.
GGCGTCTCGCGGGGCACGTTCATATCCGGCACGTGACTGATAATCGTGCGACGGATGTCTTCGGGATATCCATGGGCTTTCAGAATCTCCGACCCTTTCATCGGATGGTCGGGCACCTGCGGATGCATTTCATAATCAAAATCGTGCAGCAACCCAACTATCCCCCACGTTTCCTCATCCTCTCCATATCTGCTTGCATAGGCACGCATCGCAGCTTCGACGGCAAGGGCATGCTTCCGAAGACTGTCGCTCCTCGTGTATTCGAACAACAAGGCAAGTGCGCTTTGACGATCCATAGGGATTATGAGAAATGATATCAACGGTGCAGAACGGCGCCTACCAAGATAGGAGTTTTGGTGGGAAATGCAAGATATCATCCGCGTGTCGAGGGCCAACGCAATTCCCCAGTTTAGAGGCCTTCAGGGCCAGATGATTCCCCAGTTTCAGGGCCACATCATTCCCCAGTTTCAGGGTCA
>PSMW01000008.1:0-65328 GCA_040290295.1 Ignavibacteria bacterium
CGTAGCGAAGCGGAGTCGAAGGGTGACGGGCGCACGGAGGCGCAAATTCCAATACACAAGCTCCAAGCTCCAAACGCTGAACAGCCAACGCATTCCCCTTTGTGTTGTATCGCTCCACTACGCTCAACCTGACGAGGTCTCTTGGTGTATGCTGGGGTTGTGGATTCTTCGCTCGCTACGCTCGCTCAGAATGACAAGCGAATGCGCGATTCGGATCAACTGTCATGCGAAGCTCGCCGAAGTCGCTCTCGAGCGAAGGCGGGCGAAGTCCACCGAAGCTGCTTTTTAGCGTAGGCGGGCTGAGCGTTGCTTTTTGTGGCGTAGGGCGATATATTTGCTCGTAAGGTTCTCAGCCCCCACCAAGTACCGAGGCTGCCCAAGACGGAGGTTTGAATTGTTTTGGCTCGTTGCACTCGACCGGGCAAATCCGCACGGTGTTTGTCACTGTGAGCGCAACGACGTGGAATCGATCGTTGAAAGGGAAGGCTCGCTGGACAGCCCGCGAACGATTCACCGAATCAATCTGAGGAGACAGTCATGCCTCTCGTCGTACATTTTTCGACCATACCCCAGCTTTTTGTCAGGCTCACCGACCGCTATGCGAAGCAGTCACGGCCCCTACTCATGGCAAAGCATGAAGGTACGTACAAGCCAATCACCTACGAGGAAGTTCGCCGTAAAGCCGAACTGTTAGCCTTGGGGCTGGCAGCTTTAGGCATCGAGCATGGAGACAGGGTGAGCATCATATCCGAAAACCGGCCGGAGTGGGTTTACGCTGACCAAGGCATCGCTATGCTGGGCGTCATCAGTGTTCCCATTTACCCCACCATGACAGCCAAACAGAATGAATACATCTTCAGCGATGCCGGCGTGAAGGCGGTAATCGTTTCGAATCAATTCCAACTCAGTAAAGTCCTCAAGTCCATCGACACCGTCCCGTCGCTCGAACATGTTATCGTCATGAACGAAGGCTTCGATTCCCCCCGCGATGGTGTTATACCACTGAGCCGCCTCATGGAATTGGGCGAGCAGTTCGAGCGTAAACACCCCGCATACCTGCAAGCGTCACGCCGCCGCGTCAACCCCGAAGATCTTCTTACCCTCATCTACACGTCGGGCACGACGGGTAATCCAAAAGGCGTCATGCTCACGCATGCCAATCTCTGTTCCAACATCATCGACGCCGCAACATGCATCAACATCGAAGAAGGAGACATCCTCCTTTCTTTCTTGCCGCTCAGTCATTCGTTCGAGAGGATGGGAGGAAACTACACGGCTATGGCATGCGGCGCAACGATCGCGTATGCAGAGAGCATCGAAACTGTCCAAACAAATTTGATTGAAGTGCGTCCGCACGTGGTCACGACCGTACCGCGCCTGTTCGAGCGGATGTACACTCGGGTGATGAAGCAGTTGGATGCCGCACCTCCTCAGCGGAGGAAAATTTTCTTCTGGGCGTTGGAGGTCGGTAAGCGCTTTGCTGCTGCGCGCAAGGCTGGGGAATTTGCTCCGCTCCTCCGGTTGAAACACTTTCTTGCCGATCGGCTGGTGTTCAGCAAACTGCGAGAGAAACTCGGCGGAAGGATCAAGTTCATGGTCTCCGGCGGGGCAGCGCTGCCGAAGGAGTTCGGTGAGTTCTTCGAAGCGGTCGGCGTGCTCATCTTGGAAGGATACGGATTGACCGAAACATCGCCCGTCATTTCAGTCAATCGGCTGAACGATTATCGGTTCGGGACAGTCGGCAAGCCGATTCCGAACGTCGAAGTCAAGATTGCACCCGATGGGGAGATTCTCGCTCGCGGTCCTAATATCATGAAAGGATACTGGAACCTGCCCGAGTTGACAAACGAGGTGATCGATCCCGACGGTTGGTTTCATACAGGAGACATCGGCGAGATCGATAGCGACGGTTTCATCCGCATCACCGATCGCAAGAAGCATCTCTTTGTTAGTTCCGGCGGAAAGAATATCGCTCCACAGCCCATCGAGAACCTCTTACTCTCGAGTAAGTATATCGAACAGTTCGTGCTTATCGGCGATCGACGGATGTTCTGCACGGCGCTGGTTGTGCCAGACTTCGAAGCGTTGAAAGCGTATGCCGCCGAACGCGGTATCGGCATGCTGCATAACCATGAGCTTGTCCGCCATCCAGAAATCCACGCGCTCATCGAGCGAGACATCGAGGGGTTGCAGAAAGATTTGGCGAACTACGAACGCGTTCGTCGCTTTATCTTGCTCCCCAAGCCGTTCACGATCGAGGATGGAGAGTTGACACCGACACAAAAGGTCCGACGGAAGGTGGTGGAGGAAAGGTATTCTGACCTCATCGAGCGGATGTACCAAGGCATCAACTGATGCGCGCGTACTTTTTTCTTCAGAGCAGCAGCGCGGTGGAGACGACAATCCAAGCATGCTCTTGCTGCGCTGCCATTCAAGTCGAGCGAAGCGAACGCCGGTGGCGCAGTGCTGGCTCTCCGTCATCCTTCTCGATCAAGTCTTGAGAGCATGCGTGCTGCTGATGAATCCGCGGTGATGCGCTCCGCATTCGTTACCTTGCCTTTCGGCTCCATTTTGCCTACCTTTTTGGTGGAATTTTTTCGAACACCGGTCACTCTTCGAGAAAGCGAACATGTTAGAGCAGTATGCTCCTATCGGGATCATGATTGTGTTGGCGGTCCTTTTCGGTATCGTGCTTGCCAACATCAATACGTGGATTGGACCGAAGAAACCGAACGACGAGAAGCTCTCGACGTATGAAAGCGGCATGGAGCCGGTGCGGACCGCACGTGAGCGCTTCTCGGTGAAGTTCTATCTTGTTGCCATGCTCTTCATTGTCTTCGATATCGAAATCGTCTTCATGTATCCCTGGGCGGTGAGATTCAAGGAGCTGGGCTTGTTTGGTTTTGTGGAGATGATGGTCTTCATTCTCATTTTGCTCGTAGGGTTCGTATACATTTGGAGGAAAGGAGCGTTACAATGGGATTAGCACGCATCGAACAGGACGGTTTCCTCCTGACGAGGCTGGACGCCGTTATCAATTGGGCGAGAAAGAATTCGCTCTGGCCCATGCCCATGGGAATTTCCTGTTGCGCCATCGAGATGATGGCGACCGCTTCGCCGCGCTTCGACATCTCTCGATTCGGGTCCGAGGTCATGCGCTTCACTCCGCGTCAATGCGACGTGATGATTGTGGCGGGAACGGTGACCTACAAGATGGCGCGCGTGGTGCGCAAAATCTACGACCAAATGCCCGAACCGAAATGGGTGATCTCGATGGGTGCCTGCGCATCGTCGGGCGGGATGTTTCGCTCCTATTCGGTGGTGCAAGGCATCGATCAGTTCATGCCTGTGGATGTGTACGTTGCGGGGTGTCCTCCTCGGCCCGAGAATTTGCTGAACGCCTTGCTCACACTCCAGCGAAAAGTGGAAGGAGATCGCACGCTGGGGAAATTGCTCAGCGGTAGCGAGCCGATCCGCATCAACGAGCAAGGCGAACTCGAGGCTGCACCGGCGGCGTGAGCACACGAGGCGAACGCATCGCACGCGATTTTCGACCATGAGGTTTGCACTCCATGAACGATCTCATCATCCAGAAACTTACAGAACGCTTTCCTGACAGCATCGAGGCAACCAACGAGTTTAGGGGAGACCTCACCATTCAAGTTTCCAAGAACGACATTGTGAAGGTTGGTGAGTTCCTCAAGAACGATCCCGATCTTGCATTCGATCTGCTGGTGGACTTGCTCGGCGTGGATATGTACCGTCCGGAAGGACGCTTCGAGGTTGTGTACAACCTGTATTCGATCAAGTACAAGAAGTATGTGCGCTTGAAGGTGTTGGTCGATGAGGAAGATTGTGTTGTCCCGACGGTGACCGGTGTGTGGAGTGGAGCGAACTGGCACGAACGCGAAACGTTCGACATGTTCGGTATCCGATTCGCCGGGCATCCCGACTTGCGCCGTATGTACATGCCGGAAGAGTACCAGTACTTTCCCCTGAGAAAAGATTTCCCGCTGATGGGCATCCCCGATTCCATTCCATTGCCGCGGAAGTAAACGTCACGACCATCACTATGATCGTTACCGACCATTCCAAGAAACCTCAGATCCTTCAGGCCCTCGAAGACGCCGATACCTCGATCACGATTGACGACCCGCTCGAGAACACGATGATTCTCAATATGGGTCCACAGCACCCGGCAACGCACGGCGTGCTGCGCGTGCTCTTGAAGTTAGACGGCGAGCGAGTGGTCAATTGCGTTCCCGAACTCGGTTATCTCCACCGGGGATACGAAAAGATCGGCGAGAATTGTACGTACCATGAGTTCATTCCCCATACCGACCGGCTCGACTATCTTTCGCCCCTCTCGAACAACGTCGGATATGTTCTTGCGGTGGAAAAGCTGATCGGCGTGGAGGTGCCGAGACGTGCGCAATTCATCCGTGTGATGATTTGCGAGATGGCGCGTATTGCATCGCATCTCGTGGCGATCGGCAGCATGGCGATGGACGTCGGCGCGCTGACGGTGTTGCTTTGGACTTTCCGCGAGCGCGAGAAACTCATGGATATCTACGATGTCCTCTGCGGCGCACGCTTCACCACCAGCTACACGCGCATCGGCGGTTTGATGCAGGATTGGACCGACACGTGCACGACAATGCTGCGGAAGTTCCTCGATGAATTCGAGAACGATATGCAAGATGTTCAAGACCTGCTCTTCACCAACCGCATCTTTATCGATCGGTGCGAAGGGGTCGGGTATTTGTCGCAAGAGCAGTGCATCGCCATGGGTATGACTGGACCGATCTTGCGAGCGTCGGGTGTGCCACGCGATCTGCGGCGCGACAATCCCTATCTTGTGTATGACGAATTAGATTTCGATGTCATCACAGCCATCGAAAGCGACGCGCTCGCCCGGTTTTATGTGCGCTTTTCGGAAGCGAAGGAAAGCGCCAAGATTCTTCGACAAGCGTTGGAGAAGATGCCGCATGGACCCATCCACGCGCAGGAGGCAAAGAAAGTCCTTCCCCACAAGGAGCGCATCTATACGAAAATGGAAGAACTCATTCACGACTTCATGCTCATCAATCTCGGCATCGATCCGCCTGTCGGTGAAGTGTACCAAGGTATCGAGTCATCCAAAGGAGAATTCGGCATCTACTTGGTGAGTGATGGAACGGGGCAACCGTGGCGGCTGAAGATTCGCAGTCCGTCGATGGTGAACCTCTCCGCACTCCCCGCTATGTGTCGAGGCGCGATGGTGTCCGACATTGTTGCCATCATCGGCAGCATCGATCCGGTGATGGGAGAAGCGGACAAGTAAGCGAACGTTGGCGTCGTGAACACAAACGTGTATCGATCATGCTCTCAGAAAAACATCTCGAACGAATAGAACAACTCAAGCACCGGTACCAGCACCCGCAATCGGTTGTGTTGGAAGCTCTCTGGATGTGGCAGGAAGAGCACGGGTGGGTTTCGAAAGAAGGGATGGAGTACGTAGCGAAGCTGCTCGGGATTCCCACTCACCACGTCTATGGCGTGGTGACGTTCTACACGATGTTCAACAAGGAGCCGGTGGGAAAATACAAGTTGGAGGTATGCACGAACGTGTCGTGCATGCTGCGCAATGCGGAGAAGATCGTCCGGCACATCGAACACCGACTCGGCATCAAAGTCGGCGAAACGACACCCGACAAACGCTTCACGCTCGTCGAGGCTGAATGCCTTGGTGCTTGTGGCGGCGCTCCCATGCTGCAATGCGGCGATGAGTATTATGAGAATCTTGACGAGGGGAAGGTGGACGAGATATTGAACAGGCTCAGATGAAGATCTTAACGTTCTTTGTTGAATGAAAAAAGTCGAGTTCAGCTCTCATGCATTGCTAAAAATTCAAATCCTCCAATCCCAAGGAGTCGGTCTGTCGAAGGAGGGGATTGAAGAAATTGTAAAAGATCCCGACAGAGTTGACAAAGGTTATCGGGGTCGATTGAATGCTCAAGGAAGACTGGATTAAACACACGTAGTGCGTGTTGTGCACGAGGAGTCCCCTGAACGATTACATGTCATTACCGTGTATCCGGGAAGGCGATCGAGATATGAGAACAATTAGGTATAGGAAGGATGTTGACGCTCTTCGTGTCCAGCTTTCCGACAAGAAAATAGATTACGCGGAGGAGGAAGGACAACTCATCATTCACTTTTCTAAAGACAATGAACCCGTGCTCGTTGAAATTCTTGATGCAAAGGAGTTTCTTCTCAGTTCGTTGTCCAGCATCATCAAGGAGAAGGAAGTAGGAATTCCCTCGCTCGTGCCGAATGGGCAAGAATACGGGAAACAGGCAACCGAGTTCTCCGCGTTGGATTGCTTGAAGATGGCGAGACAGTGCATACGGACGTAAGACAGAATTTCTCGTTCCAACACGTGGTAGCACCGTAGAAGAGACGCTGATCCTGCCGACTGCCATGTGCAAAGTCAACGGGGGGATGTCCAAACGATTCGCAATGACAAGCAAGAGGTGGTGGGTAACCAATCGTCTGCGCAATTCGAGCTGACAAAATTAGACCAACGATGGAAAAACTGATTCTTTCGGAAATACCTGACCTCCACAAACTCGACGTGTACGAAGCCCACGGCGGTTACCAGATGCTGCGCAAAGCGCTGGGGATGAAGCCCGAAGAGGTGACCGACGAAGTGAAGAAGAGCAATCTGCGCGGCCGCGGCGGCGCGTGCTTCCCCACGGGCTTGAAGTGGACGTTCATGCCGAAACAGAGCGACAAGCCGAAATATCTCTGCATCAACGGCGACGAGAGCGAACCGGGCACGTTCAAGGATAGACAGATTTTCGAGTTCAACCCCCACTTGATGATTGAAGGAGGATTGATCGCAGCGTACGCGATGGGCGCGCAAACAATCTACCTCTACGTGCGTGGCGAGTACAACAAGTGGATCACCATGGTGCAGAGGGCGTTGGATGACGCGTACGCGCGCGGGTACATCGGCGAGAACATTCTGGGTTCTGGATTCAGTGTGCAGTTCTACATTCATCGCGGAGCAGGGGCATACATCTGCGGCGAGGAGAGTGCATTGATGAATTCGATCGAAGGCGAGCGCGGCTATCCGCGAGTCAAGCCGCCGTTTCCCGCGCAGTTCGGCTTGTGGGGATGTCCGACAACCATCAATAATGTGGAGACGATCGCGAACGTCCCGATCATTCTCCGTTTGGGCTGGGAGGCGTATTCCAAAATCGGTCACCCGAAACATCCGGGACCGATTCTCGTTGGTATTAGCGGCCATGTGAACAAACCAGGGGTGTACGAGGTGCCGACGGGAGTCTTGCTCACCGAGTTGATCTATACGTACGCCGGCGGCGTGCCGGGCAACAAAAAAATCAAGGCGGTGATTCCGGGCGGGTCTTCGACGATGATCCTGCGCGGCGATAGCATCAAAGGTGTGACGATGGATGCCGAAGGGTTGAAGGCGGCAGGTTCGTCCGTTGGCACTGCCGGCTTGATTGTCATGGACGAGGACACCGACCTCATCAAGGTCATCACGCGCATCACGAAGTTCTACTATCACGAGTCGTGCGGACAGTGCACACCGTGCCGTGAAGGGACGGTCTGGATGTTCAAAATGTTGAAGCGCTTCGAGAACTACGAAGCGACGCTCGAAGATATCGACCTCCTTCTGGATGTTGCCAACAACATCGAGGGCAACACCATCTGCGCATTGGGTGATGCGGCGGCGTGGCCCGTGCAGAGTATGATCAAACGTTTTCGTGACGAGTTCGAGAAACGATGCATCAAGACCGACGGCCTACAACGCAAGCGCCAGCCCAAAGATGTTGTGCACGCGTTGCGATAGCCCTGTGCATCGTTGCGTCCTAAAGAGTCAGATCGCTTCATCCAACGCCCCATGTCGAGTGGGGCGTTGTTGTTTGTGTTCGAACGCCGTGAACTGTTCTGAGAGATCGACCCATGAGTAACGAAACGTTCAAAGGAGTTGCGCGCAATACCTCCATGCTGTTTCTCCAGCAGCTCGTTACGTGGGCATCCACGTTCGTGCTGCTGTTGTTTCTGCCGCGGTATCTGGGGCCAGTGGAATATGGCAGACTGTTTTTGGTCGTTTCGGTTACCGGGATGTTTCTGGTGCTCGTGAATTATGGAGCGAACTTCTTGCTCGCAAAGCACGTCGCGCGCGAGCGTGACCACACGGCATCGATCGTAGCCGACGCCCTCGTGTTGCGTCTGCTCTTATGGGTCGTTTCGTTAATCGGAATGATCGTGTTCTCTCTCGGGGCCGACTACCCACCGCCCGTTACGCTGATGTTGATCGTTGCAGGCATCGGACTGTTCTGGGATGCGGTTGCCACCAGCCTGTACGGTTGTTACCAAGGGAACGAGCTTCTGCAATACACTTCCGCGGGCATCGTGGCGAAGCGTGTCTTCATCAGCATCGGCAGCGTGGTTGCCTTGCTGTTGGGTGCACATGTTATGACGATTCTTATCATTCTCATCGTGGGGAGTATGATCGACGCACTGGTGCTCGCGGGATTTTCCAAAAAGATGCTCACATCATCCCCTCGCTTCTCATGGCAAGGTGTGCGCCGCCAGTTGAGAGAAGGTTTTCCCTATTTCCTCCTCATTGTGTTCGGCACGATTTACTATCGCATCGATACGGTTATGCTCTCGAAGATGTGTCCCGAACCTGTCGTCGGTTGGTACGGTGCAGCCTACCGCTTGTTCGACAGTTTGAGTTTCGTTCCTCATCTCATCAATGTGGCTCTTTACCCTGTGCTGTCTCGTCTGTGGAAAGATGAAGCAGCACTGCATCGACGAACGGTGGTGAGGGGTATCGAGTACGTGCTGTTAGCTGCTATCCCCATAACGATTCTCGTTTTCGTGTTCAGCCCCGAAGCCATCGCTCTTTTGTATGGCTCTGAGCATTATGAACAATCCGTGCTCGTGCTGCAACTGCTCACCCTCGGTCTAGTTGTGTTATACATCGACATGATGCTTGGAACGACACTCCTTTCTTCCGACCAACAACGAAAGCAGGCGCTCATCGCTTTCGCTGCCATCCCCCTGAACATTGGCTTGAACTTTCTGCTCATTCCCCAGTTTCAAGTATCAGTTCAGAACGGTGGAGTTGGTGCAGCAATCGGGACGGTCATTACCGAACTGTTCGTCTTTGCGGCAGTGTTCACACTCCTGCCCAAAGGATTTTTTGAAGGGTTCCGCCATCGAGTTCTCCTGAAAGGGATTTTTGCGGGTGCTTCGATGGTAGGCGCAATTTGGATGTTGAGGGGATACGTGCCATGGTTCCTCTTGGCTCCATCGGTGATGTTGCTCTTCTGCGCTGTGCTTTTTTGGTGGAGAACGTTCACCGTTCGCGAACTCGAGGTGTTTTGGGCCCTCCTTCCATGGAAAACCAGAGGGACACCCATGGGCACAAAGTAGGGCTTTGCGCAGGTGGGTGGGTCGGCGAGTGGACGTAGGTATTGGTGTCACACATTTCCCCGACGATGTGTGCGCGTGCCGGTGATGTTGAGCATGCCTTCTACAGTGCCATTAAAAATTGTTAACGCCTGGCTTGCCCTACGCGGTTTCATGTAATTGGACGTGGCAAGCTTGGGGATCTAAATCGGGGGCTGTGGCTGCAACGCTCATCAGTAAGGTTAACGCACCTACTTGGCAAGTGTTTTAAGAACGACCAAAAACAAATCAACACTAACTCATCAACCTCCAACCTACCGAAGGGAATAACCATGAAGAAAGAAATATATCCGCCCCACCGTAATCACCTACACCGAAGAGCAGATTCTCAAGCAGCACGAAGTCTGCGCATTTTCGTTCTGAGTGATACGTTCGTAAATGCTTGACTTCGATTGTTGCTGTCCTCGGAGAAAGGAGGGGATTGTCCTCCGAAAGCTTGGCGGGGAGGCAATCCTCTACGATCCGGGACAAAAGAAAGCGCATGTTCTCAACGCCACTGCGCTGACGATTTGGGAGCTTTGTTCGGGCGAGGTCAGCGTTCGGCAGATCGAGGAGCGACTGAAGGGGGATTTCGAAATCGATGATCCCCTGGAGTTGCGCTCAGATATCGAAGAAACACTTGTACGATTTCACACGGAAGGGATTCTAGTACTGTAGCCCATCCATCTTGCTTTTTCTCACTTGAAAGGTACGCCAATGGACTCTCTTGCTAGCACTGCGGCACCGAGCCCGCACGCAAGAGAGTTTTGTGTTGGCAAAGGGGAGCCGGAGACTTCTCCCTTGTACTTGAGCGAGCCAACGTTGTACGATTTCTTCGGCGTGCGTTTCTCGTTGCGCTCGAACGAGCCGTCGCTGAATAAAACACTCTCGTTCCTCTATCGGCATTTCATGGTTCGCGGAGGGTTTTCGGAAGAGACGAAGCTTCCTCTACGATTCACATTGATGACGGACTCGGAGTATCGAGAACCGTCGTTGCGTGTTGACACCGACGGCGCGTTCGACCTTGCCGACGTTCTTCGCCGAGGGAGTAACAAGTTTCGTTTTCGCATCAGAGCGACGCCGGAAGGCGGTGGATGGAATGGAGTACAGGATGCATTTCTCTCGCATCGATTTGTGATGGCCTTTCGCGGAAACGAATGTCGCTTTCATGATCCCGTGCGATGGCGAGCCTATGCCGAGTCGGTCATCTTTCATTGCGTGCTCAGCATTCTGCGTGAACATTCCATTTTGCATGCTGGAGTCGTTGCCAAGCAGGGCAACGGCGTTGTTTTGGGCGGTGGAACTAATCGCGGGAAGACGACGCTGACGCTCGGCTTAGTACGCAATGGGTTTTCCTTTCTCTCGGATGACCTCGCGTTCATCGACCCTCGATCGAAGTTCGTTGCGCCGTTTCCTCGCGCGGTGAGTGTGCACGAAAAAACGGTTGCATTCTTTCCCGAATGTCGAGCGGCGCTGCAAACGCATCCGACGATGTCGCTGAGCGGTGACGACAAATGGTTGGTCGATGTGAATGAGTTGATTCCGAACTCGTTAGGCAGCGCTTGTCCTGTTCGGACGATCATTCTGCTGGAAGGTTTCGCCGAACGCACTGAACTCAAACCGCTTTCTCGATCGGAAGCCGTCATCGGGTGTCTCAACTTTGCTCACGGCTCTGCTGAGAACGCGGTCGAGCTTATGTTGACTCTCTCCGATCTTGTGCGCGATGCTCGATGCTACTCGTTGCGCTCTGGCGTGCTTCCGGAAGTTGTTGACATGATCACGCAGACAGTGATGGAACCATGATGGTCGAGGCACCGCCGCACATTACCAATGCGGTATTCGAAGTGTGGAAGCGGGTGGGGAACAAGAGCCGCGTGCTCGTTGGCGGTTGGAGTATGCACCCGCTCATCGAGGATGGCGATACGGCATTGGTGTTGCACACGTGCAAAGACGTTGACGTCGGTACCGTGATAGCATTCAAACTTACGAAAGAAAGGATCGTCGTCCACCGTGTGCTGCGTTCATACCTGCGAAGGAGCAAGCGCGTGTTCATCTGTCGCGGCGACAACAATCTCCACCTCGACCCGCCACTATCGGAAGAGATGGTTATCGGCCGGGTCGAAGCTGTAAGAAAGAAAAGCGGTAAAACCATTGCGCTCGACGGGATCGTGCAGCGATGGCTTGGATACACTATCGTGGGTTGCTTCGAGCTTGCTCGAAAATTGCCACGGGCCTGGACGCAAATCAAAGTTGCAAAAGTATTCGATCGGATAGCGATGATTGTTTGAGAGAGGATGACTCATGCGTGAGGTGAACAGAACATCTGTACTTCGGTGGAGAGAATCTGCCCGCGTCCGCTCAGCGATGACATGCTGGACGATTGTGGTGGGGATGCTTCTCCCATGGGGCAACATCATTCGCGCCTCCGAGCCTTCTCTTGCCCGTGGCGCCTCCTCTCGCCTCAGTGTCGATGCGATGGCGAAGCTTGTTTGGGATGAATTCGATCTCCTGTATGCTGATCGTTACTTCTACATCGACAATCGCGGGCTGATACGTGTCCTGGTGGAACTCAATGGCTACCACTTCAAGCTTGCTACCGATCCGTCGGAAGTTCAGCGCAGCGCAAACACATACTTGATCCCGCTGCGAGGGACGACGACGTTGGATATCTTTCCTCTTCTCAATCCTGAGCGGAACAGGATGCGTGTGAAGGGGCAAGGTCCGCTCAGTGCAGATGCGTTCATCATGGTCGCCGATCAGGTGTTCGGGGGACGCATCGACTACGTGGTGAACAATCTTGAGCCGATTCCGGCGAACGTAGCGCTCCGCCAGAATTATCCCAATCCTTTCAACCTTTCGACAACCATCGCGTTCGAAGTCTCTCAGCGATTTACCGATGGTGTAAACGTTCGCTTGGATATTTTCAATCTGCTGGGCCAAAAGATACGAACGCTGGTGGAAGGGCAGTACTTTCCCGGGACGTTCACCATCGCAATCTGCGCGCGTCCTGTGCGATGAAGACTTGCTCTTGCACGTTGCCGTGCATGCATCGTTGCACCATCGCTTCGACGCCGGGCTGCGGGGACTCTGTGACATCGCGATGATTGTGCGACAAAGGGGGAGCACGATAGACTGGAACGCGCTGCAACGGATCGGCGATGCTGCGGGTGTGTTGACCGCTCTCTCTGTGATGCTACGCCTGTCGAAGGAACTGATCGGTGCACCGGTGTCCGACGAGCAACTCGGTGAGTTGATGCCGCACTTCCATGATGATGAACTCATCGAATGGGCGAAGGAGCAAATTCTCGCACGAGAACAGATGCTTGCCGATCCCTCGTCGATGTCGCCGCGCCTTGCGCGATTCATGACGGCACCATTGACAACAAAAGTGCGTTCGCTGCTGGAGACCTTGTTCCCCTCTGCGGAAGACCTTGCACGCTTGTATCGCGTGCCATTCCATCCTTGCGCATCTGGGTGTACTACCCTCGGCGCTGGAAGGATGTGCTCATCCATCGTGGCAGCGCGGTCGTGCGTGCCTTACGCAGCGAATCGGAAACGATGGTGCATGCGAGGATGTATCGCCGCCTGATGAACGATGCGCGGATCTGACGCCGATTGCATCTCACGCGGTCATCGGATATATTGACTGCGACCCTGCGATAACGTGTCCAAGAAACCTGTGACAACAGAGCTTGCCATTGCCATCACTCGCATGAACGAGCATGCACACGATCTTCCGCTGCCGCGGTACGCCACCGAGCACTCGGCAGGGATGGATATCTGCGCAGCGATCGAAGATGAGGTCGTCTTGAAACCCGGAGAAACGGCGCTGATACCGACCGGTTTCGCCATTGCCTTGCCCGAAGGATACGAAGCGCAAATTCGGCCCCGCAGCGGTTTGGCGTTGAAGCATCACATCACGGTCCTGAATGCACCGGGCACGATCGATGCCGACTATCGTGGAGAGGTGAAGGTCATTCTCACGAATCTTGGCAAGCAGGATTTTGTTATCAAACGGGGCGACCGTATTGCCCAAATGGTCATTGCCCGCTACACCCGCGTGGAGTGGCAGGAGAGGGCGTCCCTCGATGAGACGCGTCGCGGCGCCGGCGGTTTCGGACACACAGGCACGTAACAGCGAAACGATCCTGACGATGAACGAGGAGAAGTCGCACACTCCCTTCTTGATTCTCACGGTGTTCATCGCTGCTGGGCTGATGGCTCTGCTCGGCGTGAGTGTTGAACCGATTCTCTCGCCGTTTGTTCTTGTTGCGGCTCTCATTTACGTCCTTTTTCCCTTTCGCAGCAACAGCGTTGTTCGCCGCGTCATCGTTGTGGCCGTGGTGTTGTTCGGACTCTGGTTTCTGCATTCATTGATTGGTGTACTAATTCCCTTCATCCTTGCCTTCGTGCTTGCGTACATCTTCAATCCTCTGGTTGCGAAGGTGGAACGCGCGCGTGTGCCCCGGTGGGTTGCAGCGTTGACGGTAACGTTGGGGGGCCTCGGCATCATTGCGGCGGTCGTACTCTTCGTGTTGCCGATCGCGCTCGTTCAGTTTCAGGGCTTGCTCGGTGCGGTGGGAGGACTCGCCGCTACCGTCGTCGACCTTCTCAAGTCGGGAAAACTCTTCGATGTGCTCACCGAGCTTGGCGTGCCCGTCGAGCAGGCACAAAAGATTCTCTCGGAAGAATTGTCGGGCAAGATCGAGAAGGTGCTCATCGGATTGTTTGAAGGCGTCATCGGCTTTCTGACGGGCTTTTCTTCCCTCATTCTCCATATCATCAACGCGATCATCATACCGTTTCTGTTCTTCTATCTCTTGAAAGATTTTCCCTCGATCGAAGACGCCTTCGTTGGACTCGTACCCCACGATGGACGCGCGAACGTGTTGTTCGTCCTCACCTCCGTCGATGACATTCTTGGTCGGTACTTGCGAGGCGCACTCGTTGTGGCGCTCATTCAGGGGATCATCGCTGCCGTTGTTCTGTCCCTGATCGGTGTGAACTACGCATTGGTGCTTGGCTTGATGACCGCATTGCTCAATTTCATTCCGTACGTCGGTCTGATCACAAGCTTGGTGATTGCGAGCATCGTAGCGCTTTTCAGCGGTGGTGCCATTGGAATGAAGGTGCTAGGTGTGGTCGTCTTGTATCTCTCTCAAAAACTTCTCGAAGCCACAGTGCTGGGTCCGAAAATTATCGGAAGTAAGGTGGGACTCCATCCTGTCGTGCTCATTCTCTCGCTTGTTGTCTTCGGTTCGTTCCTCGGGTTTGCCGGCATGCTCATCGCTGTTCCCACCACAGCGCTTCTGATTGCTCTCGTGAAGGATTGGCAGCAGATGCGTCGGCGTCCCGTTCCTGAAGCGCCGATCGAGGTGTAATGCATGGCGGGCGTGTTGTACCTTGTTGCGACACCGATCGGTAACTTCGGCGATATGACCTTTCGTGCACTCGACGTGCTTAAATCCGTTGACCTTGTCGTGTACGAAGAACGTCGCGAAGGCGAACGGCTCTTGCGCCATTTCCATATCGACAAACCGGTCGAGTCGCTGAACGAACACAACGAAGCGGCGGCGTCGGAAGTCATTCTTCGCCACCTCGTGGCTGGCAAGCGTGTTGCCCTTGTGTCCGACTGCGGTACGCCGGTCTTTTCCGACCCGGGACAGATTCTCGTTCGCAAAGCGATCGCGCGCAACATCAACATCGTTCCGATCCCCGGCGCCTCTTCGTTGCTTCCCGCACTCACCGCTTCGGGCTTCTCCATCGATCAGTTTATCTTCTATGGCTGGCTCTCACCAAAGAAAGAACGCCGCCGCGCTGAGTTGAAGAACCTTAAGCAGGAACGCCGAACCATCGTTCTGATGGATACGCCGTACCGCTTGCTGCCGTTGTTGCGCGATCTCGCCGATACGTTTTCCGACACCCGAAGGCTCTGCATTGCCTTCAATCTCACGCTGCCCGACGAACAGTTCTTCTACGGCACTGCGGTGGAACTGTACCGGCAGTTGTCCGAAAAGCATGTGAAAGGAGAGTTCGTCATTGTGATCGAAGGACGACCGATCGAGAAGCGAAAATGACAAGTGCACACAACACTCGACATCGATGAAGATCATCGGAACCTTCTTGACGTTACTCCTCATCGCTGGTACGCGAGCAAATCTCGTCCCGGGTGATGACGCATTCCTTCGGATGGACTATCCGACCGCGATCGAAGCATACGAGAAGGAGCTTGCGCTCGACGCGAACGATCCGGAGGTGCTCTGGCGACTCGCCCGCGTGTACGTCTGCGCAGGAGAAGTCAAATCCTACGACGAAGCCGAAAGCGATTTCCGAAAAGCAGCGAGCTATGCACGAGCGTGCCTTCGAAACGATTCGACATGCTCCGCAGGACATACGTGGCTTGCCGCAGCCCTCGGCTATCTCGCCCTCGAAGCACCACTTCACGAGAAGCTCAGGCTCACGGCAGAAATGTCCGAAGAAATCGACAAAGCAATTGCGTTCGATCCTCACAACGATGCAGCCTACTCGATGCGCGGGTCGTTCTATCGGGCGTTGGGGAATGCTGGGTGGCTCGAGCGTAAACTTGCCGTGCTGCTGTTCGGCTCCGTTTTCGACGGCGGCTATGAGGAAGCAGAAGCTGCGTTGAAGAAAGCCATCGAGCTTGCACCCGGCGTGATGCGGCATCCGTACGAGTTGGGCATTTTGTATTTGGATTGGGGAAGAAAGGACGAGGCGCGCGCCATGCTCGAGCGAGCGGCTCAGCTTCCCCTGCGCGTCGCGATCGATGTGCCGCGGCGCGAAAAGATTCGCATGCTCCTATCTCAACTTGCCGCGGAGGAACGATAATGCGCAACCCTTACGTATCGAAACGACGACGTCTTCTCCTTGCCGCGACGGTTGTGCTCGGCGCATACCTTGCCGTCATCGCGTGGTTTGCGGTGAGGGAGGATTCGTACGTGTACTTCCCGCGGAAAGGGCTACGCAACGCGGACAGTCTTGCTCTCGGTATCGAAACCGTGAGTCTCCGTTCGCTCGACGGCGTGATGCTGAAAAGCTGGATCGTACCGGCATCCGATACGTCGAATCTATGGATACTTTACCTGCATGGAAACGGCGGCAACATTTCCTCCCGAGGGTATATCGAACACTACAACACACTGCGGGCACTCGGCGTCAACATCTTTGCGGTCGATTATCGGGGCTACGGCGAGAGTGAAGGCATACCGAGTGAAGATGGGTTGTATCAGGATGCACGCGCAGCGTTCGATTATCTCGTCAACGCTCGCGGTGTTCTGCCGGAACGTATCGTGATCTTCGGTTATTCCTTAGGTTCTGCGGTTGCGGTGCACCTCGCCACGGAAGTCGATGCTCGAGCCGTTATTCTCGAAGGAGCGTTCACCTCTGCCTATCGCCTGGGACAAGCGCAGTATCCATTTCTTCCCATCTCACTCATGATGCGAAATCGATTCGACACGTTGAGCAAGATGCATGGTGTGAGCGAGCCGAAACTCTTCCTCCATGCACGCGAGGATGAAGTTGTTCCGTTCGAGCATGGCACGGAACTGTTCGCTGCTGCGCCCGAGCCGAAGACGTTCGTGGCCATAAGAGGTGGACACAACGATGCCCACTCGGTCGATTCCGCGGCTTTCTACGGCGCCATCGCCGAGTTTCTCCGTTCCCTTCGTTTGCATCATTAACATGGTTCTTCACTTTTTCAGGATACCCCCCGTAGGAAATGGCTTACGTAACCGGAAGCGTGGATAGCGCTCGTCACGTTGACGGTCCTCGAAATTGTTTTGGGGATCGACAATATCATTTTCATTTCGATTCTGTCGGCAAAGCTCCCCTTGGAGCAGCAAGCCAAGGCACGTACCGTCGGTTTGGCGGTGACGACGATCTCGCGCGTGTTGTTGCTTCTCTCGCTCACGTGGGTGATGCGGCTGACCGCGCCGCTGTTCACCATCTTCGGGAACAAGATCTCAGGACGCGATCTGATCCTCATTTTCGGCGGATTGTTCCTCATCGCCAAAAGCACGCACGAAATCCACGATAAGTTGGAAGGCGTTGAAGGTCGTGTCTCGTTGAAGCTCAAACCGAAATATGCTGGTATCATCGTGCAAATTCTTCTCTTGGATATCGTGTTCTCGCTGGACTCGGTGATCACCGCGGTGGGGATGGCACGGCATATCGAGATCATGATTGCGGCGGTGATCATTGCGGTCGGTGTCATGATGTTGGCGGCCGGGTCCATCAGCCGATTTGTGGAGCAACACCCCTCGGTAAAGATTCTTGCTCTCAGTTTCTTGCTGCTCATCGGCGTGTCACTGATCGCAGAAGGGTTCGATCAGCACATCTCCAAGGGCTACATTTATTTTGCGATGGCGTTCTCGGTGTTCGTCGAGATGATCAACATTCGGATACGAGCGAAGGAGAGACAGTCGGTGAAGCTTCATTCCCCGTACAGAAGCGAGAGAGGGCAGTGACTGCTCGCCGTGAAGCTTGCTGAAGACGACATGGCGACGATGCGCCTCACCATTCTTTTTCGGTCTCCCGCCTCTCTCTCGTGCGTGAGAGTCGATAGTGCTCCTGCATGAGGTGTTGAATCTTCAAGAAGAAGAATTGTGAAACCCCGTGATGAGCAACGTGCACACACCACGGTTACTTCATCAGCACAAGTTTCTTGACAGCGCGATGATTCCCACTCTGCAAGCGGTACATGTACATGCCGCTTGCCCATGACGATGCATCGACCGAGACACGATAGAAGGTTCCCGCTTCGGCGACACCATCGAACAGCGTCGCGACCTTTTCGCCCAAAAGGTTGTACACTTCGATGGTCGTCGCGGCCGTGTTCTCAACGGAGAATCTGATCGTCGTTGTCGGATTGAGCGGATTCGGATAGTTTTGCAGTAACTGGAACGCACGCGGCGCGCCTTCTTCAACGGCGGTCAACCACGTTATCTCGCTCGAGATCGAAGGCGTGAAGTGCGACGTGCCGTCCAAATCCTGCTGGCGCAAGCGATAGTGATGCACCCCCGTTTGGGTCAACGTTGTATCTACGTACGAGTAGAATTGCGGCTCAGTCGTGGTTCCATGACCCGGCACGAAGCTACCCGGAAGTTCCATCCATTGCTGAGCGTCATCCCGCCGACGTTGGACGAAGAAGCCGTAATTGTTCACCTCGCTGATGGTCTGCCACTCTAACAACACTCCCGCGCCGTTGGGATTGCGCCGCGCGCTGAGCGCAGCAAGCGTAATGGGAAGGCCGTTCGAATCCGTTCCAAATTCTACTGCCAGTGGTGAACCGAACATTGGTCCTCCAACTCCGTTGATCCGATACGCTATGCCTGCTGTTCCGGTCAAATTCTGTATCCCTACATCTCCTTCATCGAGAAAGAGTGTTGGGGGGAGAAACAGACTCTGCGTCATTGTATTGGATTTTGATGTTTCCGTTCGGATAGAGAATAATTTGGAAGGTGATGGAGTTGGTACTGGTTCCTCCTGATGCCCAGCGGTAACCGTGAAAGTATGTTACCACGAATTGATTTGCGTTACCACCGTAAAAGATTTTCGCGTTGGGATAACTGCTCGAGGTGAAGTCGAGGTCCACAAGGCAACCGGCGATCATATTCGGAGGATTGAAAGCGTCGGGAATACCTGTGGCGTCGTACACATTGCCTGGCACCGGCCAGCCGAGGTTCAAGAATCCATGTGTATAGATGTTGAGATTGTTCGATCCGGTATTGTACGTATTACCGAAGAACGTGAAAGTGAACCCCATGTCCACCGAGATCACGCCATCATCAGGATCGGCGAACACAGCTGGCGTGTGCCCCGCTGCGACCGGGTCGATCCAGTTGTATGGAGGATGTGAAGGAGCGCCGACCGAAAGGGAATTGGCGAAGTAGTATCCTCCCGATGTCGGACCGCTTCCGCCCCAGTTCAGTTAGCGTATGATGAATGTCGTGCGCAGAGTGTCGTTCGCTCGATTCTCATCGGAACCGAGCAGCGTGACGATCGTGACGGTATAGGTCCCTTCCGTTGACGGAGCGAATGTCGAGTCGAACACCACTGTTGTCGTCGCTCCGCTCGCCAACGATGCAACGGTCTTCGTGCTCGAATAGCCTCCCGGCGAGATGGCGTACCGAACATCGAAGGCGGCAAACGGCGCTTGTGGCGCGGTGCCGAAATTCTTGATAGTTGCTTTCGGGGCGAGTGGTACGGTGCTTCGCTGCACGGTGCCAGTGGGTGCAAGATTGGCTGTGACGCCGACATCGTTCGCCAGTCCCGGCCGTTCGATTGTGAGCGCATCTATGCCGATGTAATCGCTGTTGGTGCCGTTGATGCCGCCATCAGCAACGGCGTAACGGATGGCGAATCGTGCGTTTGCCCCGGAGGTAGGCGTTCGGAATCCGCGTCGTTCCCACGCGCCCAACGTGTTGACCTTGAAGCGGCCCAACTCGAGCCAACTAAGTGCTTCAGGAACCGAATCGCCCGCTGCCGAGTACATGACTCGAATCGTGTCGGGCTAGGGGGAACCAGCCGGTGAACGAGAAGAGAAGTAGAGCGTGTCGCCTGCTTGCACATTCTTGGCAGGAAGAACCAGCCAGTTGTCGATGTCTCCGTTGTTGGCGATCGTTTCGTGGATGGAACCGACGTAACCGTTCGGCGGTCCATTCAATGCCGGAAAGACCGAAGGATTGCCTTGAAACCACAGGGCAACAGTTCCGGGCGGGCTGGACCAACGATAATACACCTTGTAGCCTCTCGCCTTCAATGCTGTCGTGTCGTTCGCCCCGTCGAAGTCGTCGGTATAGTACGGCGATCCGGTGATAACGGTCGGAAGCACGCCGCGCGACGAACCGGACACATCGCCTTTGGTCATGCTCGCCTTCCGTGCGTTGGGTTGAGTGGAGGACTGAAACTTGGTAGAACCGATGCTCTGCGTAACTGCGCTCGCAAGCAGCATCACAGCGATAATTATTCTCATTGCACTCCCCTTGGGTCTATCGGTTGATGACGACGAGCTTTTTGACAGTTTGATGTTACACACATTTGTGCTGATGATGCAAGTCGTGTCGGGCAATAGGCGGGTGAGATGGAACATGAACATTGATGCCCCCATAACGCCGACATCGAAAGGCGCCGACTACTCCGCGATCACGAACTCCTTGCTGTTTGGACGAATCTCGTCGTGCATGCGAACGAGCGCCTGATAGGCATCTTGACTTCCTCGCTGAGCGCTATTGCGATAGAGGCGCGCCGCTTCTCCCTTGTTCTTGGGCGTGCCGCGTCCATACTCGAAGCAATAGGCGAGGGCGATCTCGGCGAGCACAGACCCGTCCCGTGCAGCAATCTGAAGTTCCTCCACTGCTTTGTCGAGTGAATCGACGTCGTTGCGGACGCGGAGGATCAGCCGTCGGAGGCGTGCCTCCTTGTTGCCGAGCAGTGCCGCTCGATCCCACAGGGCTTTTGCCTTGTTTTCATCTCGCGCCACCCACCTGCCTGCATAGTACGCCAAACCAAGCTCGACGAGCGCCTGCGCATGATCGACGGAAGCGGCGCGCTCCAACATCTGTAAGGCTTGAACGTCGGTCAACTGATGGTCGAGACGCAACGCGTTCAGCGTTGCCCAGGCGTACTCGGCATCGGGATCTTTTCGCTCCACGCGAGCCTTCAGGAGTTTGAAAAACAGCTCATCCTGTATCAAACGATACAGCAAACGAGAAGCACGGCGAGAGTCGAGACGCGTTGCGCGGATGTAGTGCAGTGCTGCAGCGATCGTATCCGCAGTGCAGAATGTGCCTTGCTCGTAGCATCGTCCGATGAGTGTAAGTGCTTCAGGACTTCCAGCCTCGGCTGCCCTGCGCAGTGCAGACGCGTACGCTGTGTCCATTACAATCTTCCCCTTCACGAGACGCAGCGATCCTCGATCGGACAGAGGTTCGGGCACGCTACTCTTGAACAGATCATCGACCAGAATGGAATCGGGGGTCGATCGAGACGTATCAGGAGAGAAGTCGAGGAAGGAGACCTGAAGTGATGGTTGCTGCGAGACAGTTCGAGGGAGCGTTGTCTCGCGCGCCGCCGTCGTTGCGCTTGCGGCAGTGAAACCTCGGTGTTCGAAAAGCTTCAAGCCCTGGCGTGCAGCAGCGTAGCCCGAGTCCGCTGCCAACTTCGTCAGCCGAAATGCTTCGGAGAGGTTTTGCGGCACGACGAGATTTTCTATGTAGAACTGCGCCAAGGCGTATTGCGCTTCGGGCATATTGCGTTGTGCTGCGGCGCGGAAATTGAGAAACGCCTCGAAGGGATTCCACTCCGTTCCCCAACCGTTGAATGCAAAGATGGCGAGATTGAAACGTGCGAGCAGATGGTTCTGTTCGGCGGCGCGTCGTGTCCAATACACTGCTTTGGCTGTATCCGCTTTGACACCTCTGCCGGTGAGGTAGCGAATGCTTAGCTCGAATTGGGAGACCGCGTTCCCCGCTTTGGCTTCTTGCTGCAGTCGGAAGGTCTGCCAGAGCTGATACGTCGCATCGGATTGCTCGATGACCGGCGCGGGCGTCCGAGCCCGATAATTTTTGAACACTGGACTCTCAGGACGTCGCAGCGAATCGGATTGTGGCGAGGCGGTGCCGAACCCCGACAGGACGAAGAGGAACAGAAAGCAAGGATAAATCAAGAGAGCATCTCGAAACGTCTTCGATAGCAAGCGGCCGTTGTCGGAAGCAATCTACAAAAATCGCTCATGCGTTGCATGCGGAGAAAGAAACGGCATCCTCCCTCCTCCACGGCGGGAGAGCAAGGATGCCTGCGAGCTTACCGCAACGAACGGCCGTACACCATCGCTTCGAGTCGGGCGATGCGTTCCTCCATCGGAGGGTGGGTGCTGAACAAGTTCATCAGTCCGCCACCCGTCAGCGGGTTGACGATGAACATGTGTGCGGTTGCGGGCTTTGCATCCATGGGAATGTCTTGCACTCCTTTGTTCAGTCGTCGGAGAGCGTTGGCGAGCGCGATCGGATCGCCTGCCATGGTTGCGCCCCCTTCGTCGGCGAGGAATTCGCGCGAGCGAGAGATCGCCATCTGGATCAGCATTGCGGCAATCGGCGCAACAATCAACATGACAAGACCGGCAATGGGGCTACCGCCTTCGTCGTCGTTGTGGTGCCGCCCGCCGCCGAAGATCAGTGCCCACTGCGCCATGTTCGCGATCATGCTGATGGCGCCCGCAATCGTCGCGGCAATCGAGCCGATCAGAATATCGCGGTGCTTGATGTGCGCAAGTTCGTGGGCAATCACGCCACGTAACTCGTCGCGCGGCAGAAGACGTAGAATGCCTTCCGTAACCGCGACTGCTGCATGTTCGGGGTTGCGACCCGTCGCAAAAGCATTGGGCTGATCACCCGGAATCAGATACAATCTCGGCATCGGGATACCGCCCCGACGAGTCAAATCCTCCGTCATTCTGAAAAGCTCCGGCGCATCGTTCGGCGTGAGTTCTCGTGCGCCGTACATGCCGAGCACGATCTTATCACTGAACCAATACGATCCGAAGTTCATCACGGCGGCGATCGCCAAGCCGACGAGCATACCTCCTTGTCCGCCTAACACGTTGCCGATAAAGACCAGCAAGATGGTCAGTAAGGTCAAAAAGAGAACGGTGCGAACGTTATTCATCATATCTCCCATGATTGACTTGTGTATCGTCACTTGCTTTAACAAGAACTGGGCGTGTCTTTGTTCCGTCCGGTCGCCAAAAATATACTGTGCACAACTCCGATAAGCCAGTGATCATTCACGTGGAGCGGATGCGGAGGATGTACGGCTGGCGTTCGGCATACAACCACATCTGCCTATGCCCAACGAGACTCTCGAAGCAAGGCTTAAAGCCGCTCCATCGTTCGAGCATGGTGAGGTTGATCGGCAAGCGTGTAGGCATAGATGAGATTGCGGAGCACGCGTTGCAAGATCGCGATCGTGTCGCATTCGATCGGCGGCGCTTCGTCCGTCCTCAGCAAATGTGCCATCGCAAGAAGCTGCTCTCTTGGAAGAATCCTGCCTCGATCGAAACAGTCCACGACAAGCTTCTTGCCTTTGGTGTGAACCAGTGCGAGAAAATGGTCGGGAAAATTATAGCCACCGATACTCAGTTCCAATCTCCAACCGACCAGCATGTAGATGCACACAAGATTGATCGGAAGACCTCGGCGCTGCTCGATGACGTACACAAGGTTGCTGTTGAAGGGATTGTAGTACCCCTCTTGCTCCACGCCGCGGAGCGCATATCCTTGAAAAAGAAATTCCGCCAACAGAAGGGCGTCTCGTTGGGTGTAGCGTGCATCGAACTCATCCGCCAGGGCATCGAGCATCGAGCGTAGTTTGGCGGGATAAAGTCTGCCGAACTGATACTGCGCGATCAGTTGCTGCGCGCGTTTGAGAAGTTCCATGTCGTCTTCGATGTGGTGCGTCCGACTCCATTGCTGCACGATCCACTCGTTGTCCTGCTGATCCCATAATGATCGGATCTCCAGCGCCTGTAACGGCGTGAGGCGAATCTGTTGTGCTTCGATGGCATCTTCGAGTGTCGAACCGAACGTGGAGAGTTGCTCAAGGATCGATCGCCGCAGGCTTTCGTCCTCCAGCAGATGAAGGAGGTAGGGAAGATCGGCAACGTTTGGCATGATCGATCTCAGTCGTTTCCTACAATGATTCATGTACCATCTCATAAATTCCCGCCGTCAACCCTTCCAGCACAAGAGCGGGATGCGTGCTGAGATCCCATTCCTCTCCCGACAAGACGTTGCGAAGACGGACGACATCGGACAGGAGATGAGCGTAGGGCGCAAGATTCACGGTCTGCTTCATCTTGTGATGGTTGACGGCGATCAGGATGTTCTGCTTGCCGTGCGTGCGAACGTAGAGATAGACCTCGTTCGAAGGCTTGAAGTGAACCAGCGCGCCGCGTTGTAATGCCGGATATGCCTTGCGGATGTGCAAGAGACGTTTCGTATACTCGAACGCGTCGTTCTCCTCAGTGGTCCGTTCGGCAGCATGAAAGGCGCTGCGCGTATGGTGAGGAAAGCCGCCGGGAAAGTCGGCGCGTAATCGTCCATGATCGGGTCCTCCCGTCATGCCGATTTCCGTTCCATAAAGAATCTGGGGAATGCCGCGCGTGGTCAGCAACAACGTGAGAGCAAGCTTGAATCGTTTCGCGTCCCCCCTCACCGTGGACATGATGCGTCGGATGTCGTGGTTGTCGAGAAACGTAAGGAGATTGGTCGGATCGCGGAACAGAAAATCTTTGGTCAAGCATGTGAAGACGTGCTCGATGGTGCCGGCAGTGTCGGCAAAGGTTCGCATGAAGGCATCGAAGAGTCCGAAATCGGTGATACACGGGAGTTGTGGGTCGAACGCAGCGGGGAAGAACGATCCACGCTGATACGGAGCGAGATAGGCGGGATCTTGCACCCACACCTCCCCAACAATGTTGAAACGAGGATACTCGTCCAGAATTGCCTTGCACCATCGTGCGCGAAACTCGTTGTCGATGGAGGGGAATGTATCTTCGCGAATGCCATCGATGCCGCTGAATTCGATCCACCACAGCGTGCTCTGAAGAAGATACGTTGCGACGAACGGATTGCGTTGATTCAGATCGGGCATCGCATCGGTGAACCATCCCCGTGTCGCCTTTTGCTTCGTGAGCGTGTCGGAGTGCGGATCGTGGAGTTCGACTTTGGAGTGAAACGCTCGCTGGTGTTGTTCCGGTGTGCCGTTCAGCCAATCGGGCGTCGGTCGATTCTTGATCCACGGATGATGAATACTGACGTGGTTGTTCACGTGATCCATGATCACTTTCAGCCTGCGGCGATGCGCCTCTCGTACGAACTCGGCGTACAGATCGTTTGTCCCGAAGCGTGGGTCGATCCTGTACAGGTCCGTTGCTGCGTAGCCGTGATAGCTTGCCGTCGTTGTGTTGTTCTCGACCAAGGGTGTAAGCCACAGCGTCGTGACGCCGAGGTCTTGAAGGTAATCGAGTTTCGAAAGTATTCCCCGGAGATCACCGCCATGCCTGCCGTAGGGATGTTCGGGATTCGACGTATCCGGCATGCCTGCGATGGAATCATTCGTGGTATCGCCGTTGACGAAACGGTCGGGCACGATCAAATAGATCACGTCCGATGCGTCGAATCCTTGGTGCTCCTCCAAAGATCTCCGGCGCTCATGCAGAGGCAGAACGAACGACGTCGTGCCGTCCCGCGACCTCAGGTCGATGCGATACGCTCCCGCCTTTGCATGCCGTTCGATCGCAAGATCGATGAACGTGTACGAAGGGTTCTCGAGGGAGTGTGTCGTGATGATCTTGATAAAGGGTGAAGAGGATGTTGCCCGCACATTCCGCAGGTTTTTGCCGTCCACCATCAGTTGGACGGTGCGCAGCTTCATGCCGACCCACCAATGAGGCGGCGCGACTTTCTCAACCACCGGAGGCTGGGCGTCACACCAGTGCAATGCTGCTACAGTAAGCAGAAGGGAGAGGAGAGTCTTCATGTTCAGATCGAGTTCTGAGTCTGTGCCAAAGTAGGGAATTGCCGATGCGCGTTCAAGCCGCTGGAGAGAAAAAGCTCCGTCAGGGGCGATCACATGTTGATATTCAGATAGTTTTTGCTAACTTGAAGCAACCTTCACCTCCAATCTCTTTCTGCAGTTCCACCATCAAGGAGAAACTCTTGAGCCTTTCCAATCGCATCGCCGATGTTCGAGCAGGCTTTCACCCGACGTTTTGGATTGCCAACGGCATGGAGTTGTTCGAGCGCCTTGCCTATTATGGCCAACAAATCGTCTTTGCTGTTTACGTCCGCAACCAACTTGGTTTCAGCGAAGCAGAGGCTGGGCAGCTTTCGGGAATATTCGGCGGATTGATTTATTTGCTACCGATCCTTGCGGGCACGCTTGCCGACAATTGGGGCTTCAGGCGTGCATTCAACGTCGCGTTTTCCATTCTCGGAATAGGCTACTTCCTCATCGGGTCGCTGGGCATGGACGCGTTCGCCGGCATCTACGGCGACAAGCACAACTACTGGCTTCTCATGGCGTTTCTGATTCTTACGGCATTCGGCGGCTCGTTCATCAAGCCGTCGGTGTTGGGGACGGTCGCGATGACGTCGAGTGAGAAGACAAAGTCTCTCGGCTTTGCCATCTATTACTGGATCGTCAACATCGGTGCAATGATCGGTCCGACGATCGCGTACTTCGTGCGCGACGCGGCCGGAAACCCGTTCGTCTTTATGGTCTCTTCGCTCAGTTGTTTTGCGATGCTGATCGTGAATCTGCTTCTCTACAAAGAGGTGAAAGGGAAAGAACCTCTCGTTCCCGAATCGCTCGGGAAGAAAATCGCGAATCTCTTCATCGTGCTGGGCAACATCAAGTTCATGATCTTTCTCCTCATCTATTCTCTCTATTGGATCATCTTTTGGCAAGAGTTCATCATCGTGCCGTATTACATTACGGACTTCATCGACAAGGTTGCACCATACGAAATCATTCAGTCGTGGGCGGGAGCAGGTGCGATCATCCTCTTTCAAATTCCCCTCAACTGGCTGACGAAGAATATCCCGACGCGGACAGCAATCGTTCTCGGCTTTGCCATCTCGAGTCTCATGTGGGTCATCATCGGCATCCATCCCAGCATCCCGACGATCGCCGCCGGCATCGTCGCCTTTGCAATTGGTGAGATGATTCAGGCTCCACGCTACTACGAGTATATTTCCGAAATTGCGCCGCCGGGACAGCAAGGATTGTATCAAGGGTACGCCTTCCTGCCGATTGCGATCGCGCGGTTCGTGGGCGACCCGTTCGGAGGTTGGATATACCAAACCGCCAAAGCGGAAGGTAAACCCGAACTGATTTGGTTTTCGCTCATCGCTGTAGGTGTTGCCGGCGCCGTATTGATGTGGCTGTATAACCTTGTCGTGACGCGTGCAGAGCAGGCGAATCGGTGACGTGCAAAGTGGGACGATGGGATTTACGATTCGTGGGGAGAACAGGATGGTGTGCTTAACGGCTCTGGCTCTCGTCTTCCTCGGCATCGCACCGGATCAGCTATCGGGAGAGGCAATGCTGAAGCGCGTGGAAGCCGAGATGGCTCGTGTGCAGGACTACGTGGTGACTCTGGATGTGGTGGTGGATGTCGAGCGGCTCAATGTTCCTCCGATGCACGTGCAGATGTTTTACAAACATCCGGATAAGTTTCATTTCGAATCGACCGGCTTTGCCTTATTGCCGCGCGAGGGGTTGTCGTTCAACGTCGCACGTGTGCTCTCGCAATTCTCGATTGTGGAAGTAGCCCAGAGCAATAGTCACGTCTCCCTCACATTGCGTCCTCAGAAGCAAACGGCGCGGGCGGGAAGGTTAGAACTGACGATCGATACGGTTCTTTGGAAACCAGTCGTGCTCAAGTCATATCTGGTCGATGGGCGGACGATGACGGCGCGCTTTCAGTACGATCAGTTCGATGGATACATCATGCCGTCGCACCTGCGGGTCGAATTCGTCGCCTCCGAGGAAGAGACGACCGACCAGCCGATAACAATGCCGGGTGCCTTGCCGCGCGCGCAAGTGCCGCGCAGCGGAACGATTGACATTCGATACTCCGGCTACAAGATCAACACAGGATTGTCCGACGATATCTTTCTCCCGAAAGAAGAATAAACAAGAAACGCCGAACCGAACGCTCAGTCCTGTGAGCGTGCTTGAATCGAGGAAGTACTCATCACACAATGGAAGAGGCTCACATCATGCGCACCAGATTGCTTGCCCTGCTGTTCGCGATTGTTGTAGAAAGTTTCGCCCAAGCTCTCGATCGCATCGACGCACAGCTTACCGAGAAACTGCGCTCGTATCCGGACGATGCCATCGTGAAGGTGATCATCGTGATGAAGGATCAAGTCGATGTCGAGGCTATGCGGCAAGCATTCGTTGCCGCTCGCGCTCCGAAGGAAGTGCGCCACTATCACGTGGTTACAGCGCTGCAACAGAAAGCTGCGGCAACACAATCGGGCATAATGTCTTCGCTCGCTCGACAACAAGCATCAGGCGATGTGCAACATTTCGAATCCATGTGGTTGGTGAATATGGTTCTTGCCACCGCAACGAAGCGGGCGATCATGGAACTTGCCGTGCGAGAGGATGTGGGCATGATCTACGAAGATGGCTTGCTCGCGCTCGATGCGCCTGTTGCATCGGCACCCGCTTCCTCATCGCCCGGCGCTGCAGAGCCGAATCTGCGTGCCATCAATGCTCACAGACTCTGGGAGCTTGGCTATACGGGGCAGGGCACGTTAGTGATGAATATCGACACCGGTGTGAACGGCGCGCATCCCGGACTCGCGTCACGATGGCGCGGCAATCAACCGGGAGTGCCGTGGTATCATGCATGGTACGATCAAAAAGTTCCCCCTTCGCCGGTCCCCGTCGATTACGGCTCGACAAAGCACGGCTCGCATACAATGGGCATCATGACGGGGCTGGATGGCGCAACGGCTGATACATTCGGTGTCGCGTTCGGCGCTCAGTGGATCGCCTCGCCCACGATTGATGTTGGGTTCAGTCCGCACACAAGCTACACCTTGCGCGCATTCCAATGGGCAGCCGATCCTGATAGCAATCCTTCAACGGCGAACGATGTGCCCGATGTTATCTCGAATTCCTATCAAGACCCCAACGTAAGCAGCACGCAGTGCAACGGTGCGTCGGGATATTGGGGAGTTGTCGATGCACTCGAGGCCATCGGCACAGCGGTCGTGTGGTCGGCTGGCAATGCAGGATCGGCCCCGCAGAGCATCACTCCACCGAAAAACCGCATCACCACAAACGTCAACTTCTTTGCTGTCGGGAACCTGAACACATCTACCGCGCCGCCGTGGGTCATATCCAATTCCAGCAGTCGAGGACCCTCCCTTTGTGATGGAGTGACGATCAAACCCGAAGTGTGTGCGCCCGGAACGAGTATCCGCTCCTCGCTCGCCGGCAATACGTACGGACTGCTCTCCGGGACGTCGATGGCTGCGCCGCATGTTGCCGGGGCACTCGCGGTGCTGCGGAGTGCAAATCCGTCGTACACCTGCTCGGACGTAAAAGAGATTCTCCTGAACACCGCCGTGGATTACGGTCCCGCGGGCGAGGACAACACCTACGGCATGGGTCTGATCGACATGTGGGCAGCCTTCCAACAAATTTCTGTCGCGTTGCCGCGTGTCCAAGGCGTGGTTACCGGTTCTGCAGGCGATACCCTCGATGACGTGCGCGTCCAGAACGTCACAACGGGGGTAGCGGTACAAACGAATGCGCGAGGTTTCTTCCGCTTTGTCTTGCCGGATACGGGGGTGTATAGGATACGATTCGAGAAGTTGGGATTCGCTTCTCGAGAAGATACCGTGCATGCCGCGGAGGACTCGACAACATACGTGCTCGAGGTGACATTACAGCAATTGCCCGCTCCCTCGATTGCCGTCGATCCGAGTTCGTTTACGCTCAACCTTCGTCAAGGAGATAGCCTGATGCAAAGCTTACGTGTGAGCAACACGGGACCCGCACCGAGCCAGCTCGCATATAGAGTGAGCATCAACGGTGGCATTGGAGGATTGTTGGAAGAACGCGTCGGCGCGGCTACATCGTCCTTCAACAATTCTGCGTTCGTGCGAG
Source organism: Ignavibacteria bacterium (assembly GCA_040290295.1). Lineage (GTDB taxonomy): Bacteria > Bacteroidota > Ignavibacteria > UBA10030 > UBA6906 > CAADGV01. The sequence continues at coordinate 30,178 of PSMW01000008.1, forward strand.
GCAATCGCTACCTCGCAACACGACGAACGAGGCTGAAGGAAATCAAATCGTACCACGTCATCGCCGCTTCTACGGAATTGCGATTCGTTGTCTACGAGAGTGCAACACCAACAGGTTCTTTCACCCGCATTTATGATGGGCAGCCGGTCATATCGGGAACGGGCACGGGGTTCTTCAGTTCGGGTCCGATCGATGTTCAGCTCGATTCAGGGAAATACTATCTGATCGGCGCCGGATGGCAAGGAACGGTGACGTACTACAATACTGCCTCTACGCCAACGCCAGTGGGATTCGGCACTGCGTTGTCGGGGTTTTCAGCCAGCGGCTAACCCGCCTCCGGCTGCCATCACCATCAGCAGCACAACAACGGCGTTCTACTATGGCGCTATCGTCACGACAAGCGGAAAGTTTCTGAGCGTCTCCAACGCATTCGGCGACACGCTCAGCGGTGGATCGTGGAACGACCACACACTGACGATCACAACCGCAGCGCTGGAGCCTGCCGGAAGTCCCTACACTGCAGAGATAGTCGTTGCGTCGAACGACACCTCCCGTGCAACGGTGCTCGTTCCCGTCACTCTTACGATCCTTACCGGCGCAGGCGAAGAGCCGAGCGCGCCCGTTCAATTTGCTTTGCACCCGAACTATCCCAATCCATTCAATCCGACAACGACCATCAAGTTCCAGATTCCAAACCTCGAACCCAAAATGCGTGTGACGCTCAAGGTGTTCGATCTGTTAGGAAGAGAACTAAGAACGCTGGTGGATGAGACTCTTCAGGCAGGAAGCTATGAGACTACGATCCATTCGGATGGATTGGCGAGCGGTGTGTACTTCTACCGACTTACAGCCCCTGGCTATATCGCGACGAGACGGATGATGATCGTGAAATGACAAGGGGAGGAATGCGATCAACATCTCGACTCGCGTACGAGATGTTCATTCCCACATTCAAACGCCGCCGGCGGATCGGTGTTCTCCCTCTCGTTGGATAGCAAAAATGAACTCGCGCATCTTTGCATAGCGCGGTCCTTGCCAATAGACTCTCTCACACTGCGTGCATAGCTGGAACTCGTTGTACAGCTCGCGTACTTTTGCTGGAAGCCGATGGACAACGTCAGCTTTGGCGACCGGGCGAAGGAGGTGGTTGCATTCGATGCAGCGCGTGAAAGGGGAAAAGGAATGGAAGAGATCGAAGCGGCGAAGCACCTCCAGAAGTTGCTCGCGCGGATTGCTTGACTGCACGCGGTACCGCCGGGTCAACGCGTCGTGACGTAACAATGCTCGGTCTTTGCTCAAGAGTGTGCGTCCATCGTTGGTCGAGAGCCTCACCAGTTCCTCGTCGGACGAGTGATGCGCGTTTACTGCATCGAAGCCGAGCATGCGAAGAAGATGGGCAAGCGTGCCGAGATGAACATCCAGCACGAAGCGGGGCTCGCGCAGAGGCTTGCTCCGAAGACGTGTAAGCCCTCCAATATCGAACGACTCGAAAACCGGGTACAAACTCACGCAATCCTTATCGTGAAGGACGTGGTTCCACTCAACGGAATCGCCGTTGACAAGGACGAGATCGACCTGAGTGGGCTGAATGCCAAGCGACCGAACAAGCTCGTCGACCGTGCTGTCCTGGTTTAGATATCGTTCTATCCATCGCTGGCGCTGCGCAACGGGCAGGCAATCGTTGAGTTCTGCATAACACCGAACGCGTAGAGTTGGCATCGGTCAGTTCCTCTCGCTGTTGCTTCCCCATGCATGGTAGAATGGATTGGAGGAAAAATCAAGAGCCGCCGTGAATGCATCGAGGACCGATGCAGCGTGCTCTTGCAACTCTCACACTTCTTTCTCATAATAAGACCAAGAACTCTGAAACAACTATGAGCCTCCTGTTCAGTCGCCAATGCGAGTACGCCATCCAGGGTGTGCTGTACCTTGCCCTCAAACCGGAATGGGAGATGACCTCGATCAAGGAACTCACCAAGAGGCTCGACATCCCCTATCACTTCCTTGCCAAGATATTGCAACGCCTCGCCAACACGGGCTTGTTGACCTCGGCGAAGGGTCCGGCAGGCGGCTTCGCTCTCGGCAAGCAGCCTAAAGACATCACGTTGTACGACATAGTGGTCGCCATCGATGGCGATGACTTCATGCACAAATGCGTGCTCGGTTTCCCCGAATGCTCTGGTCGAAATCCCTGCTCCGTTCATTCGAAATGGGGACCGATGCGCGACGAAATTTACCAAATGCTGGTAGGGAAAAATATCGCTGAGATGGCAAGAGAGATGAAGAAGCCGGAGTATCGTGCGGCAATGAGTTGATGTTTTTCGCATAGCTACAAACAAGATAAATGAGTCTGAAGCGGCATCGAAGTTGCAAGAGGAATGAGGTGGGCGGCTGGATGTGCGCCATGCACCCCGAAAATCCGCAGGCGCAGGATCCCAGCTTATCGGAAATGGGAAAAGGGAGTGCTTCCATGAGAATCGACACGTTCGACAGTACAGCGGCTGAAACGAGAGTTCATTCACCGCTCGCCTTGCGCCAACTGTCTGCCGCAGAGTTGTCCACCCGACCGCGTGTGAAGAAACTTCCGCGGCATCTTCGGCGAGTCCTGCCCGATTTCTCCTCGGAGCGGATTTGGTACAAGCGCATCCTCTGGCGGTTGAGGGAAGATGTGCAGTTTCAACGAACGGTGGTGCAGGCTGCCTTTGTTGCACTGTGTGTTTGGATAGGTGTAGAGTTCTGGCTGTTTATGCGTTGGGGGATGTCCGGCGGCGCCGAACCTTACTATGAACGACCGCTGGGCGTTGAAGGCTTCCTGCCCATCAGTGCGTTGATGAGCCTGCGGCATTGGTTACTAACCGAATCGTTGAACACGATCCATCCAGCGTCCGTGTTCATTCTGTTGGCAGTTGTTGGTGTGAGCGTTGCACTCAAGAAGGCATTCTGTAGTTGGCTCTGTCCGATCGGCACGCTGAGCGAGTCCTTCTGGTTGTTGGGCACGAAACTCTTTAAACGAAATCTCACGCTGCCGCGTTGGTTGGATTATCCTCTGCGCTCGCTCAAGTAATTGCTGTTGTACTTCTTCGTTCACGCTATCATGACGATGGATGTTGCGGCGTTGGAACGCTTCATTTACAGTCCTTACAACAAAGTCGCCGACATCAAGATGTATTTGTTCTTTGCCGAGATTTCGAGTTTCGCGCTTTGGACGATCATTGCGCTGATGGCGCTCTCGGTGGTGGTGAAGAACTTCTGGTGTCGATTCTTGTGTCCGTACGGTGCACTGCTCGGCATTGTCGGGTGGCTCTCGCCGCTCAAAAGTACACGGAACGCCGCGACATGTATCGACTGCAAGCTCTGTACAAAAGCTTGTCCCGCCAACATCAACGTGCACAAGGTGAAAAGAGTGTGGAGTGACGAGTGCATGAGCTGCATGCTGTGTGTCAGCGCATGCCCGGTGAAAGCAACGCTCGATGTGCGTACGAGCGCTCGGAGTACGCGCGCAGTACCGACGTGGCTCCTTGGAACACTCATCGCAGCAGTGTTTATGGCACTGACGGGATTTGCGATGCTCACCGACAGGTGGCAGAACAGCATCACCCGTGAAGAATATCAGCGACGCTTCCAACAATTGGACAATCCCATCTACCAGCATTTCCGCGGTGAAGTTCCGGACTACGGTCCAAACGACTGAGCAAGCCGCCGAGGAGCACAACAAACATCAGAACGCGTGAAGTGCCGTACACTCGCTGCTGAATCGCGTTGCAGTCAATTGCCCGTGCACCCGTGGACGGGTGTTGTGTTTTTCGCGTTGCTTCGTTAGATTATTGGCGTCGTTATCTATTACAGAGTTTGGTGAGGTTATTATGGCGCAAAAGCTCTACATCTCCAACAAAGATGAGTCTGCTCGGCTCTTCAAGAGCGACTTTCTCGAAATGTTCTCGCACGTTCATCCAAGCGTGCCGCTGATTGTGTACGTTCCGGTGATGTCGTACTTCTTGTACAAGGCATATACGCTTCCCGAGCTGACAGGTGCAGCGATTGTGGGGCTGTTCTTAGCAGGAATGTTCTTCTGGACACTCACCGAATATCTGCTGCACCGGTTCGTGTTTCACTACGAGCCGACGAGTGAGTGGGGGAAGTATCTCCACTTCATGATGCACGGCGTTCATCATGCCTATCCCAATGACTCGCTCCGGCTTGTTATGCCCCCTGTGGTGAGCGTCCCGTTGGCGATTCTGTTCTACTACCTTTTCGTCGCTGTGCTCGGCGCGGTCTTTACGGCGCCGTTCTTCGCGGGCTTCATTCTTGGCTATATGATTTACGATACCTGGCACTACGCCTCGCACCATTTCTCGATGAAGTCTCCGCGTTGGTTGTGGCTGAAGCAGTATCACATGCTTCACCACTATCAAGACCCTAACACGCGCTTCGGCGTCAGTTCGCCGCTGTGGGACTATGTTTTCGGCACAACGGCATCGAAGCCGTCGAAAGAACCTGTTCAGGCATAACATCCGTCGTTCAATTATTCATGGAGAATCGCTCATGAAGAGTCTTGTCATCGCTCTCGTCACCCTGTTTCTCGTTGCTGGCGCTTCCGCCAAAGAATACGGAAAGAAATTGACGTTGAAGGAGAAAACAAAGATCTCCGACATTCTTGCCGATCCTGAACAATTCAACGGCAAGAAAGTTTTGGTGGAAGGAGCGATCGTGGACGTATGTTCGGAGCGCGGCTGCTGGATCAAATTGGCGAGCGATAAAGAGTTTGAAACCCTGCGCTTCAAGGTCGATGACGGCGTCATCGTTTTTCCCATGGATGCAAAGGGGAAGCAAGCGCTCGCCGAAGGCGTGGTCACGGTGCGCACGTACACCAAGGAAGAGCTGATCAAACAGGGGGAGAAGCATGCAAAGGAAGAGGGAAAGACATTCGATCCTTCCACGGTGACGGGTCCGAAAACCGTCGTGCAGCTCAAAGGTGAAGGTGCAGTCATCCGATAGACACCTTTTCAGGTACGAACTTCATGAAGCCGCAGTGTCGGTGGTTTGACGCTGCGGCTTCTGTGTATGGCGGAGAAGAGATACTTGGAACAATCGGAACGCAGGTAGGAAACAGACGATGGCACAATTCAAATGGCGAAAGTGGAACAACATTCTTCACCGCGATATCGGCTACAGCGTCGTTGCGCTTACGCTCGTGTACGGCATTTCCGGGCTGGCAGTCAATCATGTTGCGGACTGGAATCCCAACTACCGCATCGACAAACACATCGTCAGCGTCACGCCCATCACTGCGACAACGAAAGATGAGATGATCGCAGAAGCTCGGCGCCTGCTGAATCTCGACGCCGAACCGAACAACACGTTCCGTCCCGATCCGGAGACGCTTCAACTTTGCTACGACAAGAAAACCTACTCGATCGATCTTCCGACCGGAACGGTGCTCATTGAAGAGATCAAGCCGCGCCGCGTCCTGTACGAGTTGAATCAACTTCACCTTAACGCGCCGAAGAAGGTGTGGACCTACATTGCAGACCTTTTCGCTCTTGCCCTTATCACCATGGCGCTTACCGGCTTGTTCATGCTGAAGGGTCCCACTGGGCTTACAGGGAGGGGGAAATGGTTTGTCGGTGCCGGTACACTCGTGCCTGTGATGTACTGGCTGTATTACGTTTATTTCTAATCGATCCCACCGCAACGCTTCATACGATCCATCGTATCTCACGAGGGGTTCCCCTTCCGTCGTGTCAACGCATCACCGATGGGTGCATGTCAACCGATCGGCATTGTTGCGCGTCTAACAAGTGAATCTGAAATCCGGAAAGGACATGTCGAAAGCCGGCGATTCTGCTGCACCGCCCCCTGACGTGCTCACGGCGAAATGCTTGGACGAGCCAGGGCAAGATGAGCGCAGCATCATCCAACGGGCGAAAGAAGGCGATCGCTGTGCATTCCGCCTCCTGGTGGAGCGGTACAGCCGGCAAGCCTATATAAATAACATTGCCTATCGCTTCGTGGGCGATCACGACAGCGCGGCGGATATTGCCCAAGAGGCATTTCTCAAGGTCCATGAGGCACTGTCGAGTTTTCGTGGCGATGCGTCGTTGGGAACGTGGCTCTATCGCATCGTCGTGAAGAAGGCGTTGACACGAAAGCGTCGCGTTCATGATCATGAACGAATGACCGTGAGCATACAGGAGTTCTCCAACGTGACTGCAGCAGAATCGACCGACGAGCTGGTGGAGCGCGAACGCCAACGTCATATCGAGCGGGCGCTGCGCGAGCTGCCGACGCTGCAGCGCGCCGTTGTCACCCTCCGTCATCTCGAAGGACTTTCGACGAAGCAAGTGAGCGAGATCTTCAAGTGTTCGGAGGGCACGGTGAAGACGCATTTGTTTCGCGGCTTGAAGCATCTGCGGCGGAAGCTCGAGTTTTTGAAAGAGGGAGGATCATGTCTCACGCAATCGTTCGCTGGTTGTTGTACGATGTTGTGAAGAAGAAACTGGACGAGAAAGTGCGTCGCGAGGTCGAACGCCATCTTCGTACATGCGCTTCGTGCAGCAAGGAGCTCCGTGAGTTGGAAAAACCCTTGGCGGAGCTGTCCACGCTGCCGCGGCCCTCTGCCTTTCGCGATGAAGTCTTTTGGCGAGCGTTTGTTGCATCGATCGAACGCTAGGCAACACAGCCCGCGCCGACGCTGTATGCCATCGCAGAGATCGGCAACGAGAAGGCGGTGGACTTTCTTGCTTCCGTTGCAAGAACCCACGAGCGCGTCGAACTCCGCAGCGATGCTGTTTATTATCTTGGAAGCATCGGCAGCGAAAAATCTCGCGCCGCTCTGCTACGTATCTTGAAAGGAAAGTAGTGGGCAATTCCATGTTGTAGTCATGAATAATGTGAGAGGAGGTTCGTATGAAAGCGCTTTGGATCGCAGCTTGCTGCTTGCCACTTCTGTTTGGCACGACGTCCTGTGGCAACGTGCCGCATGACGTCGGACTTCACGCCTCCAACGTGGTTGTGGTTGTACCAGAGGATCGCGGATGGTTGGGCGTTGCTGTGCAGGATGTGACGCCTCGTCTGGCACGCAAAAAAGACTTGAAGGTCGAAGAGGGAGCCTCTGTCACGCGCGTCGAGGAGGACAGTCCTGCAGAAGATGCCGGCATCCGTGAAGGCGATGTGATAATCGAATTCGACGGCAAGCACATTCGCGACAGCGATGCGCTGATCGACGCTGTGCGCGCGACCAAGCCGGGAACGGATGTCTCGATCATCGTCGTGCGCGGGGATGAACGAACGACCGTGCACGCCACCATCGAGCGCCGACCGAAACTCTCTGGCACGTTCTCGTTTCGCATACCGCCAATGCCGCCAATTCCACACATCCGCGTGTATCGCTCAGCGTCACTGTACGGCCTTGAAGTCGAGACGTTGACCAAGCAACTCGCCGACTACTTCGGTGCGCCGAATCGGCGAGGGGTGTTGGTCAAAAGTGTGCGGCGCGGCAGCGATGCCGAACGTGCAGGCTTCAAAGCGGGCGACGTGATTCTCAGTGTCGGCAAGGAAACCATAGCCGATGTGAACGACCTGCTCGACGCTTTGGATGAGTACGACAGCGGCGAATCCGTCAACGTCGAAATCCTCCGCAAGGGGGTTCGAGAACAATTGAGGTTGACGATAAAACAACGGCGCGAGATGAGCCTGCTCGACGAAGAGGATGAGGTGATCATCGACCTGTGCGAACCGGAGAGCCTCGGGCGCTGGCAAACGAAGCTTGAACACCTGAAGGAGCGATGGCATGAGTTGAAACATCACTTTCAGGATCGGATGGAGGACTTGCAACAGCGTTTGAAGCGTTCGGCCGAACACATGCGGATCGGCTTGCCTGTCTCAACGTATTCCCTTTCTGCTTTTCGAACCGGTGCGTCTCTCACTGAGGAAGAGACGAATCGGTTCGATTTGCTTCTATTGGGTCATGGCAGATCGAGAGGCGGTGACCTCGGCGTGAAGGAAAATTCATACCGATCATCCCACCGCATATCGCATTGCGTTTGCGCGCAGCATCGGACGTATGCGCCACCGCGACTTTCCCTCGCTCCTCGTACGCACCTGTGGCTTACAGCAGGGATCGAAGACGCTCGAAGCTGGGTGCGGTAGTGGACGCGAGAGTTTGTTTTTCACGACCATAGGTCTCTGCTGCACCGCGGTGGACATCAGCGAGATACCGCTTCGCGCGCAGCAACATGCGTACGCGCGAGTTGCTTCTGTACACCACCGCGAGCGATCGCGGCTTTTTCCCGTCATGGGCGATATCTTTACATTGCCCTTCGCGGATGGGACGTTCGACTTGGTGTTCAACAGCGGCGTACTCGAACACTACGACCGCACGACACGAAGGGCGCTTCTCGGCGAATTGGTTCGAGTGACACGGCGCGGCGGGTTCGTCGCCGTAGCGATCCCCAACAAGCGACACCTCCTTTCGCTTTGGTGGGATCGGCTGATCGAACGGTGGACCGACTTCCCGCAATATCGCATCCCTGAGCAAGACATCGAAGATGCGCTCAGGAGCGAGATGCTCGAGTTGGGCCACGATGTGGTGCTGCACGACTGGATTGATTGCTACGACACGCTGAGTCATTTCCCGAACTGGCTTCCCTTGCGGTTCGCGGCTTTTGCTGCAACAGTAGCCTTGCCACGACCGCCAAGATTCTTGCGGAGGAAGATCGGCACGCGAACCCTTCTCATCATGAAAAAGTTATGAGAATGGGAAGGGAGAATGCTGGCTCCCGCCTCACGAAGCTCAGTATGGTTTTGTATGAATGAACCGTTTCGCATACTAGATCATCCGGCCGATCTCGGCGTCGAAGCCAACGGCTCGACGCTCGCCGAAGCATTCCAACACGCAGCAAAGGGGCTCATGACAGTCATCCTCGATCTCGACTCGGTAGCGTGTCGAGAGGCGAGAGAGGTTGTGCTACGCGCATCGGATCGCGAACAACTGCTGGTGAAATGGTTGTCGGAGATTCTGTATCTTTATGACGGCGGAGGTTTTGTGGGGAAGGAATTTACGATCACCCAGTTGAGCGATACCGCGCTCCAAGCGCAGGTGCACGGTGAGCGTTTTGACGCCGCAAAGCATCGCACGCGGTTGGATGTGAAGGCGATAACGTATCATCAACTCGCCGTGACGCTCCATAAACAAGGTGCCACGGTGAGGGTGTATCTCGATATGTAGTTGTCTCTGGGTATCGGACTCAGTTGGTCTTTCCATAGATGACTGCATCATGATGATGGTAAAGCTATGCTGAAGAAACTCGACAGCTTTCGGTATCTCATTCCGATCTCGTACAAGAAAGGGATGCGCATTGAAGGACTGATCTATGCCGACGATGAGTTGATTCAACAGATCGAAAAGGATCAGACAAAAGAGCAGGTTGCCAACGTTGCGACGCTTCCCGGACTTGTCGGCCGGTCGCTGGCGATGCCCGACGCGCATCAAGGGTACGGCTTCTGCATCGGTGGAGTGGCGGCCGCCGACCTGCAGGAGGGTGTGGTGTCTGCGGGGGGGGTCGGGTTCGATATCAACTGTGGTGTGCGCTTGCTCGCCTCTCCGCTCGAAGAGAAGGACATGCAGGGGAAGATCGAACCGTTGTTGAATCAGCTCTTTCGGGATATTCCTTGCGGCACAGGGCGGAAGGGATTGCTGGATGTAACGAAGAACGAGTTGGACAACGTTCTGCGCGAAGGCGCACAGTGGGCGGTTGCTCACGGCTATGGTCACGACGAGGACCTTGCGCGCATCGAGGAGTATGGCACGATTCCCGATGCCGATCCTGCATTGGTCAGCAGCAAGGCGAAAGATCGCGGGCATCATCAACTCGGTACGCTCGGTTCGGGAAATCATTTCCTCGAAATCCAAAGAGTCGCCGTCGTCTACGACGAGGATGTCGCGCACCGCTTCGGTGTGCACAAGGGACAGATCGTCGTGCTCATTCACAGTGGTTCACGCGGTCTCGGCCATCAGGTGTGCACCGACTATCTCGACATCATGTATGAAGGAATGAAGAAGTACGGCATCTCCGTTGTCGATCGCCAGCTCGCTTGCGTGCCGATTCAATCGGAAGAGGGGCAGAACTATGTGAAGGCGATGGCAGCAGCGGCGAACTTCGCGTTCTGCAACCGTCAGATGATGACGCACTGGGTGCGCGAGGCGTTCGAACGCGTTGTGGGTACGCGAGACGTGCGCATTGTGTACGACGTGTGCCACAACATCGCCAAGCGGGAAGAGCACGAGGTCGATGGCAGTCGCAGAACGGTTCTGGTGCATCGCAAAGGAGCCACGCGAGCGCTGCCGAAAGGACATCCGCTCTTGCCGAGAGAGTTGCAGGATGTCGGGCAGCCTGTGTTGATTCCCGGCAGTATGGGGACGGCATCGTACATCCTTGTCGGCACCGAGCAGGCGATGAAAGAAACCTTCGGTTCGTCTTGCCACGGCGCGGGCAGAGCGAAGAGTCGCACACAAGCCAAGAAAGAAACGACCGCCGAACAACTTCTCCGTGACCTCAAGAGCAAGGGCATCTTCGTTCGCGGCGAAACCAAATCGGGATTGACAGAAGAAAAGCCAGACGCATACAAAGACGTGAGTCGCGTGGTGGATGTTGTTCACGGTGCCGGCATTGCACGGAAAGTGGCGAAACTCGTTCCGCTTGCTGTGATGAAGGGATGAGCACCACACTGTTCGAGCGGCAGGCACTACAGACTGTTTGCTCGCTCAGATGAATCTCCGTATATTCTACAAGTTTTTTGATGCACAAGAGCCGGCGAAAGTTCTGCGCAACCCCCCAGAACGCAATGTTTCCGGCAGTGCGAAAGACATCCTCGATTCTCAAGCAATGGCTACCGATATTCATTTTTGCGATGCGTCCCTCGTACGCGTGTGGCAGAAGGTTCTTCGTGGCGAACGACTAACGATAGAAGACGGCATGACGATGTACCGCACGCGCGACTTGCTCTCGCTGGGCAAGATGGCGCACTACGTTCAGCAACAGAAGAGCGGCGATGCGGTGTACTTCGTTCTCAACCAAAAGATCGAGCACACCAACGTCTGCGTTCTGTCCTGCAAGTTCTGTGACTTTGCCACGAAGAAGGGAAGACCCGACGCGTATGAGATGACGACACAGGAGATTTTGGACAAACTCACGCCGCACATCCACGAGGTGCACATTACCGGCGGGATGCCGCCCGACTGGCCCTGGGAACGTTACCTCGAGATCGTCCGGTCCATCCACGACAAATATCCGCATGTCGACGTGAAGGCGTTTACTGCTGTGGAAATCGATTTCTTCCATAAGAAATTCAAGATGCCGATCGAGGAAGTGCTGCGGCAGCTCCAAGCCGCAGGTTTGCGAACGATGCCCGGCGGCGGCGCGGAAGTTTTCTCGGAGCGCGTACGGAAGCTGCTCTTTCCTCAAAAAATCGGCGCAAAGGGATGGTTCGAAGTGCATAAGACCGCCCATCGGCTCGGCATCCCCACCAACAGCACGATGCTCTATGGCCACATCGAAACACTCGAAGAACGACTCGTGCACATGATCAAACTGCGCGAGGCGCAGGACGAGACGGGTGGATTTCTCACCTTCATCCCGCTCGCCTTCCAACCCGGCGATACGGGCATCAAGCCGAAGAACCAATTCACGTCGGCGACCGATGATTTGAAGACGATCGCCATTGCGCGCCTCATACTCGACAACTTTCCGCACATCAAAGCCTACTGGGTCATGCTCACCGAGGACGTTGCTTCGATGGCGCTGAACTTCGGCGCGGACGATATGGACGGGACGGTGGGCGGTGAGAAGATCGCACACGACGCGGGCGCCATTACCCCGATGCAACTCGCGAAAGATCAAATCATCCGCATCATCAAGGACGCAGGAAAGATTCCCGTGGAGCGCGATGTGTACTACAATCCTTTGAACGTGTACACCGATCGCGTCGTCGGGAAGATTCCGTATCTCAACTCCACACTGTTCTATGAACACCTCGACAAACTTGAACTGAAGATTCTCCCCATCACGCCGCGCCGTATGGGCATCCTCAGCAAGAAGGGACAGATCGATGCGGGACTGTTTTCGTTGATCGACTATGTCGAGCAGGAAGAGGCGTTGGAATTGATGGGATGGTGCATCGCCACGCGCGATCAGGTCAAGAGCGTCATGCTGTTTACGAACGATGGCTGGCGCGACCTCGACGGGAAAACCATCGGCGTAACAGATGAGACCGCGACCTCCGTGAAGTTGTTGGAGGTGCTGTTGGAAAAAGAGTACGGCGTTCACGCCAAGCTCGAACGATTGCACGCCGGCGTGAACGACTACTCCCGCTTCGATGCCATACTCCTCATTGGGGACGAAGCCTTGCGGCGAAACAAGTGCGGTCTCGATGGTTTCGAACTTGTGTTCGATCTTGCAAAAGAATGGTACGAGTGGCAGAAGCTGCCGTTTGTGTTTGCCGTTTGGGCGATGAAGAAGAATTTGCCCGACGAGCAGAAGCGCCGGTTGAAGCACATCGTTGGCAAGGCACTCGAGCGCGGCGAGGCAGAGTTGGGTACGATCGGCGCCTTGCATGGTCAGCGGTTGGGGTTGCTGCCTTCTGAAACCTACGAGTACTTGTCGGGATTCAATTATCGGTTGGGTGAGCGAGAGCGTGAAGCGATGCGAACGTTCAAGACGCTGGTTCGGGAAGTCGAGAACGAACGGAATGCTACGCAAGCACAAGCGAAAGCCGCGGGGAAATCCTCGAAACCGATCGATCAACAGTAATATCTCCCCACGCGAAAGGTTCAATGAAGGTTGCTGCAACAAGCGCTTCGGCAAATGCTGAGCACCGCAGGAAGAGGTACCACGATCTTACGCCACGATCTTACGCCACGATCTTACGGGAGAGTAAAGATGACCCTAAACGACATAGCCGCGAAGATCAGGAGAGGTGAGCGACTCGACAGAGGAGAAGGACTTTATCTCCTTCAATTCGCCGAACTACTCGACCTTGGCGAGCTTGCCAACGAGATTCGCTTCGCAAAACATCCCGAGCCGAGAGTCACGTTCGTTGTAGATACCAATCCCAACTATACGAACATCTGCACGATCGATTGCATCTTCTGCGCGTTTTATCGCCATCCCGGCGAGGAAGGGGAGTACACACACTCGGTCGATGAGATGATTCAGAAGTTCAAGGAATCCGCTGCCAAGGGCGTGACGACAATTCTCTTGCAGGGCGGCGTCAACCCCGCGCTGCCGTTCGAATACTACATCGAGTTGGTGGAGCGGACAGTGAAAGAAGTGCCGGGCGTGATGCCGCATTTCTTTTCCACATCGGAGATCATCGGGATGGCGGAGGTTTCGGGCTTGAGTGTGACGCACGTCCTTCAGCGTTTGTGGGATGCAGGGCAACGTACGCTTCCTGGGGGAGGAGCGGAAATTCTCTCCGATCGCGTCAAGAAAAAGATCAGCAGCAAGAAAGGAACGAGTGCAGATTGGCTGAACGTGATGCGTGAGGCGCACAAGATCGGCTTTAAGACCACAGCCACGATGATGTACGGGCACATCGAGAAAGACGAAGATATCATCGAGCATCTCGACGTCGTTCGTCGGTTGCAGGATGAGTATCACGGCTTCACGGCTTTCATTCCGTGGAGCTTCAAGCCGGGCAACACGCCGTTGGAGAAGCTCATTCCTCATTACGCTACTGCGCAACGTTACTATCGTCTGATCGCGTTGTCGCGCATGTATCTCGACAATTTCGATCACATTCAGGCATCGTGGTTTTCGGAGGGGAAGAAAGCGGGCCAGATTGCACTGCACTTCGGCGCAGACGATTTCGGCGGCACACTCGTGGAAGAGAACGTGCACGCCGCAGCAAATTTCGTCAACACCACCAGCATGGAGGAGTGCATAGCACTGATCCACGGGGCGGGATTCGATGCGGCACAACGGGACACGTTGTACACGATTCTCCGGGACTACCCGCAGCGCGACCAATACGCCGTGGCATCATGAACGTCTGGTACCGTCGGCTGAAGGCACGCGCTCCCCACACCTGCTCGATGCACTCACGGTCACGGAAGTATGGCTTTGATGCGAACACGTGTTCTCCTTACGTCACCGGCACACCGTCAACGAAACATCGCTCTTGCTGCTGCTTTGATTCGTCGAGGCGAACTGGTTGCGTTCCCGACTGAAACGGTGTACGGCTTGGGAGCGAATGCGTTGGATGCTCGAGCTGTCAAGAAAATCTTTTGGGCGAAAGGAAGGCCCTCCGATAATCCGCTGATCGTGCATCTGTTCGACGTCGAGCAACTTCCTTCGCTTGTCCGCTCCATCCCTGATACTTTCTGGAAACTCGCCCATGTGTTCGTGCCGGGACCTCTCACGTTCGTTCTCCCGCGTGCGGAATGTATTCCCGATGTCGTGACGGCGGGGCTTCCCTCCGTGGGTGTTCGATTTCCGCATCACCCTATCGCACGTGCGCTGCTGAAGGCTGCCCGCGTTCCTATTGCGGCGCCGTCGGCAAACCTCTCCGGCAAGCCGAGTCCCACACGCGCCGAACATGTTATCGAAGACCTTGACGGCAGGATCGCGGCGGTGCTCGCTGCGGGAAGATGCGAGGTGGGACTCGAATCCACGGTACTCGATCTGACGGTGCGCCCTCCCGTAATTCTTCGCCCCGGCGCGGTGACTCGCTTTCAGATCGAGCGTGTGCTTGGAGTGAAGGTTCTTCAAGAGCAGACGTCACGCAAACGTCCTCGCTCGCCCGGCATGAAGTACAAGCACTACGCCCCTGCCGCGAGGGTAGTCTTCATCGAAGGGAAGATGACGTTGGTCATCAAGGAAATGGTGCGCGTTGCTCGCATGCTGCACGAGCAAGGATTTGTCGTCGGCCTGATGTGTGCGGAAAAATGGAAAGAGCGCTTCGCTTCGTACAAGGTGTTTTCGCTCGGCAACGACGTGGAAGATGCCGCTCGCCGTCTCTTCGACGGATTTCGAGCGCTGGACGCAAAAGGTGTTGACGTCATCCTTTGCCATGGTTATGCGGAAGAGGGGATGGGGATGGCATTGATGAATCGTTTGCGTAAAGCTGCATCACAATGGGTTCGCGTGTAGGAAGAGTATGAGATTGTTCGTCACGGGTGGAACAGGTTTTATCGGCCGTCGCGTCGTTCGTCAGCTTCGTTCCGCTGGGCACGATGTTGTGGCGCTTGTTCGATCGTCGGTGCGCGGCGCCGAACTCGAACAGCTCGGCATTACAACCGTGCTCGGCGACGTAACCGACAAGGAGAGCATGCGCGACGCGATGAGGGGTGTCGATGGCGTGATTCATCTCGCAGCATGGTATCGCATCGGTTCGCCCGATCGGCTTACGGCTGAGCGTGCGAACATCCTTGGAACGCGCAACGTCCTCGAACTGATGCGCGAACTGAGCGTCCCCAAGGGCGTGTACGTCAGTTCGTTGGCTGTGAATTCGCATACACGAGGTGTTGTGGTTGACGAGCACTATCGGTATTTCGGTCCGCATCTCAGTCTTTACGACAAAACGAAATGGCGAGCACACTACGAAGTCGCCGAGCCGATGATGAGCGAAGGACTTCCCCTGGTGATCGTACAGCCCGGCTTGGTGTATGGATCCGATGATCGAAGTCTGGTGGGAGATACGCTGCGCCGCTATCTCATGGGTCGGCTTCCTGTTGCACCGAAGGGGACTGCGTTTTGCTTCGCTCACGTCGATGATGTGGCTCGTGGGATACTCCTCGCGCTCGAGCGCGGGAGGACGGGTGAGAACTACTTTTTGTGTGGACCGCCAATGTCGTTCGTTGCTGCATTGGAGCTATGCGAAAAAATTACGGGCAGAAAAGCTCCGCGCGTACTCATACCGCCCGCGATCATGAAACTCACCTCGCTCGTCGTGCGACTGGTGGAAAGTGTGGTCACACTTCCTCCGATCTATAGTTCAGAAGCGCTGCGAGTGAACGCAGGAACAACATATCTCGGCAGCGATGCAAAAGCGCGACGAGAGCTTGGCTTTACCACCCGTCCTCTGGAAGAGGGATTTCGCGAAATGCTCTTCGATGAGATGAAACGGCTTGGTCTTGTACCTCGTTGATGCCGGTGTGGCGGCTTTGTGCACGATCGAACAAGCTCGATCCATCCTTCACAAAACTTTATCTGATAAGAAACTGGACGCGTGGATTCAACGCCGCTCTATTTCGTTCACATCAGCGACACGCATATCGGTCCAAGGCCCGACTATGAGCTGTACGGCTGTAATCCGTTGCACCGCGCAAGACGAATGATCGAGACGATCAACGCCTTGCCGGTCGTTCCCGATTTTGTACTGCATACGGGAGATGTTGTGTCGGATCCCGATGAAGCTGCGTATCGTCTCACCGCAGAAGTCTTTACCCTCTTGCGCTGCCCGGTCTATTTCGTGGCCGGCAATCACGATGCTCCGATGATGATTGCAAAGTATTTGAAGATGGGTTCCGTATCGAACGTTCATGAGACATCGCTCTCCTATACATTCATGGTCAAGGGCGTACGCTTCATTGTGCTGGATGGGAGAGGTCCGGATGAGATCGACCCTCACGGCTTGCTTGCGGAGCCGCAGTTTGCATTCTTGTTGGCGGCGTTGGAACGAGACTCTGCCCCTGTAGCTGTTGTCGTCCACTTTCCGCCCATCCCCTTGGATTCACGATGGCTCGATAGCGAAATGTTGCTGCTGAATGGCGAACGACTTCACCGGACGCTTGTGCCCATCCGCCACCGACTTCGCGGCGTGTTCTTTGGCCATGTGCACCGGGGGATGACGGTGTTTCGGGACGGCATTCTGTATTCCAGCGTTGCCAGTACGACCGGGCAGTTCACGGCATGGCCCACGACCGAGCGCGTCCAACTCGACCTTCAACATCCAGCGTGCTTCAACTTCATTACCTTCATCGACGATCGAACCATCATCAAAGAACACATGGTTGTGCCATGACGCTATTAGACGTTGTCAAACAATTTCGATGGGGAGTCGCGGTTGCTCTCTCACTCGTGGTCATCGAATACGTAGCATGGATCGTGGAGCCGAGTGTGTTCGGTCCCGTCATCGATGCGTTGATCGCACAGGCAGGAACGCCCAGAGCCACGTTGCCCGTCGCGCCCATCGCAGTGTGGATCGGAGTCTTCGTGCTCAATTCGGGCGTTGGGGCGTTGCGCCGTTCGCTCGACCAACGGATTTTCCTTTCCATCTTCCGTCATATAGCAACCACCATTGCCGAACGCGCGGCATTGCTGGGCTTGTCTCCCGCCAAGACCGCCGCACGCGTGGAGTTGTCCAAGGAGTACATCTCCTTCCTTCAGTACCGGGTGCCGGAACTTATCGAGCAAGTCATCGCCATCGGAGGCGCATTGATCGGATTGACTTTTTTCGATTATCGCATTGCCGCCACGTGTTTTGTCGTTGTCCTTCCGCTGGCAACCATTAGCGCTGTGTACAACCGCAAAGTCTTCACGCTGCAAACGCAGGTCCACGACAGCACAGAAGAATTATACGAAGTGTTCCGACACGGCGATGCCGAACCGGTACGGCAATATCTTGAAGCCCTCTCCATTCCGCAACAAAAGATCGCCAATGTCGGCGCTGCGTCGTTCGGGTTGATGCGATTTTTTCTGCTCGGTATTTTCCTCGTGGTGTTGTACATTGCAATCGACTTGGATGACTTTACGACGGGCGACATCTACACGATCGTAGCCTACCTGTGGACGTTCGTGACGTCGTCCGAGTATCTGCCGGAGTTGATGGAAAGCTGGACGTCGTTGCGTGAACTGTCGCGTCGGTTGAAACATGAGCCGGCAGAGTCGTAAATGCGCGCGCCACAAAGAACGATCTCGAAACGCATGATGCTATCCCTTCACTACAAATCCTACGGTCACGCTGGAGTTCCCCTCCTGATTCTTCACGGCTTGCTCGGCATGCTCGATAACTGGCAGACACAAGCAAAGCGGTATGCGGCAGCCGGGTACAACGTGTTCGCGCTCGATCTCCGCAATCACGGCAAGTCGCCGCATAGCGATGTGTTCAACTACAACGTGATGGCGGACGACGTCGTGCATTTCATGAACGAGCACAAGATTTCGGCTGCGCATCTGTTGGGACATTCGATGGGAGGGAAGACGGCGATGCAATGTGCCTTGACGAATCCTTCACGGGTGCACAAACTCGTTGTCGTCGATGTCGCACCGCGGAGTTATGTGAGCGCACATGATCATATTCTCGACGCCATGTGCTCGCTGAAGCTCGGCAGACTCGCGACGCGTCAAGAGGTAGATGCTGAACTCATGAAGCATCTCCCCGATTACGCTCTTCGACAATTCATTTTGAAAAACCTCACTCGAGATGAGTCGGGCAAGTTGAAATGGAAGGTCAATCTTGCTGTCATCAAGCGAACGTACCCGGAGATCGCAGGCAACATTACCATCGAAGGGCGGTTCGATGGACCGACGTTATTTGTACAAGGTGAAAAGTCACGCTACATTCAGTCGGACGACGAACGGCGCATCACGAAACTCTTCCCACATGCGCGCATCGTCTCGATCCCCGATGCAGGACACTGGGTACATGCAGAGCAACCGGACAAGTTTGCCGAGGTTGTGTTGCAATTTCTCCAATCATAAACTCGCCAAGGAAGGTCCGTGAAGCCTCGACACCTTCATCCATTTGCCTTGTCGCTTCTTGCACTTGCTTCAACCGACGCGTACCCATCAACTGATCCGCACGTCGATCTGACGGTCTGCGAGACTGCGGGAAGTCAGGAACTGCCCATGCTCGCTGCAACCTCCGACGGCGGATGCTCCATCGGCTGGTTCGACACGCGTGCCGGCTTCGCCGTCAATCCGCACGCGTACAATCGCTTCGACGCAAACGGAGTCTATGCGCAAGAAATAAACCCTGCCAAAGGACCCGGCATCACGACGGATGTTGCGATGCACACCGAACAGTCACCGACGGACTTCTCGCCCGAATACGTTGCCTTGAAAGTGTACGACATTCTCGGACGAGAAGTCGCTGCGCGTATCGAGCAGCCTCTCTTGCCCGGCGTGTGCAAGGAGAGATTCCACGCCGAGAACGTGCTGAGCGGTGTGTATTTGAACCAACTGCGTACGGCTCGCTCTTCGCCTACGCGAGCGAGGGTGGTGATACGATGATCTTCTTCAATCCTTTCTGGGCAGAACGAGTTGTGATCGAGCCGCCCGATCGCGCACCATTGGCATTTCATCGGCAGCTTCCTCATTACTCGCCAACGCCCCTTCATCGGCTTGATGAACTTGCTCGAGCGCTTGGCGTCAAGCACGTACTGTTGAAGGATGAGTCGCATCGATTGGGACTTCCCGCGTTCAAGATTCTTGGCGCATCATGGGCGGTGTATCGTGCGTTGTGCGATCGGTTCCCGACGCTTCGTGAGCCTTGGCAGAACGTTGAAGAACGTGTTGCACGCCTGCAAAGGCAGAGCACGCCGATAGTGTATGCGGCAACCGACGGCAACCACGGTCGGGCAGTTGCTCACATCGCAGCGTTGCTTGGTTTGCACGCGCGCATCTCCGTTCCGCAGGGGACGGCTGCTGCGCGGATCGCTGCGATCGAAAGCGAAGGAGCATCTGTGCATGTGGTGCTCGGTACCTACGGCGATGCCGTTGCCGATGCAGTCCGAAACGCGCAGGAACACCATGGTTTGCTTGTTCAGGATAGCGGTTGGGAAGGCTACGAAACAATCCCACAGTACGTCGTAGCGGGCTACTCCACCATGCTGTGGGAGATCGACGATGCTCTTCGCGCTCAGGGTCTCGCTCAGCCAACGCACGTGATCGTGCAAATCGGGGTCGGGTCGCTTGCCGAGGCTGTCGTGCGGCATTATTGTCGAATGCGTCCTTCTCCCATCATCATTGGCGTGGAGCCGGAGGGAGCTGCCTGTGCATTGGAATCGGTGAAGGAGGGGAGGGTTGTGCGCATTCGGGGACCGCACACCTCGATCATGGCGGGGATGAATTGCGACTCGTCCTCGCGGTTGTCGTTTCCGATTCTCCAGAAAGGAATGCGATGCTTTCTTACGATTTCCGATACTCGTGCCATCGAAGCGATGCGGTTGCTCGCGTCGTGGGAGATCGTCAGCGGAGAAACAGGAGCGGCAGGTGCAGGCGCGCTCCTCGAGCTTGCATCCGACGAGCATGCTTTTGTTCGTTCTCGGCTCGGCATCGACCGTGACAGCTCGGTGCTGATTTTTTCGACGGAGGGGGCGACCAACCCTGCGTTGTATGCGGCGCTGGTCGGCGCTTCACCCGCCCGATCGTGACTCGCTGAGACGATTAACAAGAATTAAGTCTCACTTAATTCTGCTCCGAAGCAGATGGCATATATTAAGACTGTCCAAGGTGTCATATACCATTCATTTATCCACTTGTATCATAGGAGGAGGATGTACACATGAAACAGGTAAGCATCGTATTGGTGGCGTTGTTCGCGTTGGCGATTGCTGGTTGCGGTCCATCAGCCGAACAAAAGAAGATGGTGGACGATTTGACCGCAGAAGTGAAGTCGATGGCGGACAACGCGTCGAATTCGATCGGCAAGTTGGAAGGCGTTGCCGGTGAAATCGCTGCGGCAATCGCTGGAGCAGACTCGCTGGCGAAGAAGTATCCCAAAGACACTGCATCCATCACGAGCGCGGTAAGCCAGTTGAGGTCGGCTAAAGACCGCGTGACGAGCGTGAAGGACAATGTGAGCGCATGGTTGGCTCAGTTCAAAGTGCCCAGTCTGGAGACTATGAAGTTCGACCAAGTGCTCTCCAAACTGAAAAAGCAAAAAGAGGAACTCAGCACCGCAACTTCCGAAGTCGAAGGTGCGTTGAGTGCTGCGACCACAGCGCTCGATAGCTACAAGGGTCTCGCCTCGGGCCTCGCGACAAAGGTTGCTGCCAAGATGAAGAAGAAGTAAGCATCGGTTCGAAGCAGGAAGACATGTTCCCTCTCATGGATGCCTCCACGAGAGGGTTTTTTGTATCTTCTCCGTTGCACGGACCCGCCTGAACCACGGAGAGCACGTATGCGAACAATCGTCATAGACCGTTGGAGAGAAGCGTGGCAGCAATCCGCGTTCAAGCTTCAACTTCCTCTCACGACAGGGATGCTTGTGGTCGTCCTTTCCGCCTTTGCGCAATTTCTTGTGTTGGTGGAAGGACGGGAAGGAGTGCGGATGAACGATCCCATTCTTCAGATCATCGAGCCGCGGGACTTCACGTGGGTAACGTTTGGGATGATTTATCTTTCAGTGATGGTGGCGGTGGTGGTCTTGGCGCAGTACCCTTGGCGATTACTCGTCGCGATGCAGGCGTACATTGTCATGGTCGTTTTGCGCGCAGGAATGATGTACGTGACGCCGCTGTCACCTTCGGAAGACTTGATTGTGCTGCGCGATCCGTTTGTGCAATTGGCAGGTGATGGAACGGCGCCCACGAAAGATCTCTTCTTCTCTGGACACATCTCAACGTTGTTTTTGCTTTCGCTCGTCATTCAACATCCGCTGATGAAAAAGGCGTTCTTGCTCTGCACCGTCGTGGTTGCCATCTTTGTTGTGTGGCAGCACGTGCATTATGTGGTCGATGTGGCGGTTGCCCCGTTTGTTGCGTACGGATGTTATCGCCTCGTGGAAACGATGCACGAAAGGAGCCGGAGAGAGGAACAACGGAAGAGTCTGAGTGTGGGTTAACGTGTGCGAAGGCTGTCGCTAAGCTCGTCGGCATCGTCGGCGCGGCGCGCGACTCCGTGTTTCTTCAACAGTTCACCACACTGTTGGATTGCTCGGATCAGCGCGTCGGCGGGCTTGCCCAAACGCATCCCATCGACGATGGTCGCGACGATGCCTTCCCAATCCGCTTGCTGGACTTTCGCGTTGATGCCGGAGTCGCTGAGCACCAGCACTTTGTGTTCTAACAAACTCAAGAAGATGAGGATGCCCGTCCGCTCGCGCGTTTTGAAAACCTCCTCGGCAAGAAATGCCTCCATCGCCCGCTGTCGGACGCGTTGCTCCAGCATTTTCTTCCCTGCAAAGAACCGCTTGACTGCAGGGACATCGGCCGCTATCAGGGCGCCGATAATGGCACCTGCGCATGTTGCCAGACCCAACTCTGCAGCGACGACCGGCTTCCAAGCCAACTCCGTAACAGAGTGGAGCACGAGGAAACCAAAGAACCCTAACGCCCCAAACGTAGCTCCTGCTCGCCACAATGCATGCTCGTACGCGTCGCTGGTGTACACAACGTACGGAACGATCTCGCCGCTGGTTTCCTTTTCGGCTTGGTGTACGGCGTTCTCGATCCGTTTGATGTCGTCACGCGTGAAGAGTTTTTCGATTGCCGTAGGCTTGCTCATCGTCTTATGGTTCACCTTCTAACAAGAAAATGGTCTGTCCGTCGGGTGCGGTAATGACGGCACCGCGAACACGGCCGTCGTGATCATGGAGCCGACGTACAGAATGTATCCCGGCTGCTTCCAATGCGTGAAGGCACGAGTGCACGTCGTTCGAGTAGTATGTCAACGCCGGCATGGTGAAAGCGTCGGTTTGGTGAAAGCCGAGGATCATCACGCCGTCGGTGAGGATTGCCCAAGGGTAGGGTTTCTCTCCGCGTAGCGAAACAGCGAAGTCGAGTTTCTGCCAGAACGCAATCGAAGCATCGAGCTCCGCGGTGTCCACGCTCAGTTCGCCGAACGCACCAATTTTCGATTCCGAGAAGCCATTGGGTTTGGGCATGATGCTGTCGTCGTAGTGCATCAGCATGATGATCACTTCGTTCGGGTCGAAGAAGGCGTGTTGCAAGCGTTTGCCATCCTTGCTTCGCTGTTGCTCGGGTTTTATGCCTAAGCGCATCAGCTCGAGCACCTTGTCTCGCATGTGCGCCGAGAAGTAATGCAGAGCGGGCGAGGCGAAGTGCGATTCGTAGAGGTGCAGATTGACTTTCCCGTCCGTTACCAACATCCATGGAGCCGGGTCCTCACTTTCGATGAGTTTCCGAAATCCGATTTTGGCGTAGAACGGAGCGGACACATCGAGCCGCTGAACCGATACGGAAATGTGTGCGTAGTTGCCGAGTTTCATCAGTTGTACAACCCAACGGGTGAAGTGTTTCCGATCGACGGAGCTGCGCACGTGGATGCCTGTCCGGCGCGCTGCCGGCTGTCAACTTCCAAAGACTTCGTTGTAGTCATCCATCGCGGCTTGAACAACCTTGACGGCATGCTCGGCGTTGTACACGCGCTCGATGGAGACTTCCACCTGCTCACCGGGCATGGTTTTGTATGTTGCAAAGTAATGCCGCAGGCGCTGGAGAAAGGCCGACGGTAATTCCGAAACATCATGGACGTTCTCCCAAACCGAATCGTTGTGGAGAATTGCAACGATCTTGTCGTCGGCTTCGCCGTGGTCGATCATGTGAATGCCGCCGATGACGCGCGCGTTGAGGATCACCTCAGCGCGATTGATGGGGCGCTCACTCAAGACGCAAATGTCGAGCGGATCGCCATCCCCTCTTTCGGCTGTCGGCGAGAGCGCTTTGACACGCGATGCGCAATACGTGCGCGGAATGAACCCGTAGAGCGACGGAGGCAACGACGAGGTTCGCTGCGGTCGGTCCACGCGAAGGTAGCCCGTGGTTTTATCCACCTCATACTTCATAAGATCGAACGGTGTGATCTCGATGAAGGCATGAACGACTCGAGGGGCATGCGGCCCGACCTCCAGCCCATGCCACGGATGAGGCCGCCAACGGTAGAAGGGTGTAGGAAAAGCCATCCAAGTCTGTGCGCAGTTGAACTCTTCTGAACGCCAATAATTTGGTGAAATATTGCGCTATCTGCAACAACCGCCGACGACGCGAGCCGATGAGTTGCTTGCTAATCTCTTCCCCGCTGTTGATATTGTACGCACCACAATCGAGTCAAGACGAAACAGATCGCATTCATGTCCGTACCGCTCTCACTTGTTCACCCAACGCGCGCCATCATCAACCTTGCGGCATTCCGCCACAACCTCGAACGCGTGAAGATGTGCGTTGGGCAGAACGCAAAGATCATGGCGGTCGTGAAGTCGCACGCCTATGGTCATGGCGTCAGAGTGATTTCGCGAGAAGCGGTTCGTTGCGGTGTCCATTATCTCGGGGTTGCGCGTGTGGACGAGGGGTTGGAGTTGCGCAACGAAGGTATCGATACGCCGATCCTTGTGTTCGAAATTGCGCCGGAAGGATTGGCGGAACTTGCCCTCGCTACGGACATTGAACTCTCCGTCAGTTCGCTCGAACAGGCACAGGCACTCCGTAGCATCGCTCAACGGCTTGGCAAAAGTGCTCGCGTGCACGTAAAGGTCGATACCGGGATGGGACGACTGGGTTTTGATTATTCGATTGCTCCCGATTTCATCGAGCGCGTGGCACGATTGCCGCGCGTGGAGTTGGTGGGGGTGTACAGTCATTTTGCAACGGCGGAAGAGCCTGACCAATGCTTCGCGCGTGAGCAACTGAAGCGCTTCAACGTGGTACTCGAAATACTCGAACAGCGTCGCATCAACGTTCCCCTCCGCCACATTGCGAACAGCGCCGCCATCATCACTATTCCTGAGTCGCATTTCGACATGGTTCGTCCGGGCATCATGCTCTACGGCTACGGTCCGGCGAAAGGTATGGCGGCGGATGCCGGATTGAAACCGGTGATGTCCTTGTTCTCGCGCGTGATGTTCTTGAAAAAAGTTTCGGCGGGCACGAGCATCTCGTACGGTCGTCGCTACGTTGCCGAGCGCGAAACATGGATTGCAACAGTTCCCGTTGGGTACGGTGACGGCTACTCGCGCCTGCTGTCGAACAAGGCGCAGGTGCTGATTCGTGGCAGACGCTATCCCGTCGTCGGAACCATTTGCATGGATCATTGCATGATCGATGTGGGCGTCGAGACGGATGTGAAGGTGGGGGATGAGGTAACACTGCTGGGTGGGACAGGAGATCATTGGATTGGAGCGTGGGAGATTGCTGAAACCTTGGGCACCATCCCCTATGAGGTAACCTGTATGGTGAGCGCCCGCGTCCCGCGAACCGTCATGATGTAAAGGTAATGTGTAAAAGCAAACGAAAACTCTGTAATGCAACCACATCGAGCAGTCGTTACATTACCTTCGTCCGTTGAGAAAGGGGCGAACTATTGCCGATGAAAAGGGTTTGTCGTATCTTATCATCGCACCTTCTGGTGAGCATCGTGAACGCTCATGACCTTACAACCACAGTGATCATGTCATCGAGATTCACATATCGTCTTACGGCAGTCGTGCTTGTAGCGACCTTTGCGCTGTTCACCATCGGTGTGCCGATTGTGGTTGCCTCCTGCCCAATGCCGAAGAGTGAACGGGCAGTGGTGTGTGCTGCGTGCTACGAACCGGTGCCGGCGGGCACGATGCGCTACGCCCGAGCAATGGATCGGTCGTGCTGCGAAACCAAGATTGCCGCCGAACGCAACGCGACGGCGTTCGTCCATTCCTTCGAGAGCGCCAAATCGATCCTCGCACTCGCTGTCGTTCCTCTGTTCGCATCGAGGCAGAGTGACCACGTTGCGACCATGCCCGCAACTGTCGCTGCATCGTCACCTGTGCCGCGCGATATTCCCACCTTCAACGCCTCTCTTCTCATCTAAGATTCTCTCGATCTGAGGAGCGAGCGCACACGCGTTCTGCTCTGACCTGTGTTGCACTGAACGTTGTGCAACGCGAACGATTCCTTCATTTGTGAGAGGACATTCATGCACTCCATCCTTTTCTTTCTCTGCCTGGTACCCATCGTGGTATCAGCGCAGCAGGTGAGCGATACATTGAGGCTCAGCGACCTCGTCATCGAGGCTCTGCGAAACAACCCTGAGCTGAAAGCCTTCGAATACCATCGCGATGCGATGGAGGTGCGCGCGGAAGCCGTTGGCAGGCTCGACGATCCCGAACTAACGTTCATGCACGAGATGATGCCGAACTTCCGCTGGAGCGGTGCGATGTATTCCCGCATTGGCATTATGCAGCGGCTGCCCTTCCCCGGCAAATTGGCTGCGCAGTCAACCATCGCGGAGATCAACGCCGAGCATGCTCATCACGAGCACATGGAGAAGGCGAACGAGGTGCTGGCAAGGTTACGCTCGGCATACTACGAATTGTGGTTTGCGCAACGCGCCGCCCTGCTGAATCGAGAGAACGCTCGGTTGCTGGAGCAATTCACCAAGATCACACAAACCCGATTCAGTGTCGGGCAAGCGCCGCAACAGGATGTGCTCAAGGCGTATGTGGAGATCGCTAAGCTCGACAATCAGCTTGTGCAACTGCGGCAGCAAGAACTCATGGCGAAAGCAATGCTCCGGACACTACTCTACCGTCCTTCCACCGACACGCTCGGCATCGCCTCGGTGTCACAAGAAGTTGCTCCGCTTCCGTCTGAAGACACGCTCCAAGTGCTGGCGCAGCGTTTCCGCGGTATGATCCTGCACGATTCACTTTCGGTCGAGGAAGCGAACGAAATGCTTTCGCTGATGAAGAAAGAATCTCTGCCCGATCTCACACTCGGTATCGAGTACATGACGATTCCGAACGGAAACACGAGAGCCTGGAGTGTCAGCGCGGGCATATCACTCCCGTTCATGCCCTGGAGCCTCGCCCGCAACAGCGCGAAGGTCGAGGAAGCAGAGATACAGATCAGCAGAAGACAGTCGGCGCTGAACAATACGCGCGCGATGATTCGCTCCGCTATCACCGCCCTGTATGCAAAAGCCGAAGCGTTGAGGAAGCAACTCGACAACTATTCGTCTGTTATCGTTCCTCAAGCACAGCGGTCCGTGCAAGCGAGCATGATCGCCTACCAAACAGGCACGACAGATTTCTTGATGCTGATCGATTCGTACCGCATGCTGGTGGAGCTTTCCATGGAGCAACTGATGCTGCGGATGCAATACGAACTAACGGTAGCCGAACTGAAACGCGAGGTCGGCTACGCAGGTATTTTCGACCTTCAACGTGAAAGGAGATGATCGCTATGCAACATTCATCGATGAGGCAAACACCCATGCAAACGCGCACCCATCACTTTCCGTTAGGAGCGATGCTCTTCATGGCGGTAGTGATGGGAGCAAGTCTTGCCGCCTGCACGAAATCTTCGTTGCCGGACGAGCGCCAGGCAGAGGTGGTGCACACTCCGCAGCAGACGGACAAAACGGAGGAGTACTATACGTGTCCCATGCATCCTTCCGTTCGCTCGGATCGCCCGGGTGCGTGTCCCATCTGCGGCATGGTACTCGTGAAAAAGACCAAGCTGCCGGACGCCGACCAGCCTGACGACGCGTCACTCGAGGCGGTACGCCTTTCACCACGACAGCGGGTGCTCGCAAATGTTTCGGTCGTTGTTGCAGAACGAAGGGAAATCAGCAACGACATCACGGCTGTGGGGGTCGTCAGTTATGCCGAACCGCAGTATCGGCGCATCACGAGCAGATTTCCCGGACGTGTCGAGAAGCTCTACCTTGCGTACACGGGGCAACGCGTGAACATCGGCGATGCCGTGGCGGAAGTGTACAGTCCCGAAGCAATCACCGCGCAACAAGAATATCTGCTCGCGCTCGAATCGTTGGAGCTAGCCAAAGCCGGAGTCGGATCGTTCATCGCTTCGGCCCAACAGTTACTCGAGCAATCACGCCAGAAGCTTTTACAGTGGGGCTTTACGTCCAAACAGATCGCACGGTTGAATCAGTCGCGCTCGGTTGCCTACACCATAACCATCTCCTCCCCCGTCAATGGGATTGTGGTGAAGAAGAATGTTGACCCACAACAGTACGTCGGTACCGGAGAAGACCTCTTCGAAGTTGCCGACCTTTCCAGCGTGTGGATCTATCTGGATGTCTATGAGAAGGACATCCGATTCGTTGCGCCGCACCAGCGGGTGCAGATAACGACTGAAGCGTATCCTTTTGAAACGTTCGAGGGGAAGGTCGCCTTCATCGATCCGCTCGTCGATCCGCAAACGCGAACGATACGCGTGCGAACAGAATTCGAGAATCGTTCGCTCAAACTGAAACCCAATATGTTTGTCACGGCAACGATCCTTGTTCCCAAGATGAACGCCTTGGTTGTTCCTTCTTCTGCTGTGGTTGCCACGGGCAAGCGTAATGTCGTGTGGGTGGAAGTGAAGAAGAACACGTTCGAGCCGCGTGATGTGGTCCTCGGCGCAACACGCAACGGGCTATCGGTTATTCTCCACGGCTTGAGAGAAGGCGAGAGCGTAGCAGCAACCGGCGGATTCTTGATCGATTCCGAAAGCACTCTGCGAAAGCCTTCGGGTGAAAGCAGTGCACACGCGGGTCATGGAGAGTGAATCACACACAAACAGAGAGAGGAGCCTCTACGCGTTGCCTTCACGATACGCGCGTCAGTCACGAATCTCATGAAAAGGTCTTGTCATGATAGAAAGAATCATTGATTTTTCGGCACGCAATCGGTTCATCATCATCGTTGCCTACGTCCTGATTGTTGGCGTGGGGGTATGGTCGGTGCTCCATACTCCCTTGGATGCGATTCCCGATCTGTCGGAGAATCAGGTGATAGTCTTTACCGAGTGGATGGGGCGGTCGCCGCAATTGGTGGAGGATCAAATTACGTTTCCCCTTGTTACCTCGTTACAAGGCGTGCCTGAAGTGCACGCCATTCGCGCACAGTCCATGTTCGGCATGTCGTTCATCTACATCATTTTTGAAGAACGAACCGATCTTTATTGGGCACGCAGTCGCGTGCTGGAGAAGCTGGCGACCGTGCAATCGTCGCTGCCGGCAGGTGCGAAAGTCCAACTCGGTCCCGACGGCACTGGCGTGGGCCACGTTTTTTGGTACACGGTCGAAGGACCGTACGATTTGGGCACACTGCGCGCGATTCAGGATTGGTACGTCAAGCTCCATCTGCAAGGCGTGCCGGGTGTTGCCGAGGTTGCTTCAGTCGGTGGGTTCGTTCGTCAGTATCAGATCGATGTCGATCCGAACAAGATGAAGGGCTATGGCGTTACGCTCACGGATGTACGAACGGCGGTGATGCGTTCGAACAACGATGTCGGCGGGAAGATTCTCGAAGTGTCGGATGCGGAGTCGTTCATTCGCGGGCGCGGCTATATCCAATCGCTTCAGGATATCGAAAACATCGTTGTTGCACGTGCCGTGAACGGGACGCCCATCTACGTCAAGAACATCGGCGCCGTGCAAGTGGGCAGCGATATTCGTCGTGGTTCGTTGGAGAAAGAGGGAAAGGGACAAGTCGTCGGCGGCATCGTCGTCATGCGCTACGGAGAAAACGCGAAGGATGTTATCGATCGTGTGAAGCAGAAGATCGAGGAACTGACGCCGGGACTTCCGCCCGATGTGCACATCAGAACGGCGTATGACCGGAGTGAACTGATCATGGCTGCTGTGGGCACACTTAAGCGGGCGTTGACGGAGGAAGCGATTGTTGTCAGTGTGATGGTGTTGCTGTTCCTCCTCCATGTGCGAAGTGTTCTGCGCGTGATCATCGAAATACCGGTGGCGGTGTTGATGGCGTTCGTCACTATGCGACTCTTCGATATCACCTCCAACATCATGTCCTTGGGGGGCATTGCACTCGCCATCGGTGTCATCGTCGATGCTTCGATCGTGTTGGTGGAAAATGCCTATCGCAATGTTGCTCGTGCCCAGCATGAACAGGGCGCGCTGACAACGAAGGATTTTGTGGAGATTTCCATTTTGTCGGCGAAGCAGGTGGGGCCGGCAATTTTCCTCTCCGTCATGATCATGGTGGTTTCATTCCTTCCTGTGTTTTTGTTGGAGGGGCAAGAGGGCAAACTTTTCAGGCCGTTGGCATTCACGAAAACGTTTGTGTTGCTCGGCTCGGCGATCATCGCTATCACACTCGTCCCGATGCTCATGACGATACTGACACGCGGGAAGTTCAGGACCGAAGATCAAAATCCCGTGACGCGCATCCTGAATCGGCTCTATGCGCCGATCATCCTCTGGGTGTTGAAGCACCGTGCACTCACGCTCAGCCTAAACATCGTGGCGTTGGTGCTCACCATCCCATTGATGTTCAGCATCGGGTCCGAGTTCATGCCGCCGCTGGACGAAGGGAGTCTTCTGTTCATGCCCGTCACGTTGCCCTCGGCTTCGATTACGGAAGTCAACCGCATCATGCAGATTCAGGACGCGATCATCATGTCCGTTCCCGAAGTCGAAACCGTCCTGGGCAAAGCAGGCAAAGCCGAGACGTCAACGGACCCCGCTCCTGTCAGCATGATTGAGTCCATCATCCTTCTCAAGCCCAAAGCGCAGTGGCGACCCGGCATCACGAAGAACGACATCATCGCAGAGCTGGACGCCAAACTGCAGATTCCCGGCGTGCGCAATGGTTGGACGCAACCGATCATCAATCGCATCAACATGCTCTCAACCGGTGTACGGACGGACTTGGGCATAAAATTCTTTGGACCGAATCTTGATACACTCGAACAACTCGCTGTCCGTGCGGAACAGATCTTACGCGGCATTCCCGGTGCGGCCGATCTGTACGCCGAGCGGACAAGCCGCGGACTTTTTCTCGACATTACCGTCGATCGGAACGCTGCGGCGCGATATGGTTTGACCGTTGGCGATGTGCAAGATGTGATCGAGACTGCAATCGGTGGGGAAAATATCGGCACCGTGATCGAAGGACGCCAACGGTTCCCTGTGCGCGTGCGCTATCCACGCGAGCTTCGCGACAATGTCGAAGCATTGAAGAACGTGCTGGTCCCTCTCGGCGACGCAGCGATGCCCTCGTCTCCGATAACGGAGAAGAGCAGGACGAACATGCAACCGGGGGGGATGACGATGACGCCTTCGACCAGTGGGCGTTCATCGGCGACGTCCTCGGGCACACAGACACAGCGAACGACCTCAGTCTCGTCGCGTACGTATGTGCCGCTCGGTCAGCTTGCCTCGATTGCACTCGTCGCCGGTCCTCCGATGATCTCCAGCGAAAACGGACAGTTGCGTTCGATCCTCTTTCTGAACGTCCGTGGTCGCGACATGGGGAGCTTCGTCAACGAAGCGAAGGAGCACCTCAGCCGGCATCTTGCTCTTCCTC
The DNA here is from genome assembly GCA_040290295.1 of Ignavibacteria bacterium. Taxonomy (GTDB): domain Bacteria; phylum Bacteroidota; class Ignavibacteria; order UBA10030; family UBA6906; genus CAADGV01. Next base: position 61,393 of record PSMW01000008.1, read on the forward strand.
AAGGATACACCGTGCAATGGAGCGGACAGTGGGAGAATCAACTTCGTGCTCGCGAGCGACTCATGATCGTGATGCCGATCGTGTTCTTCATCATCTTCGTGATGCTGTATCTTGTTACCAAGGACTTCACCGAAGCGTTTGTGGTGATGCTCTCGGTGCCGTTTGCGCTCATCGGAGGTGTGTACTTCATCTCCATGTTGGGATACAACTTCTCGGTTGCGGTGTGGGTCGGCTTCATTGCGCTGTACGGACTTGCGGTAGAGACCGGCGTGGTGATGGTGGTGTATCTGCACGAAGCCTTGGACCGAAAACTTCGCGCAGCACAACGCGGCGAGCGAGGTCCCATCACGCAATCGGATATCGAAGATGCAACGATTACTGGCTCAGTGCTACGCCTGCGACCAAAAATCATGACGGTAGGGACAAGCCTGATCGCCCTCGTCCCGATCATGTGGAGTACCGGCGTCGGCTCCGATGTCATGCAGCCGCTGGTAGCGCCGATGATTGGCGGATTGATCACGTCCACGATCCATGTTCTTATCGTGACCCCGATCCTTTTCAGTTACATGAAAGAACGGGCACTCAAGCGCGGAACACTCGAGGTGTCCAAGATGGCGAGATGGATGAAAGAGACCTGAAGCTGAAAACAGCCGCGCCATCTTTGCACTGCTAAGCGAGGAGGGAGCGTGAGAGGTGGAAGGATTGAGCTTGGAGCTTCAGAATTTGTGCCCAGTTGAGTTGGGGGGGAGCGCTCTCCTCCTTTGGCTCATAGCGTCCGCGCTCAAATGATGTGGTTGCATTCCGGCGTTACGTTGGTTCAGCACTGCCACAAGCACATAGCCGTTGGCGGCCGATCGGAGGCGCCGGTAACTGTCCCCGGTTTGCGTGCTGAGCCGCAATGGGAGAGACGAATGAAATCCTTCCGCAGCGCCGGTAGTGCAGTGGTGATGATTATTTCTGTTTTTTTCTGTACTCTTCGTACGTTGTCTGGTGGGTGGGATCAATCGTGGCGAGGTCGTAGTACACCTTCGGATCTCGGTAGTTCACGAACAGTTGGGCAAGTTCCATGTACTTGGTGTCAAAGAAGACGCGGATGATCTGATTGCGTGCGTCGGCGGTCTTCTTCACATCTCCAATCATTCGAATTGCTTCGATCATATTCCGATAGGCGCGATCGGGGGCACTCGAAAGCGAATCCAATCCGGCAAAGTGGTAGAGAAACGACGCGGTCCGTACCGGCGCAAACCGTGCGTTGAGTATTTCTTCGATCAGTTGTATGCGGCTGAATCCGCTGGTACTCGGCTGCCATCCTCGTGCACCGGCTGAACGTCCAAGACTCGCGATGTCGGCAGCTTTCTGAAAGTGCGGCGTGCCGTTGAGATTGTCGTAGGTGTCGTAATCGAAACCGATAATCAAATACACATAAAAATCCAAGAAGCTCGCGAGATCGTTGAACGTGTACAAATTGTGGTTGATCGGACGTGCGCGTATGTAGGTGAATTCCCACGCCTCGTCCTTCAAGCGCAAAACCGCAGATGATTGATTGCTCGAATAGATCGGACGTGAGCTGCCGACGAACACTTGGGCTGAGTAACGGTTTTCTCCCACAACGTTCTGAATGAAAATCTCCATCGTGCATTTGATCGGTTCGTCCAGCACGTCGGAACCCCACGAGTAGTTGTTGATGTAGTCGCGCACATCGGCGGCGAAGTTTGTCAGAAGATCTTTGTTGGTCGAAGGAATGGATTCGTAGTTCACCCGAATATCGCATTGCACCTGCTGTGCGATGGTGGTGGAGGTAACGGCAGTGACGGCGGCGAGAGCGGCGATGAGTATCGTGAGCATGATCAGGAGTCCGGATTGGTTGAACGTGTGGACAATATAACCGAATTGGCGGCATCGTTCAAGGACGTCAACAATGGCATACAGGGGATTCATTCTTCGGGAGGTAAGATATGAAGACGCTGATGATTGTTCTGCTGCTTGGCATTTCGCACGCGCATGCTGCTTTCGAACGGGCAGCACACGGTGCTCGCGGCACCGCCATGGGCGGTGTGCCCATCGCGCTTGCCGACAATGAATGGGCGGCGTTCGTCAATCCGGCTGCACTGAGAACGATCAACGAGCGCACGGTTGCGTTGTTCTACGCCCCCCGGCCGTTCGAGTTGAAGGAACTCGCGTTCATTGCCGCTGCGTACGTCGAGCCGACATCCGTCGGATGCTTCGGCGTGGCGGCATCACGATTCGGTTTCGAGCTGTACAGAGAAACACGGCTTGCCATTTCCTTTGTAGAGGAAATCACGAGCGGACTGTGTCTCGGTGTCGGCGTTACGCATTATGCGCTCTCTATCGCCGACTACGGCAGTGCATCGTCGTTGGGAGTGGATGTGGGGATGCTCATGGATGTGAGTGATACGTTCCGGTGGGGAGTTGCTGCCTCCAATCTCAACGCGGCAACGATTGGACAAGCGAAGGAGAAACTTCCCCAACAGTTTGCGACCGGTGTCGCGTTCATGCCGATGACCAACGCGACACTGACGCTGAGCCTTTCGAAAGACGTTCGCTACCCGATGGAAGTGCGCGTTGGTGTGGAGTTCGTTCCTGTGGAAGCTCTCGCGCTACGGGCAGGGACATCGAGCGATCCGAGCACGCTCAACGCAGGCTTCGGGGTTCGTTTGGCGTTCGCGTCGTTCGACTACGCGTTCTCCTCGCACGGCGAGTTGGGAATGACGCACGCGTTCTCCGTTTTGCTTCGCCTTGGTGCATGGTAAGAGCCGTTCGATGGAGATCATGTCATGAAAGCGATGATGCGATATTCCCTCGTGGTGGCGTTCGGCTTCGTTCTGCTTCCCGTCACGCTCCGAGCGCAAGCGCCGGACGATACAGCGAGCCTCAACGAGCGCGATGATGAACTGCTCGAATCACTCCTCGATCCCCTCCAAACAGAAAACGATAACACGGAGATGCTCGACGTGGTGGAATACTTGCGCGACCATCCTCTCGACCTCAACAAAGCATCCGCTGCACAGTTAGCGCTGATTCCACATTTGACGCCTGATGAGATTGCTGCGATTGTCAAGTTTCGCACATCGGTTAAGGGTTTCGCAGCGGCGGAGCAACTGGCGTTCATGCCCGAGGTGGGAGAGCGTGTGTGGGAGAAAGTCAAACCTTTCGTGTTCGTCGAGCGTCTGCAGCGAGAAGCCGGCGATGTGCGTGTGCTGACGCGGTTCATCAAAGACTTGCAACCGCGCAAGGGATTTCGCGAACAGTTGTTTGCCGGATCGCCGCTCAAGAACTACACCCGACTTACGGTCGAGCAAGGTACCACTATGACTGCCGGAGCGCTCTTCGAAAAAGACGCAGGAGAGCGCACGTGCGATGGATTCGTTTCCGGTTATGTCTCGATGCGAGATGTTGCTTTCCTCTCGCGGATCGTTCTTGGAGATTACGTTGTGGAGGCGGGACAAGGGTTGGTGTTGTGGCGTAGCTCGGCGTTCGGGAAAGGAGCAGAAACGCTTGTGGCAGCAATGCGCGTCGCGCAGGGCGTTCAACCCTATCGCTCGGCAGACGAGTTTCATTTCTTGCGCGGCGGGGCGGCGACAGCGTCCTTCGATATCGGAGAACTCATCACGGAAATGAGCCTGTTCTACTCGCGGCGTGTGCTCTCGGCGAGCGCGACGGAGAGTGGGCTTGAGAGCTTCTATGAAGAAGGATTGTTCCGCACAGAAAGTGAACGAGCGCGAAAGTCCGCGGTTGTCGAGCGACTCTTGGGCACGCGCGCAACGCTACGATCGGAGAATGCCTGGACGCTCGGCACCACCTTCTATCGTACCACATTCGACAAGCCGATCCTCGCTAAGCGGTTGTTCGAGTTCGAAGGTGCCGATGCAACTGCCCTCGGCGTGGATGGTGAACTCGTCATCAGAGGGAACAACG
>PSMW01000008.1:65338-75169 GCA_040290295.1 Ignavibacteria bacterium
TAGCAGACGAGACTGTTCGGTGAGATAGCACGCGCAGGCGGGAATGCAGCGCTTGGTGGAATCGTGCTCTCCCTCGCGCCCACAACGCATCTCGCGCTTGTGTATCGTGCCTACTCGCCCACATTCTTCGGCATGCACGCCTACGGATTCGGCGAGCGCACCGACACAAAGAACGAGCGTGGGTTCTATTTCGGCGTGGACGTGCAGCCGATGCGCATCGTGCGCGTGAGCGGCTATCTCGATCATTACACGTTTCCTTGGAGAACATTCACCAACCCATTGCCTGCGTCCGGTCGGGACGTGCTCGTCAACGTCGTCGCATCACCCAATCGAGCATTGGAGCTGGCACTTCGCTATACCGACAAGCTGCAGGAAACCACCAGAGCCTCGACGGACAGCTTGTCCCGATCAGTTCGGCCGATGGTCGAACGCAAGCAACAGACACTCCGACTCACCGCAATCGTGCATGCCCAACGCAACATCCGCGTGAAGGGAAGAGTGGAGCTGACAACCCTGAGGTATCCTCTCTTGAACAGAGAAGAACGCGGAGTTCTATCGTATTCCGACCTGCAAATGCATCTGTCTCGTTCGCTGACCACAGAAGTGCGCTTGATCGTCTTTCACACTCCATCGTACGATTCCCGAGTGTACGAATACGAGAACGATCTGCGCGGCGTTTTCACGAACACTGCGCTCTATGGGAAAGGGTGGCGTTGGTATCTGTTGCTGCGTTGGAAACCTCTGAGTGGCATCTCCTTCTCTGCAAAATATGCCGAGACACGCAAGGATGGCGTAGCGGCAATCGGATCGGGCGTGATGGAAATTTTGGGAGATGTGGATAATCGTTTCGCAATGCAACTCGAAGTCGCATTCTGAAAACTCCATCATGCACTGCAATCCGATTGAGACGAAATCGTTGCTGCGACTCACGAGCCTCCTCGCGCGAGAATGGGTGAAGCGAGAAAACCTTCTATCCTGGAGTCTCCTTGGTGCACAACGAGAACGCATGGAACTTTGCGGCGAGGTCCGATGCGGTTATTTGGTCGAAGGGCTTTCGGGCATGCAATTCGCCCTCCCCGAAGCAGTCGATATCCTTAGAGCGCTGCGCAGCGACCAACAATATGACCACGAGCCGCTCCTCATCAACGCGAGCGATCCTACCAACCCATTCGGAGGACCCGTTCGCGTGCAGGGTATCACAACGCAGCCGGCGCGCCTACCAGCGAACTGGATTGCGTTTCATCGCGGCAACCCGATTCTTCTCATCGAAACAAGTGGAGCGCGCCTCACTGTCGTCGGCGAGCCGCCGCACACAGCACCGCAGCATGCACTCCGACAATTCGTCGAGCTGGTACGCCTTCCGGAGTCGATGGCGTCGTTCAAGAGTGTCACCGTCCTTCAATGCAACGGCACACCGGCAGCGGCAAGCTCACTCGCTCCGCTGCTACGCGCACTCGGTTTCAGACGAGACGCCAACCACACCATGCGGTACGACGGATACGTGTAGAGGGCAATAACTACAATATCCACAAACCCATAGGAGGAGTTATGTTCTCCAAGCTCAACATCAAGCAATGGCTCACGGCAACCGTAGCGTGCTTCGTCGTGATGTCCGTTCTCCAGCATTTCGTCCACAGCGTATTGCTGACGGCGTGGTATCAAGAATACGCACAGTACTGGCGCAGTGAGCAAGACATGATGAGCCGCGTCCATTGGAGGTACGTCGGCTATGTGTTGTTCTCCGCGCTTTTCTGCTTCATCTACACCAAAGGATTGGAAGGGACGTCGCCGCTCGGCGAAGGAATGCGCTACGGCATCCTGATCGGCTCGCTTGTCGGCATTCCGAAAATGTTCATCGACCACGTTATGTTCTACTATCCCGGCCGCATCATCCTTGCGTGGGGAATCGCGACCGTGGTGATATGCACCATCATGGGAATCGTCGTGGGGATGATCTACAAGAGAGCGCGCAGTTCAACATAATGTATGAGGGCGTTCCCCCCCTGCGAGCGATGGCTGTGCAAGAAGACGAGGTGGTGTCGGTATTGGTGATATATGGATGGCAAAATTCCAAACCTCGAAATAGGGCAAATTCCGGTTCTTCAGTTGCAAGTTTCTAATCCTGAAACCTGAACTTCAAAGCTCGAAGTTTCAAGCTCGCGTCTTGTGTCGGGTCAAGGAATGATCTCGAGCTGCAAAGGTGTACGAGAAATTTGAGGACTGACTGCTCAAGAGAAGTGAAAATGTCAGGATGAACCGTCAGTGGAGGAAAGACGGGGCGAGGTGCGGATTGACAACACCGACGTTTTTTGTTATACTTGTAGTGCCTCTGGTGGCGTAACTGTAAATAGATTTCTCCCCACATATCAAAAAGGAGGGTACGTTATGAACAGACGACAGGTGTATGTTGGTCTTCTTTCCTGCGTCATTGCGTCTTCATTCCTGCTTGCCGCATGCTCGACGAGTCCGAGTGAAGAGCAACTCCGACAGCTCGAGCAACTCAAGCAGGAACACGCTGCGCTGGAGCGCGAAGTTGCTCAGAAGGAAGAAACAAGATCCGCTCTCGAGCGGGAAGTGGCCGAGAAGAACGCGAAGCTGAAAAAGTGCAACGACGACAAGCAGATCGTTCAGGCACGACTGAGCAAGTAACCGATACGGACAGTTCAATCCCCAAAGGAGAATTGACAATGAAAACATTACGAATACTGCCATTTGTCATTGCGATCGTTTCGTTGCTCGTTGCTGTCGGATCGGCACAAGAGAAAATGTCGAAGGACGATTGGCAACGAGAGGTCAATCGGTACACACAGATGAAAACCGATTTGCAGGCGAAGCTTGCCGACGTGAATCGGAAGATCGAGTCGCTCCAAGCTGATTCCAGAAGGCTCGATGCCGACTATACGACCTGCAAGAACGAGTTGTATGCGATGGTGGGGTCGAATGCGGAAGAAGCTGCGGCGTTCGGGCGAGAGATCGAAGCGGCCGAAAACGGCGCCATCGAGTTGCTGCGGCTTTCGGATACGGAACTGATGCAACGAAGTGCCGATGTGAGCGCACTCGCCGCCAAGGCGAAGGGATTCCGAGAGAACAAGCTTTCGCTCTTACCGGAGTTTTCCGATCGGCTTGACGCGCTCGATCAGAAGATTGCAAGTCTCCAACGTGCGCTTGCCGGCGCCGAAAAGTGGTACACGGTCGGTACATGGGCACGTGATCGGGATTGCCTCTGGAACATTGCCAAGAAGAAGGATATCTACAACAACGCTTGGCTCTGGCCCAAAATCTGGATGGGAAACAAGGATAAGATCAAGAATCCCGATCTCATCTATCCCGGACAGAAGTTGAGAGTTCCGGCGGGCAACCAACTGACAGCCGAAGAGAAAGCCGCTGCGCGAAGACACTCTTCGAAGAATTGACAAGGTAGCAAAAACGATTTTCACAACGCAGTCCATATGCGCACCCTCTTTCCCGCTTGTCGGTGGGGAAAGGGGGTTTTGCATTTTTTTGAACAACGAGTGGCAAGAACAACTTTGGGAGTTGGACGTTAAGAGTGGTAGAACGTAAAATCCGTCTCGATGGTGTTGATACGCTCAGCCTCTTAGGGCTGAACGATGCAAATCTCCAGATTCTGGAGAACAGATTCGATGCGGGGATTGTTGTTCGCGGCGGTTCGCTTACCCTGCGCGGCAATCAAACAGAAGTGGAGCAGATCGAGAAAGTGGTGAAGGAACTCATCTTCCTGCTCAACCGCAACGGCAGCCTGACCACAAACGATGTCGAGACCGTGATCGACTTGGTGACGGCGAACGGCGAACCGGCGTTCCCCAAAACGGTTACCGCTTCGCTCACGCACGACGAGTTGGACACGGTTATCCTCTACACCAAAAACCAAATCATCCGAGCCAAAACGCCCGGTCAGCGGGAATATTTGAAAGCACTGCGCAAGAACGACATCGTGTTCGCTGTTGGTCCCGCGGGCACCGGTAAAACCTATCTTGCAGTCGCGCTTGCCGTCGCGAGTTTGAAAAACAACGAGATCACCAAGATCGTCCTGACGCGACCGGCAGTGGAAGCGGGCGAAAGCCTCGGTTTCCTCCCCGGCGATTTGAAGGAAAAGGTCGATCCCTACCTGCGTCCGTTGTACGATGCCTTGGACGACATGATCCCCGCTGAGAAGCTGCGCACCTATCTGGAAAAGCGTGTCATCGAGATTGCGCCCCTTGCCTACATGCGCGGGAGGACACTGAACAACGCGTTCGTGATTCTCGATGAAGCGCAGAACGCATCGGCGATGCAGATGAAGATGTTTCTCACTCGTCTGGGACCGAATTCCCGCGCCATCATTACCGGTGACGTCACCCAAATTGACTTGCCGTCGAAATCGGCGTCGGGTCTTGTGCAGATTCAAGATGTGTTGAAGGGTGTAGAAGGGATCGCCTTCGTGTACTTCGATCGCAACGATGTGGTTCGCCACCGTTTGGTGAAGGACATCATCGATGCGTACGACAAGTACCACAACGGCAAAACACCGTAATGCAGCGGACGACAGAGCTACGAGCGGCGTTTCGCTTCGGTCCAGAGGGCATCCATCTCTTCAAGTGACGAGGTGTGGATGTCCTTTCCCTGTTTTTTCAACTCCTCTTCGATGTGGCGGAAACGCTGGATGAACTTCTCCACCGTTCGGCGCAGAGCAGTCTCAGGCTCGACATCGAGAAAGCGAGCGTAGTTCACCACCGCGAACAACAGATCGCCAAGTTCTTCTTCGATTTTCTTCTTGTCACGCCGTCGTGTTGCCCGGTGCAATTCTTCCGTTTCCTCTTGGACTTTCTTCCACACGCCGCGTCGATGCTTCCAGTCGAATCCGACACGTGCTGCACGTTCTTGCACGCGCGATGCTCTCTGCAATGCCGGGAGATGCTTGGGGATGCCGTCGAGGAGCGACGTGCGTCCTTCATTCAACTTCAAACGTTCCCGATGATGTTTTACCTCGTGGGCACTTGTGGCTGTGCGCGTGCCGAACACATGAGGATGCCGGCGGATGAGTTTCTTGGTGATCTCGCGGACGAGGTCGCGCAGCGTGAACTCCTTGGATTGCTCTGCCATCGTCGCGTGCATCGCAATATGCAGGAATAGATCGCCCAATTCCTTCTTCAACTCTTCGAGATTGCCCGTGTCGAGCGCCTCCACCACCTCGTAGACTTCCTCGATGAGGCTGTGGCGTATCGACTGATGTGTTTGTTCCCGGTCCCACGGGCATTCCTTTCTCAAGCGTCGCACAATCGTGATGAACGTCTTAATGTCGGCGAGGGGAATCGGTGGATATGCAGTGCGTCGCTGCCTCATGGAACTCCTCGTTTTGTTGGTGGACAACGTAGAGAATTGATGGATGAGTTGCAACGCACGTGTGCATTGTCTATATTTTTGCGCTTGTCTAATCGAACCGTTCAGCGAAATCATTATCCATAGTGTATCGATCATGAAAGCGAGACTGCTGGTTGCACTGCTGATTGTCTTTGTACTGATAGCCGGATATATGATTCTTCAACGACAGCGTGTTGAACAGGCACAACTCCTCATCATCAACGGCACGGTGTACACACTGAACGACGCCGAGCCGCTTGCCGAAGCGATCGCCGTTCGGGACGGGAAGATTGTCGGTATCGGTACGACTGGCGACCTGCGCAAGCGCTTTGCGAGCGCCCGCATTCTTGATGTGCAGGGAAAGGCGGTCTATCCGGGCTTCACGGATGCCCATGCCCACGTGGAAGGTCTTGGTGCGGCGCTCGTCAACATCGATCTCATGGACACAAAATCCGTGGAGGAAATCCAACGTTTGGTCGCGCAGCGCGCGGCTGTGCTTCCGCCGGGGTCATGGATTCGTGGCAGGTCGTGGGATCAGAACAAGTGGGCATCGAAAGCGTTCCCGACGCATCAGATGCTGGATGCGGTAACGCGCGATCATCCTGTCGTTCTCACGCGCGTCGATGGTCATGCAGTGTGGGTGAACAAGGTTGCCCTCGAGCTTGCCGCTATCACGAAGGCAACAGCCGATCCCGAGGGAGGAAAGATTCTTCGCGATGCGCGCGGTGAACCGACCGGCGTGTTGGTCGATAATGCCGCCAATCTTGTCGAGGCGGTGATGCCCGCGCCAACAGAAACAGAGATGCGCGAGGCGATCGAAAAAGCGACGCGTGAATGTGTGCGGGTCGGGTTGACCGCAGTACACGATATGGGTGTCGAGTTGGATGTTCTTGCCATCTACAAGCAACTCGTCCAAGAACGCAAACTGCCCCTGCGAATCTACGCCGCTCTTGCCGGAGCGGGCCCAGCTTGGGCGCAATACGTACGGCAGGGACCCGACATCGGACAGTACAACGGACGGCTCACGGTGCGTGCGCTGAAACTCTATGCCGATGGTGCGCTCGGTTCTCGCGGCGCTGCCCTTATCGAACCGTACGCGGACGATCCTCTCAATCGGGGTTTGACGTTGACCGGGGCTGATTCGTTGCGCAAGCTTGCCGAGGCGGCCCTCAGCGCCGGCTTTCAGTTGTGTGTGCATGCCATCGGCGACAGAGCGAACCACATTGTGTTAAATGTGTACGAAGAATTGTCGAAAGCCAATCCTGATCGATTCAAGAACGCTCGGTTTCGCATCGAGCATGCTCAAGTCCTCGAACCGGCGGACATTGCTCGCTTCAGCAAGCTTGGCATCATTCCATCGATGCAGCCGACGCATTGCACATCGGATATGCCGTGGGCGGAAGATCGTCTCGGACCCGAACGCGTGAAAGGTGCCTACGCGTGGCGCTCGCTGTTGGAAACAGGCAGCATCATTGCGGGTGGTTCCGATTTTCCCGTCGAGAGTCCAAACCCGTTGTTTGGCTTCTATGCCGCAATCACGCGTCAAGATCATGAAGGGAAACCCGAGGGTGGCTGGCATCCTGAACAGCGCATGCAACGTGTCGAGGCACTGAAAGCGTTCACGCTTTGGGCAGCCTATGCAGCATTCGAAGAACAACAGCGCGGTTCGTTGGAAGTCGGCAAGCTCGCCGACATTGTGGTGCTCTCGAACGACATCATGAAGTGTGAGCCGCGCGACATCCTTAAAACCACGGTCGAGTTCACGATCCTTGGCGGCGATATTGTCTATGCTGACACGCCTCCTCCGCTCTAGCCGATCGCTGCGATGATGACCCAGAAGACGATCGAGCGCAGAAACTTTATCCTCAACGTCGTCGAGGGAGCGCTCTTTGCATCGTCCGGTCCGTTGCTTTCTGCGCAAACGGTGCTGCCGGCATTGGTTGCACGACTCGGTGGCAGCAACGTTGCCGTCGGTTCTCTCGGGCTGGTCATGTGGATGGGGTTGTTCCTACCCCAAATCTTCGCTGCGCGACATGTGGAGATGGTACCGTGGAAGAAACCCTGGGCGATCGGGTTCGGCATGGCGCAACGCATGATGGTGTTGCTGATGGGGTTTGCCGTTCTCCTCTTCGGTGATCGTACCCCTTCGCATGCTCTGACGCTTTTCTTTCTCTTCTACACTCTCAATCAACTTCTTCTGGGCGTCACGACGCCCGGCTGGTTCGATCTTTTCGCCAAGCTTACACCCATGCGTAAACGTGGGCGACTCATCGGCATCCGCGGAACCGTCGGCGGATTGGGCGCTCTCATGTGCGGCACCATTCTGACCTGGTTGCTTGCGCACGAGCCGTTCCCTATCAACTTCACGTTCGTCTTTGCGCTTGCGTTCCTGTTGCAAAGCATGTCGGTGTTCGTTCAGTCGTTCTTGATCGAGGTGGAACCAAGCCCGGTCGTCACACATCATCGCTCGCTGGCGATGTATGTCCGCGAACTCGTCGGCGTCCTGCGAACGAACAAGCCGTTCTCGACATTCCTCGTTGCCGCAAGCGTGAATGTTCTTGCTGTGATGCCGGCAGGATTTTACACGGTCTATGCGCTGCACGTCTTTCCGGCGCCGGAAGCAATCGTCGGAACGTTTACGCTTGCCATGGTCGTTGCGCAAGTTTCTGCATCATTGGTGACCGGCTTTCTGACGGACAAGTATGGTAATAAGACGGCGTTGGTCGTCGCCTCTTTTGCACTTCTGGTGGCAAATCTTTGGTCGCTCTTGGTGCCCTCGGTGGAGTTGTTCGTGATTGTGTACGTGTTTCTCGGCGTGAATTTAGGCACAGAGTTGCTGGCACGCTACAACATTGCCGTCGAATACGCTCCTGCATCGCAACGAGCAACGTATGTTGGATTGATGAATACACTGATTGCACCCTTCTATGCCGCCGGTGTTATGGGAGGGGTGTTGAGTACCATTTTCGGATACAGACTCCTGTTTTGGATTGGGCTTGCGGCTTCGGCTGTCGGAGTGTGGATGATGATCGTCAAGGTGAAAGAGCCGCGCACACAGGATTTTACGATGCCGGCAAAATGAAATGGTCATCCCCTCGCGCCCTGTAATTTTAGGTTCTCCTTCGTTCGTGTGGCAATCAACACACCGCTTGTTGTTGCTCCTTGTACATTGGTACCCACATCCATCGAGAGCATCCTATGCAAAGCAAAGCCAAAAAGGTGAACGTTCGATTCACTTCCTCCCGTGATAAGTTTGCCTCGCGTGCGGGACATCGCGTCCGCACCCCGACCGAAGGCGCGGTATGTGATTGGTTGGTTGGTGGGGGTCTCGCACATCGACATGGGGAGGAGATCTTCGTCGTCAAATCCACGAGCAACCGGTCGCCCATGTTGTTTATTCCCGATATTCTCTTGGCTGAACACATTCAGAAGGACGGGAAAGCCATCGTCATCGAGACCCTTCATACCTTCTCTCCCAAGCATGGAGGAATGCGATCGTTTGCTGCTTTTTGTCAGCAGTATCGTGATCAATACTTCACGATCCTCGTGGCTGGAAAATCACAACTGGCGTCTGTTCATCGCCGCACGTGTGATGTGCAAGTGGCGCTGGAGTCCCTCTCGACGCTCAAAGCCATTCTCAGCTAAGCCTTCTTGAGGAAGAGGCTCCTTGCGGCAACGAAGGACTTTTCCTTCGCTCCTTGAATCGCGCTGCTGCTTCGGCTTGCATGCTGTTGTCGCGTGCTCTGCTTGTGTATGATCGTAGGAGGGCGATCAGACCCAACCGTTGTCCGACATTTGTCGCGTTCCTCTCTCGCAGTTCAATCGCCCCTCAGAGATACGACAATGCCGCGTCGTTTCTCACACGTGCTCTCAACGTGGACGGTGTGCGGCATTTCCTGCGCGGCGACTTTCCTTGACTTTCGTTGGGAATTCAGTTAGATTTTTGTGCCAATTTGAAGGAGTTGGCATTTACTTTTTCTTCCAATGGGAGATTCCAACCTTTGGCTCAAGGTCCTCAGCAAGCAACGGGCGAAGACAAGAAACTGCAGGACGCCTTGCGGAGCAGCGGCGAGATTCCACAACACATTGCTATCATCATGGATGGCAATGGGCGCTGGGCAAAGAAGCGCGGCTTGCCGCGTATCGCTGGGCACAACGAGGGTGTCGAGTCGGTGCGCGACACTGTCGAAGCTTGCGGTCAGCTCGGCGTGGAGTACCTGACACTCTACGCCTTCTCGACCGAAAACTGGAAGCGTCCAGAGGAGGAGGTTTCCCTCTTGATGCGGCTTCTTCTGCGTGCCTTGAAGGACGAAACCGATCGGTTGCATCAGAACAATGTCCGCATTCAAGCCATCGGCGATATCCCTAAGCTTCCGCAAGAAGTGCAGAACGAACTGATCGAAGACATCGCCAAGACAAAAGACAATACCGGACTGACATTGATCCTTGCCCTCAGTTACAGCGGCAGGGGGG